>NZ_JBEXPY010000016.1:0-150330 GCF_040612315.1 Streptomyces sp. NPDC006435
ACGGAGCCGGGTCAGACCCGGGGGACGCGGACCACGCCCTCCTGGATGACGGTGATCGCCAGCCGGCCGTCCTGTGTGTAGATCCGGGCCCGGCGGCAGTCCGCGCGGCACCCCCCTTCGTGCGTGACGGCACGGAACACGAGATACCGTCGTGCACACCGGGTCCGACGGCACCCGACCGCGCCGGGCGCGGCCGGGGAACATCGGCGGGCGTCCCGTGCACCGGCCGTCCGGCACCCGGACGGACCGGCTCCGGGACCGGTACGGGGTGTGGGCAGTCAGCAGGCAAGGGGAGATCGTGATCGAGAAGATTCTGCCGTCGGGGGCGGTGGCGGCAGAGGTGTTCTCCGACCTGCCCGACGCCGTGCTGATGCCGGCCGAGGAGGCACTGGTCCACCGCTACGTGGAGAAGCGGAGACTGGAGTTCACCACGACGCGTCACTGCGCGCGCCGCGCGCTCGGGGAGCTGGGCATCGCACCCGTCCCCATCCTCAAGGGCGAACGCGGCGCCCCGGTCTGGCCGCAGGGCACGGTCGGCAGCATGACCCACTGCGTGGGCTACCGCGCCGCCGTCGTGGCGCGCGAGGCGGACGTGCTCACCATCGGCATCGACGCCGAGCACAACGCGCCGCTCCCCGACGACGTGCACGAGAACATCGCGCTGACGACGGAACAGGAGCGCGAGCACGAGCTGCGCCGGCGGAACCCGGACATCCACTGGGACCGGCTGCTGTTCAGCGCGAAGGAGAGCGTCTACAAAGCGTGGTTCCCGCTGACCCACCGCTGGCTGGGCTTCGAGGAGGCCGACATCGTGCTCCACCCGGACGGCAGCTTCACCGCCGAGATCCTGGCCTCCCGGGCGACGGCGGGAAGCGCCGCGAACCCCCGGGCGCCCTTCGGCGCGGTCCCGGAGCCGCCGGCCGGGCCCGCGGAGGACCCGTCGGGGTTCCACGGCCGGTGGCTGGTCGCGGACGGACTGCTGGTGACCGCGATCGTCGTGGAGAAGCAGGCCTGAGAGCCGCCGCCGGCCGCCCGACGGGGAGCCCGGGAGGGCCCTCGGGCCCTCTCGTCGGGCGCGCCCCGTTCCCGTAACCTCTCACCGCATGAACGCAGATCACCGCGGCGAGGGCCGCATGCGCGCACGCGAGGCGGGCATCCCGCTGCAGGGCGAGCCCGGTGCGTGGAACGCGATCACGGATGTGCCGGGCGTCGAGGTCGGGTACGTCACCCTCGTCGAGGGCGACGACGTGCGTACGGGGGTGACCGCGCTCCTGCCGCGCGGCCGGGACGGCGTGGGCACGCCCTGCGCGGCCGGCTGGCACTCGTTCAACGGCAACGGCGAGATGACCGGCACCGCCTGGATCGAGGAGAGCGGCTCGCTCGCCGTGCCGGTGGTCATCACCAACACGTACGCGGTCGGCCCCGTGCACCGGGGCGTCGTGGAGTGGGTGCGCGCCAACTGCGGCGGCATGGCGCCGGAATGGCTGCTGCCGGTGGTCACGGAGACCTGGGACGGCCACCTCAACGACATCCACGGCGCGGCCGTGCGGCCCGACCACGCGGCGGAGGCGATCGGGGCGGCGGCCTCCGGCCCGGTCGAGGAGGGATGCGTCGGCGGCGGCACGGGCATGCGCTGCTACGGCTACAAGGGCGGCTCGGGCACCGCCTCGCGGGTGGTGCGGTACGGCGAGGACCGGTACACCGTCGGTGCCTTCGTCCAGGCCAATTTCGGCGCGCGGCGCGAACTGGTCGTGGCCGGCGTGCCGGTGGGGCGCGAACTGTCCGCAACGGTGGCGGAGCCGCCCGTCGCGGAGCCCGGCGGGGAACGCCCGGTGCCGCCCGGGGCGGGTTCGGTGATCGTCGTGGTGGCCACCGACGCCCCGCTGCTGCCCGGACAGTGCAAGGCGCTGGCCCGCCGGGTGACGCTGGGCCTGGCCCGTACCGGCACCACCGGCAGCCATTTCTCCGGCGACCTCTTCCTGGCCTTCTCCACGGCCAACCCGTCCGCGTTGACCAGTACGTTCCCCAAGAACGACGGCAGCGCGCCGTACGAGTCGATGCGCTTCGTGCCCTGGGGCCGGATGGACCCCTTCTACGAGGCGGTGGTCGAGTCGGTGGAGGAGGCGGTGCTCAACGTGCTCACCGGGGCCCACGCGATGACCGGCCGGGCCGGGCATCACGTCCCGGCGCTTCCGCTGGACCGGACCGCCGAACTTCTGGCGGAGCACGGCCGCTGACCCGGTCGTACGGGCCCGGAGGAGGGTGCGGCGGCCCCCCGTACGGCAGGGGCGCTGGCTCCGTACAGGTTCGTCGGCCATACTGCCCGCCGTGGAGCAGCGCATAGATCCGAACACTCAGCCCGGGTACGCCGCAGGGACAGACCCGGCGTACATCCCTGGTCTCACGACCCCCGCCACCGCCGTGAAGCCGGACACGAGCCAGGAAACGGCTCCGGAGAAGGCCCCGGAGAAGGCCCCGGAGAAGGAACCGGTGGCGGAGCCGGAAAGGACCGGCCCGGAACGGAAGGACCCGGAGACCGACGCCGACGCCGGTCCCGTCGCGGAGGCCGAATCCGGGGCCGACACCGAACCGGCGCCGGAGGAAGGGGAGAAGGCGGACGGCCCGGCCTTCGAGGTGAGCGACCGACGCGGGTCGATCACCGTGGACCGCACCGGCGTCCGGTTCCGCCTGGACGACCAGGAGGCCGACTTCCGGTGGGACGAGATCGGCGCCGTCGAGGTGAAGACTCCCCGGTTCGGCCGCCGGTTCACCGTCACGGTGCACATGTCGACCCGGCGGTGGTTCAACGCCGAGGTCGAGGCACCGGCCAGGGGCGACCTGAAGAAGTGGGCGGCGGAACTCGACGAGGTCCTGGACGCCTACTTCGAGGAGTCCTGAGCCCGACGCGCGTCCGGAGGGACCGGGCGACCGGTCCCTCCGGGAGCATCGGAGCCGTGGGGGTCAGGACTCGGTGAGCACCACCGAGCGGGTCAGGTGACGCGGGCTGTCCGGGTCCAGACCGCGGGCGGCGGCGCGGGCGATCGCCAGGCGCTGGACGCGCACCAGCTCGGCCAGCGGGTCCAGGCCGCTCTCCACCCACAGGGCGCCGGTCGCCCGCACCTGTTCGGCGAGCCCCTCGGGGGCGGTGCCGAACATCCAGGTCGCGGTGCCGGTGGTGGCGATGCTGATCGGACCGTGGCGGTACTCCATCGCGGGGTACGACTCCGTCCAGGACAGCGACGCCTCCTTCATCTTGAGCGCCGCCTCGTTGGCGAGCCCCGCCGTCCAGCCGCGGCCGAGGAAACTGAACTGGGTGCACTCCAGCAGCCCCTCGGGCAGCGGCTCGGCCAGCGCGGTCTCCGCGTCGCGGACCACGTCGTCGGTGTGCAGGCCGAGGTGGGCGCGGAGCAGGGTCAGCAGCGTGGTGGCGAACCGGGTCTGCACGACGGACCGCTCGTCGGCGAAGTCGAGCACGACGACGTCGTCGGCGGCCGCCATGACCGGGGTGTCCGGGTCGGCGGTGATGGCCACCGTGCGGGTGGTGCCGCGGAGCCGGCCGAGCAGTTCCAGCACCTCGGTCGTGGTCCCCGAACGCGTGAGGGCGACGACCCGGTCGTAGTCGCGGCCGAACGGGAACTCCGAGGCGGCGAAGGCGTCGGACTCGCCCTGCCCGGAGCCCTCGCGGAGCGCGGCGTACGCCTGGGCCATGTAGAACGAGGTGCCGCAGCCGACGACCGCGATGCGCTCGCCGGTGGCGGGCAGCGCGCCCGTGTCGGTCCGGGCCAGCTCGGCGGCACGGCGCCAGCACTTCGGCTGACTGGCGGTCTCGGTCTCGACAAAAGACACGTCTGCACTCCGTACTCGTAGTGGATGCTCGTTTGCGCACGTTACACGCGCTGTATGAACATCTTCAAGCAAACAGTTTGCAGGATGCTTGACTGGGCGGGGCCTTGTGCGACGCTTGCGCGTGTCCGGCGACCGTATCCAAGGGGATGGGTGCCCGAAGGCCGGGCCGGTGAGGAGAGTTCTCTTGTCCAGGGATGCCCGGTGGAACGCGCTGCTGGAACTCGTCGGCAAGAACGGCCGGGTGGAGGTCGAGGACGCGGCCGCCACGCTGGACGTCTCGGCCGCGACCATCCGCCGGGACCTGGACCAGCTCGCCGAGCAGCAGCTGCTCACCCGTACCCGCGGCGGCGCGGTGGCGCACGGCGTCAGCTACGAGCTCGCCCTGCGCTACAAGACCGGCCGCCACGCCCCGGAGAAGCAGGCCATCGGCCGCGCGGTCTCCGAACTGGTGGCGGTCGGCGAGGTGGTGGGGCTGACCGGCGGCACGACGCTGACCGAGGTGGCCCGTTCGCTGGCGATGCGCTCCGACATCGTGGGCGAGGGTGCCATGGGGGCGGGCGGCCAGCCGACGCTGACCGTCGTCACCAACGCGCTCAACATCGCCAACGAGCTGGTCATCCGCCCGCAGATCAAGATCGTGGTGACCGGCGGGGTGGCCAGGCCGCAGTCGTACGAGCTGACGGGACCGCTGGCCAGCGGAGTGCTGGGCGAGATCACCCTGGACGTCGCCGTGCTGGGGGTCAACGCGATCGACACCGAGCGCGGCGCGTACGTCCACCACGAGGGCGAGGCCAGCATCAACCGGCTGCTCGCCCAGCAGGCGCAACGGGTGGTCGTGGCCGCCGACTCCTCGAAGATCGGCAAGCGGGCCTTCGCCCGGGTCTGTGATCTGGGGCAGGTCGACTTCCTGGTCACCGACAAGGGCATCGCGCCCGAGGCGGCCGCCCGCTTCACGGAGGCCGGGGTCACGGTCGTCGCGGTCTGACGCGACGGCGGCCCCGCGGCGGGCGGGCACCCCGGGCTCCGGGGTGCCCGCCCGCCGTCCTTTCCGCGCGAGGTCCGTGCGACATGGACCGCGCTGTGTGCGTCGTGCGTACTGAACGGCACATCGATGCCCATTCATGTTTGATAAGTCCATGAAATGAGCAACTCTTGCCACCGGTGTGCGCTGTCGTGAACTATGAACCCGTCCCGTACGGACCTGTCCGCCCCACGGCGCGGACCATGCACCACCAGTACAGACAGAGAAGGGACCACCGTGTCAGACCTGCGACTCGGCGTCATCGGGCTCGGCCTGCGCCGTACCATCGCGACCTCCGCCCACCACCCCGGACAGGGGTCGGCGATCACCGCCGTCTGCGACCTCGACCCCGAGGTGCGGCGGCGCGAGGCCGAGCGGTTCGGCACCGACGTCGCGGTCGAGGACTACCGGCTGCTCCTCGACCGCGACGACCTCGACGCGATCGTCGTCGCCACCCCCGACGACACCCACGAGGCCATCGCCGTCGACGCGTTGCGGGCCGGCAAGCCGGTCTTCGTCGAGAAGCCGCTCGGCATCACCGTCGAGAGCTGCGACAACATCCTGCGTGCCGCGTACGAGACCGGGACCGGGCTGTACGTCGGACACAACATGCGCCACATGGGCGTGGTGCGGCTGATGCGCGACATCATCGCCCGCGGCGACATCGGCGAGCCCCGGACGGTCTGGGTGCGCCACTTCGTCGGCTACGGCGGCGACTACTACTTCAAGGACTGGCACGCCGACCGGACCCGCACCACCGGCCTGCTGCTCCAGAAGGCCGCCCACGACATCGACGTCCTGCACTGGCTGGCCGGCGGCTACACCCGCCGCGTCAACGCGCTCGGCGACCTCCTCGTCTACGGCGACCTGCCGCGCCGCGAGCCGGACACCCCGCGCCCGGAGAACTGGCTGCGCGAGTTCGACTGGCCGCCGACGGCCCGCAAGGACCTGCACCACATCGTGGACGTCGAGGACGTCTCCGTGATGAACATGCAGCTCGACAACGGCGTCGTGGCCGCCTACCAGCAGTGCCACTTCACCCCCGACTACTGGCGCAACTACACGGTCATCGGCACCGAGGGCCGGCTGGAGAACTTCGGCGACGGCCCCGGCGACGAGGTCAGGGTCTGGAACTCCGGCCCCAGCGGATACCGCCGCGACGCCGACATCACCTACCGGGTGCCGGACGCGGGCGGTTCGCACGGGGGCGGGGACACCCGGATCATGCGGGAGTTCTGCCGGTTCGTGCGCGAGGGCGGCGTCACCGACACCTCGCCGGTCGCCGCCCGGATGAGCGTCGCGGCCGGTGTGCTCGCGACCCGCTCCCTGCGCGAGGGCGGCGTGCCGTACGAGGTGCCCGCCCTCGACCCGGAACTGGTCGCCTACTTCGAGGGCGGCCAGGTCCGCCGGTCCGCGTAGCGCCCGCGCCGGTCCGGCGGCGCACCGGCCCGTACGGGGCCTCCGGACCGGCTCCCTCCGGTGCCGCCACGAAGATCTTCGGACAGCTGTTTTCAGCCATGCTCGGTGGGTAATCGGCTTGTTCCGGTTTGGTGGCTCCGTGAGGGATGCCCGTCTCGGCGCGTGACATCGCCAGGTGAATTGGCATGAATTGACTGAAATATGGCATGTAGGGATGCGGGGTGCCGATTCCGCAGGGTTACCGCCACCCTGCCGATGAGCGAAATGAAGGATGATTTCACGCCAACGGGATAGGTCAGTGGCCGAGTTCGAACGCGTGGCCGGATCGGGGTCGGCATAATCGCGTCCATGTCGATCACGGGTGGGGACGTCGTTGACCTCGGGCAGGGCCTGTACGCGTGGCTTCCGCCGAAACGGGGCTGGGGGCTGGCGAACTGCGGTCTCCTCGTCTCGCCCCGCGGCGCGCTCTGGATCGACACCCCGTACGACCCCGTGCTGGCCGGCCGGTTCCTGGCCGAGTCCACGAAGCGGCTGCCCGAGGGCGTCCACGTCGACCGGGTGATCGTCACCCATGCGAACGGCGACCACTTCTGGGGCGCGGGGGTGCTCCCGGACGCGGAGATCATCGTGACCCGCGAGGCCCGGGAGCACATCCACTACGACCCCACGCCCAAGCAGCAGCACGCCCTCGTCACCGCGGGCGACCGGACCACACCGCTCGGGGACTACCTCGCGCGCCACTTCGGCGTCTTCGACTGGTCGGGCACCGAACCGGTCGTGCCGACCACGTACTTCACCGGGGAGCTCGAACTGACCCTGGGCGACTACCCCGTCCGGATCTCCTCGCTGCCGCCCGCGCACACCGCCGGTGACCTGATCGTCCACCTGCCGGTGCAGGACACCGTGTTCAGCGGCGACGTCATCTTCTCGTCCACCCCGGAGCGGCCCGGCGACCACCCGGTGCACTGGGCGGGCCCGATCGACAACGTGATCTCGGCCTGCGAACAGGTGCTGGCCACCGGCGCCGCGACCATAGTCCCCGGACACGGCCCGATCCTCGACCGGGCCGGGGTGCGCGACCACATCGTGTACCTGGAGTACGTGCGCGAGCGCGCCCACGCCTTCCACGCCGCGGGCGTCCCCTCCGTCGAGGCGGCCCGCCGGATCATCGGCGAGGGCCGCCACCCGGAACTCGGCCTTCCCGAGCGGCTCGTGGTGACCGTCGGCAGCGAGTACCGGCATCTGGACGGTTCCGAACTGCCCGGCGTGCTCGAAGTGATGACCGATGTCGCCGTGGTGGCCCGGGAGACGGAGCGGGCCCCGCGGCAGGCGGACCCGGCGCGACAGTAGGCAGCAGGCGGACCTTCGGCCGTCGCTCGGGCCGGACGACCGATCCGACGACAGGAATGCGGTGACGGCATGGGATGGATAGTGGCGGTGATCGCCGTCGCCGCTGCCGTGGCGGCGATGGTCCGGGCGCAGGGCGCGGCCCGCGCCGAGTACACGGCCCTGGGCCGGGTCGAGGTGGCCGAGCGCCAGGCCAAGGCGGCCGAGGCCCGCACCGCGGCCCTCACCGAGGAGATCCGCCAACTGGCCCGCAAGCGGATACCCGCCGTCGCGATCGCGCTCTCCCACCCCACCGCACAGGTCCCCGGACTGCGGGAGGCGGCCGAGATCGACGGCGAGGCGGCCCGGTTGCTCGCCGAGTCGGTGCAGGCGGCCCGCGCGGCCGTCCTGGAGGAGCGCGGACGCGTCGACGCCGCCGCCCGCGCGGCGATGCGCGGCACCTCCGCCAAGATCCAGTCCCTGCTCAACCAGTCCCAGCGACTGCTGCACGAGCTCCAGCACGAGTACGACGACCCGCGCATCCTGCAACTGGACTTCCGCAACGAACTGGCCCTGCGGCGCACCCAGACCACCGCCGTGCTCTGCGGCGCCTGGCCGGGCCTCGCCCGCCAGAACTCGCCGCTCGTCGAGATCGTCCTCGGAGCCCAGTCGCGGGTCGCCGGCTACGAACGCGTGAAGGTCGCCAACCACCTGCGCGACGAACGGCTCGCCCTGGTCGCCCGCGCCGCCGAACCCCTGGCCATCGCGCTGGCGGAACTCCTGGCCAACGCCACCGCCTACTCGCACCCCGACACCGACGTCCAGGTCACCCTCCAGCAGAGCGGCGGCCGGGGCGCCTTCCTGGTGGTCGACGACGCGGGCATCGGCATGGACGACGACGCGCTCGACCGGGCGCGAACCCTGCTGGCCGGGCCGGACGAGGTCCTCCTGACCGAGCTGGGCGACCCGCCGCAGACCGGCTTCGCCGTCGTCGGCCGGCTGGTGGCGCAGTACGGCTTCGACTGCCACATCGAGGCTTCGCCGTTCGGCGGGATGCGCACGATGCTGCGCGTCCCCGCCCACCTGCTGACCGTGCTGGAGAACGACCGCACCCTCTCCATCCTCGCCCCCGAACCGGTGCGCGCGCAGGAACCGGCCGTTCCCGCCGCACCCGCACCCGCAGCCGTACCCGTACCCGCACCCGCCGCCCCGGCCGTTCCCGCCGTTTCCACCGCCCCCGTCGTTCCCGTACCGGCCGAGCAGGAGCCCGTACCCGTGTCGCAACCCGCCGCCGGGCCCGCCACCGGACTGCCCAGCCGCCGTCGGCGCACCCCGCGCCCGGCCCCGGCCCGGCCCGAGCCCCCCGCCGGACAGGACCGCGAACAGGCGCTCCGTACGCCCGAGCAGGCCGGGGCCTCCTGGGCGGCGCTCCAGCAGGGCACCCTCAACGGCAGGAGCCTCGCGGACCGGTCATCCGCACCGGCTCCGGACCACGACCACCAGGACGACCACGACCGCCAGAACGACCAAGGAGACGACAAGCCGTGAGCGCTCCCACCCCCACCACCGGTGACCTCGCATGGGTGCTGACCCCACTGCTGGAACTGCCCGGTGTCCAGCACGCGGTGGTCGCCACCGGTGACGGACTCGTCGAGGGCGCCTCGCCCGGCCTGGACCGCGCCTCCGGCGAGCGGGTCGCCGCCATGACCGCCACGCTGCACGCCGCGGCCCGCGCGTTCACCACGGCCTTCACCGACGCCGAGGCGCCGCGCCTGGCCCAGACGGTCGTCGAGTCCGACCTGGGCTTCGCCATCGTCGTACCGGCCGGGAACAACACCACGCTCGCCCTGTTCGCGGAACCGGGGGCCAAGCTCGGCGACATCGCCTACCAGATGCAGGTGCAGGTCACCGCCCTCACCCGGGCGATGAACGCACCCGCCCGCAAGCCGGACACCACCGCCCGGCCATGAACGCCGGACCGGGGCGCCGTCTGATCCCCGCCTATCTGGTCACCGGCGGCCGGACCAGGCCCGCCGGTCCCGCGCTCGACCGGCTCGACGTGCTCGTGCGCACCGGCACCGACCTGCCCCCGGACCTCGGTTCGGAACAGCGCAGGCTGTGCGAGCTGCTCGAACCGGGGGCGCTCACCGTCGTCGAATGCGCGGCCCATCTGGACCTGCCGGTCAGCGCCACGGTCTTCCTGGCCGCGGACCTCGCCGCCGCCGGACATCTGCACACCCGACCGCCCATCCCCAGCGCCGGGGAGATCGACCGGTCGCTCGTCGAGAGGCTGCTCGTTGGACTCCGCTCCCTCCACTGAACGCACCGGCGTCGGCTATCTGCCGCCCGCCGCCAGGACCCTGATGAAGCTCGTCGTCACGGGGCCGTTCGGCGTGGGCAAGACCACCCTGATCCGTACGCTGTCGGAGATCGCCACACTCCACACCGAAGAGGCGATGACCCAGTCCAGCACCCGGCTCGACGACACCGCGGGACTGCCGGACAAGACCACGACCACGGTCGCGATCGATTTCGGCCGGCTCACCGTCCTGGACGACCTGGTGCTCTACATGTTCGGCACCCCGGGCCAGCAGCGGTTCCTCCCGCTCTGGGAGGACATCGCGCGCGGTGCGCTCGGCGCCCTCGTCCTGGTCGACACCCGCAGGCTCGCCGACTCCTTCGCGGTCATGGACATGGTCGAGGAGCAGGGGCTGCCGTACGCGGTCGCCGTCAACCGCTTCCCGGACGCGCCCGTCCACCCCGACGAGGTCCTGCGGGGACACCTCGACCTCGCGCCCGAGACCCCGCTGGTGCAGTGCGACGCCCGCGAACGCCGCGGCAGCATCGACGCGCTGATCGCCCTGGCCGAACACGTGCTGACCCGGATGCCCCGGCCCGAGGACCCGTCATGACACCGTACGCACAGCCTCCGCAGCCCCTCGCGCTGTACGGCCCGGACTTCGCCGCCGACCCGCAGAGCCACTATCTGCGCCTGCGCGAGCACGGCCCCCTCGCCCCGGTCCGGATCGCCCCCGGCATCGACGCCCTGCTGGTCACCGACTACCAGGCGGCCGTCGACCTGCTGCGCGACACCCACACCTTCACCAAGGACCCGCGCGCCTGGCAGGCCACCGTTCCCGAGGACTCGCCGGTCCTGCCCGTACTCGGCCACCGGCCCACCGCGCTCTTCAGCGACGGCGAGGTGCACGCCCGCTACCGCGCCGCCATCAACGACGGCCTCGCCCTGATCGAACCGCACGTCCTGCGGGCCGAGGTCACCCGGGTCGCGAAGCGGCTCATCGGCGAATTCGCCGCCGACGGGAGCGGCGACCTCATCGCCCAGTACGCCCGGCGCCTCCCCGTGCACGTCTTCGTCACCTGGTTCGGCGCAGCCCCGGAGGACAGCGAACGCGTCGTCGAGGCCGCCGCCGGAATGTTCAACTCCGCCGAGGACGCCGCCGCTGCCTACGCCGACCTGGTCGAGGTCGTCACCGCCCTGGTCGCCGACCGGCGCGCCCGCCCGCGCCGCGACCTCACCTCGTACCTCCTCGGCCATCCGGCCGGTCTCGACAACGACGAGACCGTGCGTCAGATCACCCTGATCATGAGCGCGGGCCACGACCCGACGACCAATCTGATCGGCAACGCGCTGCTGCACATGCTCACCGACACCCGCTACGCCGGCTCGCTGCACGGCGGCGCGAAGACGGCGTACGAGGCGATCGACGAGGTCCTCTGGCAGGACCCGCCCCTGGCCAACCTGGCGGCCCACTACCCCCGGCACGACACGGAGTTCCACGGCGTACGGCTGCGCGCGGGGCAGCTGATCCTGGTCTCCTACGCCGCGGCCAACGCCCAGTCCGCGCCCGACCTCGTGAATCCCGTGCCGCGTTCCGGCTCCAGCGCCCACCTGGCCTGGTCCGCGGGCCCGCACCGCTGCCCGGCGAAACAACCGGCGCTGCTCATCGCCATGACCGCGATCGAACAGCTCACCAGCCAGCTGTGCGACGCGGAACTGGCGGTTCCGGTCAGTGCGCTGAAGTGGCGTCCGGGACCCTTCCACCGTGCGCTGGTCCGGCTTCCGGTACGGTTCACCCCCGTCGACATGACCGCGGAAACCGACCGGCACCGGCCCACCGGGCACGGGCCCGAGGAGCCCCCGGCGGTGTCGATCGGCCGGTGAGCCGTGTCGGTGGTACGCCGAACGGGTGAGTGGCGAGAGAATTGCACGATGAACAGCGAGCGCAGCGGGCGCAACGCGGACCGAAGCACAGACGGGGTGGTCCGGTGAGCAGGTACGACAGGTACGACGTCACGGACGAGCAGTGGGAGGGGCTTGCCCAGGTCGTGCCTCTGCGCAGCCGCAACGAGTGGCCGTCCAGGGTGGACCATCGCACGGTCCCCGAGGAGAGCGCGGCGAGCGAACAGCGACGACTCGTCGTACTGCGGGTACAGGTCTTCGCGGACGCCCGGGAGGTGGCCGAGTACCTGGTCGCGCAGATTCCGGTGCTGCTCGACCTGACCAGCGCCGAGACGGACGTGGCCAAGCGGATCCTGGACTTCACCAGCGGGGTCGTCTTCGGCCTGGAGAGTGGCATGCACCGGGTGGACCGGAACGTCTTCCTGCTGTCGCCGGTCGGCATGGAGGTCGAGGGGGTCGCGGCAGCGGCGGGAATCCCCGGTTCGTAGCAGGCCCCGCGGGCCCCGCCGGGGCACGGGCGGCGTGGCCGCCGGGCCTGGACGCACGACCCGCGCGGACCATACGTCCCGGCCCGGCGGGGCACGGCGGTTCACCGCGTAGCCCGATCGTAGGAAGGTCGTTCAGGCGGAACGGTTCGGCAGTTCGTGCCCTGCGTACGGTCCGCCCATGACTGCTCTCCGCCCGGATGCCATCCCGCCGTCCCCCGCCGACCTGTCCGAGCCCGCTCCCGCACCGGCGGCCGCCGGTGCGGGACCGTCCGGCGGTCGGACCCGTCCCGCCGAGCGGGGCCGCGTCGCGGGGCGGAGCCGCCCGATCGGCCCGGTCGTCACCGAGTTACGGCTGTCCGCCTTCGCCTCGCACCGGGGCGCGACCTTCCCCATCCGCCCGGTCACGCTCTTCGGCGGGCCGGGCGGCAGCGGCAAGACGAACGTGCTGCGGGCGTACGGGGCGCTGGCGCGGCTGGCCGACGGGGAGCCGCTGGAGACGGTGTTCCCGGATCCGGGCGCCTGCGTGCCGGAGGGCGCCGTGCCCGACGCCCAGGGGCGGCGCGGGTTCCGGATCGGCTGCACGGCGGACGGCCCGGCGGGCCCGGTGCGGCTCGACGTCGCCGTCCAGACGGAGCCCACCCTCCGGATCGCCGGGGAACGGCTCACCGGCGGCGGCGAGACCCTGCTCACCACCGCGCTGCGCGACCCGGGGCGCTCGACGGTCCAGGCGGCCTGGCACACCGCCGACGTGGTCCCGGTGACCCGGGCGCCACTGCCGGGCGACCGGCTCGGGACGGCCCTGCTGCCGCTGCGGGTCGCGGGCCGGACCGAGGGGCAGTTACAGGTCCTGGCCGCGGCCGAGCAGATGGTCGTGGCCCTGCGGTCGGTCTTCCGGTGCGAGCCGCAGCCGCGGCGGATGCGGGCCCCCGTGCCGCCCGGCGTCGACGGGCTGCGCCGGAGCTGCGAGAACATCGCCGCGGTGCTGGAACGGGAGCACGCGCGTTCCGCCCGGCGCCGCACCCGGCTGGTCGCGGCGGTGCGCGCCGGCTGCGCGGGGCCGGTGACCGGGCTGGACGTCGAACGGCTCGGGGACGGGTCGCTGAGCGCGACGGTCGCCCGCGGCGAGGGACGCGCCACGCCGATCGGGCGGCTCGGCGACGGCGAGCTGAGGTATCTCGCGCTGGCCCTGGTGCTGCTCACCGGCCCCGGGGTGCAGGCGGTGGACCCCGCGGGCGAGGTGCCGTCGGCCGTGCAGACCCTCACCGTGCTGACCGACGGGCTCGACCGGGACCTGGACGGACGGCAGCTGCGCGAACTCCTGTCCCTGGCGGTGTCGATCGGCGGGGCCGGGCACCTCCGGCTGCTGGGGACGGTCACGGAGTCCGGCGCGGTGAGGGCCCGGGAGGTCCCCGGGGTGTCGGTGGTAGACCTGGGGCCGTGACAGAACTTGATGTACGGGCCCTGCAGCAACGACTCGCCGCGTTCGCGGCCGCGCGGGACTGGGGGCGGTACCACACCCCGAAGAACCTGGCGGCGGCGCTGAGCGTCGAGGCGTCCGAACTGGTCGAGATCTTCCAGTGGTTGACGCCGGAGGAGTCGACGCGGGTGATGGAGAGCCCGGGGACGGCGCACCGGGTCGCGGACGAGGTCGCGGACGTCCTCGCGTATCTGCTCCAGTTCTGCGAGGTGCTGGGGATCGATCCGCTGGAGGCGCTGGCCGGGAAGATCGATCGCAACGAGGCCCGATTCCCGGTGCCGGGGCTCCCGGACACATCCGAATCACCCGACCGTCACTCTTCGGAGTGATCAACTTATCCACAATCGATTTTGTGTCCACAGATTTCCGAATTCCTCTGGCTTTTCGGTGCTGGTGACCTCACTGTGGGTAATGGATGGGGTGAACGGCTTTTCGTACGGACGGGGGAACGCATGGAAGCGGAGCGGCTTGTCGGGGTCAGTCGTCGTGCGCTGGCTCAGAGCAGGGGGACGCCGGACATCATCGCGGAGGCCTGGCAGGCCCAGGCGCTGGCCCAGGCGATCGGCAGC
Organism: Streptomyces sp. NPDC006435; assembly: GCF_040612315.1. Lineage (NCBI taxonomy): Bacteria > Bacillati > Actinomycetota > Actinomycetes > Kitasatosporales > Streptomycetaceae > Streptomyces > Streptomyces sp. NPDC006435. The sequence continues at coordinate 14,348 of NZ_JBEXPY010000016.1, forward strand.
CGCCTGGCCGCCGACGGCCCCAAGGCGTTACGGGCCGAGGCGCGCGGACTCAGCGAGATCGGCGGGCGCAGCGGCGGGGCACTGGACCACCCGGCGGCGCGGGCGGGGGTGGCGCGGGCCGCGCAGCTCTCGGAGCTGGCCGAGCCGAGGTCGACGCTGACGGGGCTGGGCGCGCTGCTGGGCGAGGTGGGGATGGCCCTGGTGGGGGTGGCCTGCGAGACCGACGAACAGAGCCTGTACTGGCAGTGCATGGAGGCGATCGACGCGGCCGACGAGTCCATGGACCGGGTGCACGGGATGCTCCGCCGCCTCGACGAGCAGGACCGGGAGCGGCAGCAGGATCTGGAGCGCGGCAGGGAGCGGGACGGTCCGTACGGTGCGGCTCGCGGCCCGGCGGGCTCGACGGCGGCCGGTCGCGGCCGGCCGTGAGCGCGCGGGCCGCCGGGGCCCGGGTGGTGGGGCGGGGCGCCGGATTCCGGCGGCGACGGTGCGGGGCGGCGACCCTACCGGACTTCGGCGGGGACGGCGCGGGGGAGGGAGGCGAGGAGGAAGGCCCGGTGTCCGGAGGTGCAGGATGGATGCATGGATCTTCGAATCTTCACCGAGCCCCAGCAAGGGGCGAGCTACGACACCCTGCTCACCGTCGCCAAGGCGGCCGAGGACCTCGGCTTCGACGCCTTCTACCGTTCCGACCACTATCTCCGCATGGGCCCTGGGGACGGGCTGCCCGGCCCGACCGACGCATGGATCACCCTGGCCGGGCTGGCGCGCGAGACCAGGCGGATCCGGCTCGGCACCCTGATGACCGCGGGCACCTTCCGGCTGCCCGGCGTGCTCGCCATCCAGGTCGCGCAGGTCGACCAGATGTCCGGCGGGCGCGTGGAGCTCGGCCTCGGAGCGGGCTGGTTCGAGGAGGAGCACAAGGCGTACGGCATCCCGTTCCCCAAGGAGAAGTTCGGCCGGCTGGAGGAGCAGCTGGAGATCATCACCGGACTGTGGGCCACCGAGGTCGGCAAGACGTTCAGCTTCGACGGCACCTACTACCAGCTCACCGACTCGCCCGCGCTGCCCAAGCCGGCGCAGGCCAAGGTGCCGGTCCTGATCGGCGGCCACGGTGCGACGCGCACACCGCGGCTCGCCGCCCGGTACGCGGACGAGTTCAACATCCCCTTCGCCTCCCTGGAGGACAGCGAGAAGCAGTTCGGCCGGGTCCGGGAGGCGGCCGGGGCGATCGGCCGCGACGCAGACGACCTGGTGTACTCCAACGCCCTGGTGGTCTGTGTCGGGAAGGACGACGCCGAGGTGGCGCGCCGTGCCGCCGTCATCGGCCGTGAGGTGGCGGAGCTGAAGGCGAACGGGCTCGCGGGCTCGCCCGCCGAGGTGGTCGACAAGATCGGCCGGTACGGCGCGATCGGCTCGTCCCGGATCTACCTCCAGGTCCTGGACCTGGACGATCTGGACCACCTGGAGCTGATCGCCTCCCAGGTGCAGTCCCAGCTCGCCTGAGCCGAGGTACGGCCCCGGTTCGCCCGAGCAGGAGGCCGAAACCGGGCGGGCCGGGCCGGCCGGCCGGGAGGCGGGCCGGAGCGGCCTCCGCCCCGCCCGGTCCCGGCCCGTCCAGCCCTTGCCCGGTCCCGGTTCCGCCCCGCCTCTGCCCCGCCCAGTCCCCGCCCCGCCCCGTTTCCTGTTCCGATGCGTGAAGGACCGAGGGAGTCACCCGTGCGACCCGCCAGTGCAGCAGACGGCCCGACCGTCCCCGAAGTCCCCGGCCCCTTTCCCGGGCCCGCCCCGGGGGCCGGTGCGCGGCCCGGCCGCACGCTCGAACGTGCCCTCGCGCAGGGGCCGGTCCTGCTGGACGGAGGGCTCTCCAACCAGCTGGAGGCGCAGGGCTGCGATCTGTCCGACGCCCTGTGGTCGGCCCGGCTGCTGGCCGACGGGCCCGAACAGATCGAGGCGGCGCACGCGGCCTATGTGCGGGCGGGCGCGCAGGTGCTCATCACCTCCGGGTACCAGGCGACCTTCGAGGGGTTCGGGCGGCGAGGCATCGGGCGGGCGGAGGCCGAGGAGCTGTTCGCCCGCAGTGTGCGGCTGGCGCGGCGGGCCGCCGGCGCTGTGGAGCGGGACGTCTGGGTCGCCGCCTCGGTCGGCCCGTACGGGGCGATGCTGGCGGACGGCAGTGAGTACCGCGGCCGCTACGGGCTCTCCGTGCGGGAGCTGGAGCGGTTCCACCGGCCCCGGATCGAGGCGCTGACCGCCGCCGGGCCCGATGTGCTGGCGCTGGAGACGGTGCCGGACATCGACGAGGCCGAGGCGTTGCTGCGGGCGGTGGAGGGGTGCGGGCTGCCCGTCTGGCTCTCGTACAGCGTGGCGGGCGACCTGACCAGGGCCGGGCAGCCGCTGGAGGCGGCCTTCGCCCTGGCCGCGGGCCGGGACCAGGTGATGGCCGTGGGGGTGAACTGCTGCGACGCGCGGGACGCGGACCGGGCGGTGCGGGTGGCCGCCGAGGTGGCGGGCAAGCCGGTCGTCGTCTACCCCAACAGCGGGGAGCGGTGGGACGCCGGGAGACGGGCCTGGGCCGGTGCCCCCACCTTCGACCCCGGGCGGACGGGCGCGTGGCGGGAGGCCGGTGCCCGGCTGATCGGCGGCTGCTGCCGGGTCGGACCGGACCTCGTCGCGGAGCTGGCCGGGATGCTCGGACGGCCGGTGGCGGGCCGGGCGGAAGAAGGGGCGACGGCACGACCGGACGGGTGAAATTACCTGGTGGGGGAGGAGTGAACCGGACCATACTCGGACGTGTGTTCCTGACAATCAGTACGACCGGCATCCCGGAACGTCCCGCGACCGACCTCGGTTTCCTGCTGCACAAGCATCCCGACAAGGCGCAGGCGTTCTCCACCTCCCACGGCACCGCGCATGTCTTCTACCCGGAGGCATCCGCCGAGCGCTGCACCGCGGCGCTGCTGCTGGAGGTGGACGCCGTGGCACTGGTGCGGCGCGGCAAGGGCAAGGGCCGGGGCGGCGCCCCCGACGCGGCGCTCGCGCAGTACGTCAACGACCGCCCGTACGCGGCCTCCTCGCTGCTCTCCGTCGCGATGAGCACGGTCTTCAAGTCCGCGCTGCGAGGGGTGTGCCGGGCCCTGCCGGAGCGCGCGGCGGCGCCGATGCCGCTGCGGATCGAAGTCCCCGCACTGCCCGCCCGGGGCGGTGCGGAGCTGGTGCGCAAGCTCTTCGGCCCGCTCGGCTGGACGAGCGTGGACGCCGTGGCCGTACCGCTGGACGCGCAGTTCCCGGAATGGGGGGACTCCCGGTACGTACGGCTGGTGCTGGAGGGCGAGCTGCGGCTGGCGGACGCGTTGCGGCAGCTGTACGTCCTGCTCCCGGTGCTCGACGACGCCAAGCACTACTGGGTCGCGCCGGACGAGGTGGACAAGCTGCTGCGGGCGGGCGAGGGATGGCTCGCCACCCACCCCGAGCAGAAGCTGATCACCAGCCGCTATCTGTCCCGGCGCTGGGGCCTGACCCGGCAGGCGATGCAGCAGCTCGAAATGGTACGGCTCGCGGAGTCGGACGACCTCGACGTCGAGAGCATCGACAACGCCGTGGACGAGACGACCGACACCGAGGAGAAGCCGGTGCCGCTCGCCGAGCAGCGGCGCGCCGCGATCCTCGGGGCGCTGCGCACCGCGGGCGCGAGCCGGGTGCTCGACCTGGGCTGCGGCCAGGGCCAGTTGGTGCAGGCGCTCCTGAAGGACGTGGGCTTCACGGAGATCGTCGGCGTCGACGTCTCCATGCGCGCCCTGGCCATCGCCTCGCGCCGGCTGAAGCTGGAGCGGATGGGGGAGCGGCAGGCCGGCCGGGTCACGCTCCGGCAGGGCTCGCTCACCTACACCGACAAGCGGCTCAAGGGATACGACGCCGCGGTGCTCAGCGAGGTCGTCGAACACCTCGACCTGCCGAGACTGCCCGCGCTGGAGTACGCCGTGTTCGGGTCGGCCCGCCCCCGCACGGTGCTGGTGACGACGCCGAACGTCGAGTACAACGTCCGCTGGGAGACGCTGCCCGCCGGGCACGCGCGCCACGGCGACCACCGGTTCGAATGGACCAGGGCCGAATTCCGCGACTGGGCCGGGAAGGTGGCGCGGCGGCACGGGTACGAGGTCGCCTTCGTCCCCGTGGGGCACGACGACCCCGAGGTGGGACCGCCCACCCAGATGGCCGTGTTCACGATGGCCGACAGCAGGAACAGCAACAAGTACGACGACAAGCACGGCGACAAGAGCAACGACAAGCACGGCGACAGGAACGAGAAGGAGGCGGAAGCCGCATGACCGGTACCTCGCGCACACTGCCGGTGACCGACCTCTCCCTCGTGGTCCTCATCGGGGCCAGCGGCTCCGGCAAGTCCACCTTCGCCCGCAAGCACTTCAAGCCCACGGAGATCGTCTCCTCGGACTTCTGCCGCGGGCTGGTCGCCGACGACGAGAACGACCAGAGCGCCAGCGCCGACGCCTTCGACGTCCTGCACTACATCGTGGGCAAGCGGCTCGCCGCCGGACGGCTGACCGTCGTGGACGCGACCAGCGTGCAGTCCGAGAGCCGCAGGCAGCTGGTCCAACTGGCCCGCAGTCACGACGTGCTGCCCATCGCGATCGTCCTCGACCTGCCCGAGGAGGTCTGCGTCGCACGCAACGCCTCCCGCCCCGACCGCGCCGACATGCCGCGCCACGTCGTCCAGCGCCACCGCCGCGAACTGCGCCGCTCGTTGCGCGGCCTGGAGCGCGAGGGCTTCCGCAAGGTGCACGTCCTGCGCACCGAGGAGGAGGCGGAGAACGCCGAAGTGGTGCTGGAGCGCCGCTACAACGACCTGCGCCACCTCACCGGCCCCTTCGACGTCATCGGCGACATCCACGGCTGCAGTTCCGAGCTGGAGACCCTGCTCGGCAAGCTCGGATACGTCGACGGCACGCACCCCGAAGGGCGTACGGCGGTCTTCGTCGGCGACCTCGTGGACCGCGGCCCCGACAGTCCCGGAGTGCTGCGCCGCGTCATGGCCATGGTCGCGGCGGGCGACGCCCTGTGCGTACCGGGCAACCACGAGAACAAGCTCGGCCGTTATCTCAACGGCCGCAAGGTCCAGCACACCCACGGCCTCGCCGAGACCATCGAGCAGCTGGACCGGGAGGACGAGAAGGACCCGGCCTTCCGCGGACGGGTGCGGGAGTTCATCGAGGGGCTCGTCAGCCACTACGTGCTCGACGGGGGCAAGCTCGTCGTCTGTCACGCCGGTCTGCCGGAGAAGTACCACGGACGCACCTCCGGGCGGGTCCGCTCGCACGCGCTCTACGGGGACACCACCGGTGAGACCGACGAGTTCGGCCTGCCCGTGCGCTACCCGTGGGCGGAGGAGTACCGGGGCCGGGCCACCGTGGTCTACGGCCACACCCCGGTGCCCGACACCTCCTGGGTGAACAACACCATCTGCCTGGACACCGGAGCGGTCTTCGGCGGGAAGATGACCGCGCTGCGCTGGCCGGAGCGCGAACTGGTGGACGTACCGGCCGAGAAGGTCTGGTACGAGCCGGTCAAGCCGCTGGCCACGGAGGCGCCCGGCGGCCGGGAAGGACGGCCGCTGGACCTCGACGACGTGCAGGGCCGCCGGATCGTCGAGACCCGGCACATGGGCCGCATCGCGGTCCGCGAGGAGAACGCCGCCGCCGCGCTCGAGGTGATGAGCCGGTTCGCCGTCGACCCCCGGCTGCTCGGCTACCTCCCGCCGACCATGGCGCCCACCGCGACCTCGCACGAGGAGGGCTACCTGGAGCATCCGGCCGAAGCCTTCGCCCAGTACCGGGCGGACGGGGTCGCCCGGGTCGTGTGCGAGGAGAAGCACATGGGCTCGCGCGCGGTGGCGCTCGTCTGCCGGGATGCGGCCGCGGCCCGCGAACGGTTCGGAGTCGGGGAGGCACCCGAGGACTCCGGCGCCGAGGACGGTCCGACCGGGGCGCTGTACACCCGCACCGGGCGGCCGTTCCTCGACGACGCCGCACTCACCGAGGTGATCCTCGGCCGGCTGCGCGAGGCCGTCACCGCCGCCGGGCTCTGGGAGGAGTGGGGCACCGACTGGGTGCTGCTCGACGCCGAGCTGATGCCGTGGTCCCTCAAGGCCGGCGGGTTGCTGCGCTCGCAGTACGCCGCGGTCGGCGCCTCGTCCGGTGCCGTCCTCCCGGTGGCCGACGCGGCCCTCGCGGCAGCGGCGGCGCGCGGTGTGGACGTGGGCGAGCTCGCCGGGCGCCAACAGGGGCGGGCCGAGGACGCCGCGGCGTTCACCGAGGCGTACCGGCGTTACTGCTGGAGCACCCGGGGCCTGGACGGGGTGCGGCTCGCGCCGTTCCAGATCCTCGCCGTCCAGGGGCGCTCGCTGGCCGCCGTGCCGCACGACGAGCAGCTGGCCTGGCTCGACCGGCTGGTCGAGCACGACCCGACCGGGCTGCTCCAGGTCACCCGTCGGCTCGTCGTCGACACCGGGGACGAGGCGTCGGTGCGCGCCGGTGTCGACTGGTGGCTGGAGATGACCGGCCGCGGCGGCGAGGGAATGGTCGTCAAGCCGCTCGCCGCACTGGTCCGGGACGACCGGGGCAGACTGGTCCAGCCGGGCATCAAGGTGCGCGGCCGGGAGTACCTGCGGATCATCTACGGGCCCGAGTACACCCGCCCGGAGAACCTGGAGCGGCTGCGCGGCCGGTTCCTCGGGCACAAGCGGTCGCTGGCGCTGCGGGAGTACGCGCTGGGGCTGGAGGCGCTGGACCGGCTGGCCGAGGGGGAGCCGCTGTGGCGGGTCCACGAGGCGGTGTTCGCGGTGCTGGCCCTGGAGTCGGAGCCGGTCGACCCGAGGCTCTGAGCCGGTCGACCCGCGGGCTCGGGGGAGGCGGCCGGGGCGGGTCGCCGGCGGGCGCGTCGGTGGGACCGGCGGAAACCCGCTGGCGATTCGCCGGGTGAACGGCGCTCCGCACGGTGAGGATGAAGGCATGGGATTCCATGTCGACTCCGAGACCGGGCGGCTGCGCCGCGTCATCCTGCACCGCCCCGATCTGGAACTGAAGCGGCTCACCCCGAGCAACAAGGACGCGCTCCTGTTCGACGACGTGCTCTGGGTGCGCCGTGCCAGGGAGGAGCACGACGGCTTCGCGGACGTGCTGCGCGACCGGGGGGTGGAGGTGCACCTCTTCGGTGATCTGCTCCGTGAGTCGCTGGACATCCCGGTGGCCAGACGGCTCGTCCTGGACCGGGTCTTCGACGAGAAGGAGTACGGCCCGCTCGCCACCGAGCATCTGCGCACGGCCTTCGAGGAGTTGCCCAGTACCGAACTGGCCGACGCGCTCGTCGGCGGGATGACCAAGCGGGAGTTCCTGGAACGGCACGGCGAGCCGACGTCCGTCCGCTTCCATGTCATGGACCAGGACGACTTCCTGCTGGACCCGCTGCCGAACCACCTGTTCACCCGGGACACCTCAGCCTGGATATACGACGGGGTGTCGATCAACGCGATGCGCTGGCCGGCCCGGCAGCGCGAGACCGTCCACTTCGAGGCGATCTACCGTCACCACCCCCTGTTCACCGGGCCCGAGGCCGGTGCCTTCCACCACTGGTCGGAGGGGCAGGACGACTACCCCTCCACCATCGAGGGCGGCGACGTGCTGGTCATCGGCCACGGCGCGGTCCTCATCGGGATGAGCGAACGCACCACACCGCAGGCGGTGGAGATGCTGGCCCGCGGACTGTTCGACGCCGGTTCGGCGCGCACGATCGTGGCGCTCGACATGCCCAAGCGCCGCGCGTTCATGCACCTCGACACGGTGATGACGATGGTCGACGGCGACACCTTCACCAAGTACGCGGGCCTGGGCATGCTCCGCTCGTACACCATCGAGCCGGGAGACGGGCCCAGGGACCTGAAGGTCACCGACCACCCGCCCGAGCACATGCACCAGGCGATCGCGCACGCCCTGGGGCTGGACTCGATCCGGGTGCTCACGGCCACCCAGGACGTGCACGCCGCCGAGCGCGAGCAGTGGGACGACGGCTGCAACGTCCTGGCCGTCGAACCGGGCGTGGTCGTCGCGTACGAGCGCAACGCCACCACCAACACCTACCTGCGCAAGGAGGGCATCGAGGTCATCGAGATCCGGGGCAGCGAACTCGGCCGGGGGCGGGGCGGCCCGCGCTGCATGAGCTGTCCGGTGGTGCGCGACCCGGTGTAGGCGAGGGCCCCGGCACGGGAGCGGGGAGGGCGCGGACACACCATCCTGTATAGCGATGCATAGTGTCGTATACACTTCCAGTGTCAGTAATGTGTGCGCACCCCGCCCGACCCAGGAGCCGCCCCATGGCCATAGACCTCGCAGGCCGCCACTTCCTCAAGGAGCTGGACTTCACGGCCGAGGAGTTCCGCGGCCTGGTCGACCTCGCGGCCGAGCTCAAGGCCGCCAAGAAGTCGGGGACCGAGGTGCAGCGGCTGCGTGGCAGGAACATCGCGCTGATCTTCGAGAAGACCTCGACCCGCACCCGCTGCGCCTTCGAGGTGGCCGCCGCCGACCAGGGCGCGTCCACCACGTACCTGGACCCCTCCGGCTCGCAGATGGGGCACAAGGAGTCGGTGAAGGACACCGCCCGGGTCCTCGGCCGGATGTTCGACGGCATCGAGTACCGCGGCGACAGCCAGGCCGCGGTCGAGGAGCTGGCGGCGTACGGCGGCGTACCCGTCTTCAACGGGCTCACCGACGACTGGCACCCGACCCAGATGCTCGCCGACGTCCTCACCATGACCGAGCACAGCGACAAGCCGCTGGAGCGGATCGCCTTCGCCTACCTCGGGGACGCCCGCTTCAACATGGGCAATTCGTACCTGATCACCGGCGCCCTGCTGGGCATGGACGTCCGGATCGTCGCCCCCGAGGCGTACTGGCCCGACGGGAAGGTCGTCGCCGAGGCCCGTCGGCTGGCCGCGGGGAGCGGTGCGACCATCACGCTCACCGAGGACATCGCCACGGGCGTCCGGGGAGCCGATTTCGTCGTCACGGACGTCTGGGTCTCGATGGGGGAGCCCAAGGAGGTCTGGGCCGAGCGCATCGCCGCCCTCGCGCCGTACGCCGTGACCATGGACGTGCTGCGCGCCACCGGCAACGCCGACGTGAAGTTCATGCACTGCCTCCCGGCCTTCCACGACCTCGGCACCGAGGTGGGGCGGCGGATCGAGGCCGAGCACGGGCTGGCGGAGCTGGAGGTCACCGACGAGGTCTTCGAGTCCGCGCACTCGATCGTCTTCGACGAGGCCGAGAACCGGATGCACACGATCAAGGCCGTCCTGGTGGCGACCCTGGCCGACCGCGGCTGACGGCTGCATGGAAATGCACCCGATTGGGTTAACATGCGGAAAGGTGACTAATATGTTGCCTCCTGGTGGGGTTCGGGCTCGCACGCTCGAACCCCATTTCCGTGCGCGCCACCGGTTCCGGAACCGGCGCGGACCCCGGCCCCCGGGGCCCGCGCCGACCGCCGGGACCGGTGGCGGAGCCCGGAGTCCCCACGGCTCCGGCGAGCGCGTCCCCCCACGTGTTCCACCAGAGAAGAGACCATCCCCGTGAGTCCGCTGCGCCCGTCGAGCCCCGCGCGTCCGTCCGGGGCGCGCGTCAAGAGCCCCCACCAGCTGATCGCCGAGTCCGGAGCCGACCTGGAGGGGCACGGGCTCAAGCGCACCATGGGCCTCTTCCAGCTCGTGTGCTTCGGCATCGGCGCCGTCGTCGGCACCGGCATCTTCGTGGGCCTCTCCGACAGCGTCGCCGAGGCGGGGCCCGCGGTCGTGCTGTCCTTCGTGCTCGCCGCGATCACCTGCGTCTTCACCGCCTTCTCCTTCGCCGAGCTGGGCAGCGCCATCCCGGTCTCCGGCAGTTCGTACTCCTTCGCCTACGCGACCTTCGGCGAGCGCGTCGCGTTCCTCGTCGGCTGGTGCCTGCTGCTGGAGTACGGCGTCTCGGTCTCCGCGGTCGCCGTCGGCTGGAGCCAGTACGTCAACGAACTGCTGGACAGCCTCTTCGGCGCGCAGCTGCCCGCCGCGCTCTCGGCGGGGCCCGGCGACGGCGGTGTGATCAACCTGCCCGCCGTCCTGGTGGTCATGATGGCCGCCACCCTGCTGGTGCGCGGCGTCCGGGAGAGCGCCGGTGCCACCGCCGCGATGGCGGTCCTCAAGATCACCATCCTGCTCCTGTTCTGCGCCATCGCCTTCACGGCCTTCGAGCGCGGCAACCTCACCCCCTTCTTCGCCCACGGCCCGGCCGGGGTCACCGCCGGGGCCTCGCTGGCGTTCTTCTCGTACATCGGCTTCGACGCCATCACCACCGCCGGCGAGGAGGTCAAAAACCCGCGGCGGAACATCCCGGTCGCGATCATGATCTGCATCGGCCTGGTCACCCTGCTCTACTGCGCGGTGGGCCTCGCCGCGATCGGGGCCCTGGGCCCGGACGCCGTCGCCGACAGGCCCGCGGCGCTCTCGATCGTCGTCGACCAGGTCACCGGCTCGACGGTCGGCGGCGGGATCATCGCCTTCGGGGCGGTCGTCGCGATCGCGTCCGTCGTGCTCGCGGTGATGTACGGGCAGACCCGCATCCTGATGTCGATGTCCCGGGACGGCCTGATCCCGCGGGTCTTCGAACGGGTCTCGCCGCGCACCGCCACCCCGGTCGCCAACACCTGGATCGTGGCGGTGGTCTTCGCGGTCCCGGCGGCCTTCTCGTCGCTCGACGTGGTGGTGAACCTGACCACCATCGGCACGCTGGCCACCATGGTCGTGGTGAACCTCGCGGTGATCGTGCTGCGCCGCCGCAACCCGGAGGTGCGGGGATCGTTCCGGGTGCCGCTCTACCCGCTGAGCCCGCTCCTGGGCGTCGGCTTCTGCCTCTATCTGATGTACGGGACGGGCTGGGCGACCTGGCTGCAGTTCGCGGTGTTCCTGGTCGTCGGCGCGACGGTGTACGCCTGCTACGGCCGCAGCCGCTCCCGGCTGGCCGCCGCGGACCCGGGGCGCTGAGGGCGTCCGGCCCGGCTCCCGGGGCTCCGGCGGCGTCCGGCCGGACACCGGGGTGCGTCGCAGGGGCGGGGCCGGGTCAGTTCTCGGGCACGAGGGCGGGCAGGGTGAACCACACCGCCTTGCCGTGCTCCGTCGCGCGGTGGCCGCAGGACGAGCTGAGCGTGCGGATCAGCAGCAGCCCCCGGCCGTGCTCCTGCCAGGGGTCCGGCTCCTCGCCGGGCTGCGGGAAGGCGAGGCCGCCGGGCGGGGCGGGGACGCGGTCGTGCACCTCCACCTGGCAGCCGGTCGGCAGGAGCTCCACCACCAGCTCGATGGGTCCGTCGCTCCCGGTGTGCTCGACCGCGTTGGCGACCAGCTCCGCGGTGAGCAGCTCCGCGGTGTCGGCGTAGGCCGACGCGTCGATGTCCGCGAGCGCGGTGCGGATCAGGGCGCGGGCGATGGGGACGGCCGCCGTCGAGTGCGGCAGGTCGATCCGCCACGAGGTGGGAAAGGGGTCATCGGGAGACACGGCATGGCTTCCCTTCCGGGACGAGAGGGCTCTCTGCGACGAGAGTGTTCTCTGCGAATCAAGACTTCTCCCCTTCAACCTTATGAACCGAAAAAAATCGGACAAGGGACTACCGACAGGTATGCAAGGGACGTTGGACACTTATTTCCCGTCCTCCCTGTATTGCGTTCTCGTGACGGAAGTCACGCACGGGTGATAAGTTCGATCGCAGGTAGCAGCCGACGGCTGAAGGGGAGCCCCCTCCATGAGCCCGTTTCCCAGCTCCGCCCGCCGCACGGACGAGTGGCGCCATCTGCGGCTGACCGTGGACGACGGGGTCGCCACCGTCACTCTCGCCCGGCCCGAGAAGCTCAACGCGCTCACCTTCGGCGCCTACGCCGACCTGCGCGACCTGCTCGCCGAACTGTCCCGCGAACGTGCCGTGCGGGCCCTGGTGCTCGCGGGCGAGGGCCGCGGCTTCTGCTCCGGCGGGGACGTCGACGACATCATCGGCGCGACGCTCGCCATGGACACCGCCCAGCTCCTCGACTTCAACCGGATGACCGGTCAGGTCGTGCGGGCCCTGCGTGAGACCCCCTTCCCCGTTGTCGCCGCCGTACACGGCGTGGCCGCGGGCGCGGGCGCCGTTCTCGCACTGGCCGCCGACTTCCGGGTCGCCGACCCGTCCGCCCGGTTCGCCTTCCTGTTCACCCGGGTCGGCCTCTCCGGCGGCGACATGGGCGCCGCGTACCTGCTGCCGCGCGTCGTCGGCCTCGGCCACGCCACCCGGCTGCTGATGCTCGGCGAACCGGTCCGCGCACCCGAGGCGGAACGGATCGGGCTGATCAGCGAGCTGGCCGAGGAGGGCCGGGCGGACGAACGGGCGGCGGCGCTCGCCCGCCGCCTCGCCGACGGACCGGCCCTCGCCCTCGCACAGACCAAGGCGCTGCTCACCGCCGAACTCGACATGCCGCTCGCCGCCGCCGTCGAGATGGACGCCGCCACCCAGGCCCTGCTGATGCACGGCGAGGACTACGCGGAATTCCACGCCGCCTTCACCGAGAAGCGGCCCCCGAAGTGGCAGGGCCGGTAGCGATGCCCTCCCGACCGGCCCAGGCCCCGACCCAGGCGCAGGCCCCGGCCCCGGCGACCGCGCCCCGGACCGACGCGCGGCGGATCGCGATCATCGGCGGCGGCCCCGGCGGGCTCTACGCCGCGGCCCTGCTCAAAAGGCTCGACCCGGCCCGCGACATCACCGTCTGGGAGCGCAACGCCCCCGACGACACCTTCGGCTTCGGCGTCGTCCTCTCCGACGAGACCCTCGGTGGCATCGAACACGCCGACCCCGTCGTGTACCGGGCGCTCAGGGAAGAATTCGTCCGGTGGGACGACATCGACATCGTCCACCGGGGCGTCACCCAGACCTCCGGCGGCCACGGCTTCGCGGCACTGGGCAGGCGCAGGCTCCTGGAGATCCTGCGCGAACGCTGCGCGTCCCTCGGCGTACGCCTCCACTTCCGCACCGCGGCACCGCCGGCCGCCGAGCTGGCCGCCGCGCACGACCTGGTGATCGCCGCCGACGGCGTGCACAGTCCCACCCGCACCGCCCACGCCGACGTCTTCGGCCCCCGCCTGACCACCCACCGCTGTCGCTACATCTGGCTCGCCGCCGACTTCGCCCTCGACGCCTTCCGCTTCGAGATCGCCGAGACCGCGTACGGGGTGATGCAACTCCACGGCTACCCCTTCTCGGCCGACGCCTCCACCGTCATCGTCGAGATGCGCGAGGAGGTCTGGCGGGCCGCCGGGTTCGACACCTGCTCCGTCGAGCACTCGACCCTGCGCTGCGCCAAGATCTTCACCGAGGCGCTCGGCGGCCGGCCGCTGCGCTCCAACAAGTCCGCCTGGACCGCCTTCCGCACCGTCGTCAACACCCGCTGGTCGCACGGCAACACCGTCCTCATCGGCGACGCCGCCCACACCGCGCACTTCTCCATCGGCTCCGGCACCAAACTCGCCGTCGAGGACGCCCTCGCCCTCGCCGCCTGCATCGAGGAACAGCCCGACCTGCCCGGCGCGCTGTCCGCGTACGAGGCCGAGCGCCGACGGGTCGTCGAGTCCACCCAGCGGGCCGCCGCGGCCAGCCTGCGCTGGTTCGAGGAACTGGGCACCTACGTCGACCAGCCGCCCCGCCAGTTCGCCTTCAACCTCCTCACCCGCAGCCGCCGCGTCACCCACGACAACCTGCGCCTGCGCGACCCCTCCTTCACCGCCGCCGTCGAGGAGGAGTTCGGCGGCCTCCCCGACACCCCGCCGATGTTCACCCCGCTGCGGCTGCGCGGCCTCGAACTCCGCAACCGCGTCGTGGTGTCCCCCATGGACATGTACTCGGCCGTCGACGGCGTCCCCGGCGACTTCCACCTCGTCCACCTGGGCGCACGCGCGCTCGGCGGCGCCGGACTCGTCATGACGGAGATGGTGTGCGTCAGTGCCGAGGGTCGCATCACGCCCGGCTGCGCCGGCCTCTACACCGACGAGCAGGCCGCCGCCTGGAGCCGCGTCACGGACTTCGTCCACGCGAGCGCCCCCGGCACCGCCGTCGGCGTCCAGCTCGGCCACTCGGGCCGCAAGGGTTCCACCCGCCGGATGTGGGAGGGCATCGACCAGCCGCTCGACCACGGCAACTGGCCGCTCGTCGCCGCCTCCCCGATTCCGTACGAGGACGGCGTCAGCCAGGTCCCGCACGCCCTGGACCGGGCCGGGCTCGACGCCGTGCGCGAGCAGTTCGCGGCAGCCGCCCGCCGCGCCGACCGCTGCGGCTTCGACCTGCTCGAACTCCACTGCGCCCACGGCTATCTGCTGTCCGGGTTCCTCTCGCCGCTCACCAACCACCGCACCGACGAGTACGGCGGCTGCCTGGCCGACCGGCTCCGGTTCCCCCTGGAGGTCTTCGACACGGTCCGCGAACAGTGGCCGGACGCCCGGCCCATGACGGTCCGGATCTCGGCGACCGACTGGGCCGAGGGCGGCACGACGGCCGACGACGCCGTCGAGATCGCCCGCGCCTTCGTCGCCCACGGGGCCGACGCCGTCGACGTCTCCACCGGACAGGTGGTGTCCGACGAACGCCCCGAGTACGGCCGCTCCTACCAGACCCCGTACGCCGACCGGATCCGCAACACACTGTGCGTGCCCGTCGTCGCGGTCGGCGCGATCTCCTCCTGGGACGACGTCAACTCGCTGCTCCTCGCGGGCCGGGCCGACCTCTGCGCCCTGGCCCGCCCCCACCTCTACGACCCGCACTGGACCCTGCACGCGGCGGCCGAGCAGGGCTACACCGGACCCGGTGCGCCCTGGCCGGCCCCGTACCGCGCGGGCAGCCGGACCCCGCCGACGGGCCGCACGGACGCACCGAAACCGCGGCTCACCCTGGGGTGACCGGCAGGCACTCGTGGCAGAGGCACGGGTCGGGGTGCGGAGCCCCGTGATGGGCGTGCCGCTCCTCCCGGGCGACCCGCTCCAGCAGCGCGGCCAGCTCCTCGGCCTCCTCCCGGCCGGCCGTGAGCGTGCCGGGGCACCGCTTCAGCACGGCCGGGGTGTGCACCAACCGGGCCCGGAAGGTGTGGAGATGGCGGGTCCCCGTGTCGATGGTGATCCAGTGGCCGTTGTGCCGCCCGCGCCCGACGGTGGTCAGCTGCTGGTGCCCCATCCCGGCGTAGGTGTCGACGACGTACACCTTCGCCCCGCCCCGGTACGCCTTCGTGCCGGGACGCAGCTCCTGCCCGCCGTCCCCGTACCGCCGCCACAGCACCACGTTCGCCACGACCAGCCAGGCGGGCTCCGGCGGGTCGTCCACAGCTCCGCCCACCGCCCCGCTCACCGCTCCACCGCGCTGATCAGCAGCCGGTCCGAGACCGCCCGGTAACCGATGCGCCGGTACACGCCGTTGCTGGTCGGGTTCGCCAGGTCGGTGAAGAGCAGCACCTCCTGCGCGCCCGCCTCCCGCGCCGCCCGGCTGCTCTCCGCCGTCACCGCGGCCGCGTGGCCCCGGCGGCGGTGCTCGGGGGGCGTGTAGACCGTCGAGATCCGTACCGTGCCCGCGATCCGCGGCGAGGCGCCGGCCATCGACACCGGGACGCCGCCATCGTCCTCCCAGAGCGTCAGCCCGCCGGACGCCAGCCGCTCGTCCACCATCCGTTCGGCACGGGCGCCGGACTGGCCGGTCTCGTCGGCGAACGCGAGGTGCCAGCGCACCAGCAGCTCCCGGTCGGCGGCGACGGCGGCCCTGGGCCGGCCCGGGGGCGCGGGGGAGGGCGGGGTGAGCGTGCCCAGTCGATAGAGCCGCTGTTCCCGGTCGACCCGGTGGCCGGGCCAGAGCGCGGCGAGCGCCTCGGCGGAGGCCCGGTCCGCGTTGATCCGGGTCAGGGGCAGCGCGGCGGCCAGCGGTTCGAGCGCCTCCGGGGCGACGGACCCCAGCAGCGGCGGGTGCGGCGGGGTCCGCACCAGCGTCCCCGCGACCTCGCCGTCCGCACCACGCCACCAGCCGAGCAACGGGGCGGCCTCGCCGTAGGCGTGCGGGCCGTCGCGCCGGAGCGTCGCGGTGACGGTCAGGATCACGGTGTTCTCGGCGGGGCGGGCGGCGAGCGAGGCGCCGGCCGCGTCGAGGAAGACGTCTACGTCGTCGGTGAAGGTCCAGGGCATGTCTCATCCTGCCGGGTCCGCGCCGCGCGGGGCACCCGTATTTCGGGGCCGGTCGCCCGGCTCTTCGGATCAGCCGTCCCGCAGCCGGAAGCGCTGCAGCTTCCCGGTGGCGGTACGGGGGAGCGCGGGCAGGAACTCGACGACGCGCGGGCACTTGTGCGGGGCCAGCTCGTTCTTCACGTGCGCGCGCAACGCGTCGGCCGGGACGTCCGCGCCCTCGCGCAGCACCACGTACGCCACCACGATCTGGCCGCGCAGCTCGTCCGCCCGGCCCACCACCGCGGCCTCGGCCACCGCGGGATGGCGCAGCAGGGCGTCCTCGACCTCGGGGCCCGCGATGTTGTACCCGGAGGAGATGATCATGTCGTCGGCGCGGGCGACGTACCGGAAGTAGCCGTCGGGCTCGCGCACATAGGTGTCCCCGGTGAGGTTCCAGCCGTGCGCCACGTACTCCCGCTGGCGCCCGTCGGCGAGATAGCGGCAGCCCACCGGGCCGCGCACCGCGAGGAGTCCCGGCTCGCCGTCCGGCACCTGTCCGCCGTCGCGGTCCAGGACGCGGGCCTGCCAGCCGGGCACCGGGACGCCGGTGGTGCCGGGGCGGATCGCGTCGTCGGCGGCCGAGATGAAGATGTGCAGCAGTTCGGTGGCGCCGATGCCGTTGATGATGCGCAGCCCCGTCCGCTCGTACCAGGAGCGCCAGGTGGACACCGGGAGGTTCTCCCCGGCCGACACGCAGCGCCGCAGCGCGCCCAGGTCGTGCTCGTCGACGTGGTCGAGCATCAGGCGGTAGGCGGTCGGCGCGGTGAACAGCACCGAGACCCGGTGGGCGGCGAGCGCGGGCAGCAGCCGGTCCGGGCCGGACTGTTCGAGCAGCAGGGCGCTGGCACCGGCCCGCAGCGGGAAGACCACGAGCCCGCCGAGCCCGAAGGTGAAGCCGAGCGGCGGGCTGCCCGCGAACACGTCGTCGGGCGTGGGCCGCAGCACATGGCGCGAGAAGGTGTCCGCGATCGCCAGCACGTCCCGGTGGAAGTGCATGCAGCCCTTGGGGCGTCCGGTGGTGCCCGAGGTGAACGCGATCAGCGCGACGTCGTCCGCGGCCGTGTCCACGGCCCGGTACGGACCCGTCACGGTCCCGGCCATACGCAGCAGGTCGTCCTCGCCCCCGCCCCCGTACACCGTGATCCGCAGCCCCGGCACCTCGGCCCGCACCAGGTCGTCGACCGCCCCGGCGTCGCACAGCGCATGGCTCACCCGGGCGATCGAGCAGATGGTGGACAGCTCCGCGGGCCGCTGCCGGTCCAGCACGGTGACGGCGATCGCGCCCGCCTTCAGCACCGCCAGCCAACAGGCGGCCAGCCGGGGCGTGGTGGGGCCGCGCAGCAGGACCCGGTTGCCGGGGACGACCCCGAGGCGGGAGGTGAGGACGTGGGCGATCCGGTCCACCCGCTCCCGCAACTCCCCGTAGCTCCAGACCGCGCCGTCGGCGGTGCGGAAGGCGGGGCGGTCGGGGCCGAGGCGGTCGACGGTGCGGTCCAGCAGCTCCGCCGCGCAGTTGAGGCGGTCGGGATAACGCAGTTCGGGGAGGTCGAAGAGCAGGTGCGGCCACTGGTCCGGAGGTGGCAGGTGGTCCCTGGCGAAGGTGTCGAGGTGCGCTGAGGTGTTCGGGTCCATGACGGATCGCCCCCTTGTCGCCCTTGGAGCGTATCGTTTGTGTGACGGTAGTCAACGGTCCGCGATAGAGCGAGTCGACGGGGGCAGGAGCCGAGGGGGGAACGGCCGACCGGGTGACGGAAGGTCGGGAAGGCGGGCGCGGACGGGTACGGAGGAACGAGCGGACGGGAACGGGAAGCAAGCAGACGAGACGCGACAGGAGAGGCGCCCGTATGACGGCATTCTCACTCGATCCGGAACAGAACGCCTGGTGCGAGGAGCTCGAAACCCTCGCCGAACGGCAACTGCACCCCCTCGCCGAGAAGGGCGAACCGGGCCACGTCAACCGCCCCCTGATCGCCGCACTCGGCGCGGCGGGCCTCATCGACCGGCTGCTGGACTCCGGCGCCCTGGACCTCTGCCTGCTCCGCGAGTCCCTGGCCCGGGGCTGTCCGGAGGCCGAGACGGCACTGGCCCTCCAGGGGCTCGGCACCCACCCCGTGGTCCGGGCGGGCACCCCCGCCCATCGCGCCCGCTGGCTCCCCGGGGTACGGGCCGGGCGCACCGTGGCCGCCTTCGCGCTCAGCGAGCCGGGGGCCGGCTCCGACGCGGCGGCCCTCGCCCTGGCGGCCGGCCGCGACGGCGACGGCTGGCGGCTGACCGGCGAGAAGTGCTGGATCTCCAATGCGCCCGAGGCCGACTTCTACACCGTGTTCGCGCGTACGACCCCCGGCGCCGGAGCGCGCGGCGTCACCGCGTTCCTGGTCCCCGCCGACCGCCCCGGACTCACCGGCACCGCCCTCGACATGCTCTCGCCGCACCCCATCGGGGCCCTGGCCTTCGACGGGGTCCCGGTCACCCCCGACGACGTGCTCGGCGAACCGGACCGGGGCTTCCGCGTCGCCATGGAGACCCTCAACCTGTTCCGGCCCAGCGTCGGCGCGTTCGCCGTCGGCATGGCCCGCGCCGCCCTCGACGCCACCGTGGAGCACACCGCGCACCGCACCGCGTTCGGCGGCCCGCTGAAGGACCTCCAGGCCGTCTCCCACCAGGTCGCCGAGATGGCCACCCGGGTCGAGGCCGCCCGGCTCCTGGTGTACGCGGCCGCCGCCGCGTACGACGCGGGGGAACCCGGCGTGCCGCGCCGCGCCGCCATGGCCAAGCTGTACGCCACCGAGACCGCCCAGTACGTCGTCGACACCGCCGTCCAGCTGCACGGCGCCCGCGCCCTGCGCCGCGGCCACCTCCTCGAACATCTCTACCGGGAGGTCCGCGCGCCGCGGATCTACGAGGGCGCCAGCGAGGTCCAGCGCACCATCATCGCCAAGGAGCTGTACGCGAACCGGGAGGCTTCCGCATGAGTCCGGTCCACCGGATCAACCCCGTCGAGCTGTCCCCGCCCACGGGCTTCTCGCACGCCGTCACGGCCACCGGCGGCCAACTGGTCTTCCTGGCCGGGCAGACGGCCCTCGACCAGGACGGCAAAGTGGTCGGCGACGACCTGACCGAGCAGTTCGCGACGGCGCTCACCAACCTGCTCACCGCCCTGCGCGCGGCGGGCGGCGCCCCGGCGGACCTGGCCAGGGTCACCGTGTACGCCACCGATGTGGCCGACTACCGCAAGCGGGCCGCCGACCTGGGCAGGGTCTGGCGGCGGCTGGCGGGCCGGGACTATCCGGCGATGGCGGTCGTCGGGGTGGCCAGGCTCTGGGACGAACAGGCCCTCGTCGAGCTCGACGGGATCGCGGTACTCCCCTGACTTTCCGTCAGAAGTGTTGCCGCGGGCGGCCGTACGGGTCCGGTGGCCGGACCCGTACGGCTGTCGGTCAGTACGGCTGCACCAGCACGTGGGCCGCGCCCGGGACGCCGACCTTCAGCAGCTCGTCCTCCTCGGGCGTGGTCGGGCTGCCCGTCTCCTGCTTGAGCACCGCGCGCGAGATGGCCTGCACCCACATGGCGCGGGGACGGCGGCGGGCCTCCCACGCGGCGAGGGCCGCGGGCACCCCGTCCTCGGAGTCCAGCGACCGGGCGAGCACCAGGGCGTCCTCGACGGCCATCGCCGCGCCCTGCGCGATGTGCGGGGTGGAGGCGTGCGCGGCGTCACCGGCCAGGGCGACCCGCCCGACGTGCCACGGCTCCTCGACCGTCACCTGGGAGATCCGCGAATACACCACGGCGGCCGGGTCGGTGACGTGGCCGAGCGCCTCGGCGACCGGTCCCGAGAACATCGCGAGCCGCTCCGCGAGCTGTTCGTGGGCCCGCAGCGGGTCCGGCCGGAAGTCCTCGGCCTCGGCGAACACCGCGCCCAGGTACATCAGTTCCCCGGTGATCGGGGTGAGCAGCGCCTTGGCCTCCTGGCCCGCGGTGCTCATCAGGACGCCCCGGACCCGGTCCTGCCGGGGCACGGTCACCCGCCAGTTGGCGAAGCCGGTGTACCGGGGGGTGTAGCGGTCCCCGTACAGCCGGGTGCGCAGCGGCGAACCGATGCCGTCGAAGCCGACCACCAGGTCCCAGCGGCCCGAGGAGCCGTCGGAGAGGGTGACGTCCACCCCGGCGCCGTCGTCGGCCAGCTCGGTGACGGTGGTGCCGAAGCGGATCTTCGCGCCCGCGGCGACGGCGGCGGAGCTCAGCACCCGGGCCAGGGCGGGCCGCGGGATGCCGTTGTTGGAGGGGGCGTCGCCCATCCGGGGCTGGGGTATCTCGGCGAGGGTGTTGCCCGCCGGGTCGGCGATGGTCAGCACCTCCCATTCGAAGCCCGCCGCGAGGCAG
The DNA here is from genome assembly GCF_040612315.1 of Streptomyces sp. NPDC006435. Classification (NCBI taxonomy): domain Bacteria; kingdom Bacillati; phylum Actinomycetota; class Actinomycetes; order Kitasatosporales; family Streptomycetaceae; genus Streptomyces; species Streptomyces sp. NPDC006435. The sequence continues at coordinate 35,035 of NZ_JBEXPY010000016.1, forward strand.
TCGTCGAGGACCCCGATCTCCCGCATGACGTGGAGGGCGTTGGACGGCTGGATGATGCCGACGCCGAGGGCCTCCAGCTCGTCGCGGAGCTCGGCGACCTCGACGGTGTGGCCGCCGCGGGCCAGGGCGGTGGCGAGGGTGAGCCCGCCGATGCCGCCGCCGTGGACGAGGACGCGCAGGGGTGTTGCCATCTCAGATCTCTCCAGAACGAGAAGAAGTACGGGAAGTACGGGGGCGGGCGGTCAGCCGGCCGCGACGGGCAGGCTCATCAGGTGGTCGACCAGGGCCAGCAGCACGTCCCGGCCGAAGGCCCGCTCCCGGACGTCGCCGATCAGCAGCGGAACGTGCGGGTCGAGGTCGAGGGCGGCCCTGATCTCCTCGGGGGTGCGGGAGTTGTGGCCGTGGAAGCAGTTGATCGCCACGACGAACGGGATGTCCCGGCTCTCGTAGAAGTCGATCGAGGCGAAGCTCGTCTCCAGCCTGCGGGTGTCGGCGATCACCACGCCGCCGAGCGCCCCGTTGACCAGGTCGTTCCACATGAACCAGAAGCGTTCCTGGCCGGGGGTGCCGAAGAGGTAGACCACCAGTTCCGGACTGACCGTGATCCGGCCGAAGTCCAGGGCCACGGTGGTGGTGTCCTTCTGGCCGACCCCGGCCAGGTCGTCGACGCCGACGCTGGCCTGGGTCAGGTACTCCTCGGTGCGCAGCGGGGTGACCTCGCTGACCGCGCCCACCAGGGTGGTCTTGCCGACGCCGAAGCCTCCGGCGATGAGTATCTTGACGGCGGCGGGGGCCGCCTGACTGCTTGTCATTTGGTTCAGAGTCTCCGGAGTCCGTCACGAACGGCGGCGAGCAGGCCCATGTCGGCCCCGCCGGCCGCCCGCGCCACCGAGAGCGGGGCGCGGGCCAGCAGCAGGCCCTGGGCGACGAGGTCGGCCAGCAGGATCTTGGTCACCGACACCGGGAGGCCGAGGTCGGACGAGACCTCGGCGACCGCGGACGGGCGGCGGCAGCGTTCCAGGATCATCCGGTGCTCCGGCTGGAGCCGCCCCGGCAGGACCGGCGCACCGCGCTCGTCCCGGGGGTCCTGGACGGTCGTGAGCACGGTGATGAGGCTGAAGTCGTCCCGCTCGGGAGCGGTCCGGCCCCGGGTGATGGTGTACGGGCGCACCATCGTGCCCGCACCGTCCTCCGCGTCCTCCTCCTCCCAGTACGGGGTCACGCGAGCTGCCCGCCCCCGGTACCGAAGGCGTCGAACTCGCTGCGGGCCGGGGTGCTGAGCTTCTGGCCGACCTGCTGCACGAGGTTGTGCATGGCGAGCGACATGATCTCGGCGTCCACCTCCTGGGAGGCGATCACGGCCAGGTGGGTGCCCTGACCGGCCGAGATGATGAAGAGCCAGAGCTCGTTCAGCTCGACGATCACCTGGTGCACGCTGCCGCCGTTGAAGAGCTGGCCGACACCGCGGGCCAGGCTCTGCTGGCCGGTGCAGATCGCGGCCAGCCGCTCGGCGTCGGGGCGTTCGATGGTGCGCGAGTGACTGACCACCAGGCCGTCGTCGGAGAGCAGGACTGCGTTCAGGGTCTCGGCCACCGAGTCCACCAGTCCGTCGAGCAGCCAGTCGAGGTCCTGGTGAGTGGCGGTTGTGCGTGTCATGGCCGTTCTTCTCTCGTGGGAAGGGGGATGGCGGGCGGTGCGGGCTGCGTGGACGCCTCTTCGGTGGCGCGGGCGGCGCGGGACCGGCGCTGGAACGCCCCGATCGCGGCTCCGGCCCGACGCGGTGCCGCCGGTCGCGACGGCGGGTTCTCCTGCCGTCCCGGCAGGTCGGATGCGGTGGGCCGGGCAGCCGGCGCGATCCGCAGTTCGTCGGCCAGGCTGGCCTGGCGCACCCGGCGCGGCAACGGGGGTTCCGCTCCGGGCGAGGGGAGCGCGGACCGGTCGGCCCCGTCCTCCCGGTGGACGGCCTCCGGCTCCGGCGGGGCCGGGTGGTCGGGCACGGAGACCGGCAGCTGCGCGGGCCGGGCGGCCTGCGGGCCGGGGCCCGGGAGGGACGCGCCGTCCCCGGCACCGGTGGGATACGGCGCGGCGTACGGCTGCTGGGGAACCGGGTACGGCTGCTCGGGCGCCGGGTACGGAGGCTGGTCCACGGGGTACTGCCCCGCCGCCGTCATGTACGGCCGCTCGGCCTGCCCGTACGGGTCCTCGTGCGCGGGGTACGGCGCGGCCGGTGCGGTGTAGGGGCTCTCCGGCATCCCGTGGGAGGCGCTCCGATCCGGCTCGGCGGCCTCCGGCGCGGCGTACGGCTGTTCCGGACCCGCGACCGGGTTCCCCGGTGCGGCGTACGACTGCTCCGGGCCGGGGAACGGGGCCGGGTCCGCCGGGTACGGCTGCTGCTCCGCGGCGGCGTAGGGCGCGCCCGCGGCGTTCAGCGCGGTGACTCCGGCCAGGGCCTGGCCCTGTACACGGGTGGGCAGCGCGCCGTCGGGAGCGGGGGCCGGGGCCGGGGGAGCGGCGGCCGGGGCGGGCGTGGCGGGCGCGGGGGACGGCACACCGACCGGGCCGGTCCGCGGTTCGGGGACGGTGAGCTCGTCGGGCACGAGTACGACCACGCGGGTGCCGCCGTACGCCGAGGAGCGGAACTCCACCCGCAGACCGTGCTGGTCGGCGAGGCGCGCGATCACGTACAGGCCGAGGCGGATGTCGTCGGCGTGGGCGAGCACGTCCATGCGCGGCGGCCGGACCATCAGCTCGTTGGCCGCCGCCAGTTGCTCCTCGTCCATCCCGAGGCCGCGGTCCTCGACCTCGATGGCCAGACCCCGGATCACCTTGGCGGCCCTGACCTCGACCGGGCTCGGCGGCCGGGAGAAGCTGAGCGCGTTCTCGATCAGCTCGGCCAGCACGTGGGAGACCGGGCCGACGGCGCGCTCCGACAGCCAGGGGCTGCCGTCGATGTCCAGCACCACGCGCCGGTAGTCCTGCACCTCGCCCTGCGCGGAACGCATCACGTCCAGCAGCGGGACCGGCTTGCGCCAGCGCCGGTGCGGCGAACCGCCCGAGAGGATCACCAGGTTCTCCTCGTACCGCCGCAGTCGGGCGGTGAGGTGGTCGAGGTCGAAGAGGCCGTTGAGCACCTCGGGGTCCTCGTGCTTGCGCTCCAGCTCGTCCAGCTTCTTCAGCTGCTGGCCGATCAACTGCTGGGTGCGGCGGGCGATGCGCTGGAGCAGGCGCTCGAAGCCGCGGTGCTGGTCGGCCTGCTTGACGGCTGCGGACAGCGCGCTGGTGCGGGCCAGGTTGAGGGCGTCGCCGAGCCGGGTCAGCTCGTCGTCGCCGGCGTTCTCGCCGTCGCGCTCGATGGCGCGGGCCTCGGCCTCGACGTCGATCCGCTCGCCCCGCGCGAGCCGTTCGACGACCTCCGGCAGGGCCTTCTCCAGCTCCTCGGCCCGCTCCTGCAGATGCCCGATCCGGCGACGGAGGTTACGGGTGAGACGCCAGGTGGTCCAGATGACCGCGACCACGGCCAGCAGACCGATGACGGTGATCAGCACCATCCGGAGCAGCAGCGACATGACACTGCCCTTGCCCTCCTCGACCAGGAGGGCGGTGCGGTGCTCCAGCAGCTTCTCGATCTGCGGGTCGAGTTCGTCGATGGCCCCGCGCCAGGTCTCCTCCCGGGCCTCCAGGGCGACGAACCCGTCCGCGTCGGCCTCGGCCGGGCGCAGCACCTCGTTCTCCACCCGGGTCTTGGCCTTCCAGGCGTCGCTGCGGACGATCTCCTGCCACATGGCCCTCTCGTCCGCGGGGAGCATGGGGACGACCTTGGTGGAGTACTGGAGTTCCTGGCCGGAGACGGCCTCCCGGACCAGCCGCAGGTTCTCGGTGCTCAGCTTCTTGTCGGCCCAGCCGCGCGCCAGCAGGGCGTCCGAACGGGAGATCATCTCCTTGGTCCAGAACAGGTCGACCAGCGGCTGCGAGAGCGTGGTGATCCGGCCGTTGTCGACGTGGCTGAGGGCCGCGAAGAGCTGGAGGTCGACCGCGATCAGGTCCGTGTAGTAGCCGTAGACGGCCTTCTGCTGCTCCTTGCCGCCCTCGTCGACGAGGGTGCGCTGGGTGGGCAGCTGGTCGATCGCCTCGCGGGCCCCGGCGACCGCGTCGCGGACCTCGGAGGGGGCGTCGTCGGTGGCCACGTCGGAGAGCGAACGGAAGCTCTCGACCGCCTTGTCGGTCAGCTTGCGCTGCCGCTGGAGTGCCTCGGTGGCGCCCTTGTGCCGGGCGAGCGCCTCGGCGCTGAGTCGACGCTCCTCCTGCAGGTTGTAGTACACGATGTTGGACGGCTGGCCGGCCTTCTGGGCCAGTTGTCCCTGGGCGGCCTGGCGCTGGAAGTCCAGCAGGGTCTGGCCGCTGGTGACGGCCCAGAGGGCGGCCAGTGCGACGCCGGGAACGATGGCCAGTACGAGCAGGGCTGTCCGCAACGACATGGGGGTCGATCCGGTCCGCCGTGAGGCGCGCGTGCGCAGGGCGTGCTCCTTGACGATGGTGCCAGCCTCATGACTGGTCAAATCCGTTGAGAATCTGGACGGAAAGATATTAGTCACAGTGAAAAAACGAACAGAAAGCGGGCTCACGTGTGCATCACCGATCGTGCACAGCTTCATCACCGAGCCCTGAAGTCGCCCGTTTCACAAGGGTTCGTATAGCGGCAGGGGGTATGTGTCGCGTCATTCCGGCCCTCGACGGCGGTGGAGGAGCGGCCGATTCCGGGGTTGCGCCCGGGGTGACGGACCCACTGCGCCGCACCGGGTGCGGCGCGCCGTACGGGTGAAGAGCGGTCAGGGATATATCTGTATTCGGTGCTCTTTGCCCGTAATGCATCGTTCAGGCCCCGGACGTCCGCCCGGAGCGGGCGCGGGACGCCCACCGGCACCGCATGACCGCGCTCATCGTCTGCCACTTCGTCCTGGCCGCCTGCGCGCGCCCACTGGTGCGGGCGCTGGGCAGCCGTGCCTTCGTCATCCTCGCGCTGCCCCCGGCCGCCACCACCGTGTGGGCGGCCACGCAGTGGAACACCACCGCGTCCGGCGGCTCCGTCACCTGGTCGTGGCCGTGGATGCCCGCCTACGACGTCACCGTCGAACTCAGGCTCGACGCGCTCGCCGAACTGATGGTGCTGCTCGCGGCCGGGATCGGCACGCTCGTCCTGCTCTACTGCGCCTCGTACTTCACCGGCCGTACCCCGCAACTTGCCGGATTCGCCGGGAACCTGCTCGCGTTCGCGGGGACCATGCTCGCCCTCGTCCTCGCCGACGACCTGATCTCGCTCTACGTGTTCTGGGAGCTGACCACGGTCTTCTCGTACCTGCTGATCGGATACGACAGCGAGCAGAAGCACAGCCGCCGTTCCGCGCTCCAGGCGCTCACCGTCACCACGCTCGGCGGCCTCGCGATGTTCGTCGGCTTCCTGCTCCTGGGCCGGACGGCGGGCACGTACCGCATCTCGGCCATCCTCGCCGACCCGCCCCCGACGGGCCCCGCCGTCTCGATCGCGGTGCTGCTGATCCTGTGCGGGGCCCTGTCGAAGTCGGCGATCTGGCCGTTCAGCCTCTGGCTGCCCAACGCCATGGCCGCACCGACGCCCGTCAGCGCCTATCTGCACGCCGCCGCGATGGTGAAGGCCGGGGTGTACCTGGTCGCCCGGCTCGCGCCCGCCTTCGCCGACGTGCCGGTCTGGCGGCCCGTCGTGATCGTCCTCGGCGCCGCGACCATGCTGCTCGGCGGCTGGCGGGCACTGCGCCTGAACGACCTCAAACTGGTCCTCGCCTACGGCACCGTCAGCCAGCTCGGCTTCCTCACCCTGCTCGCCGGGGCCGGCACCCGGGACACGGCACTGGCCGCGGCCGCCATGATCCTGGGCCACGCCTGCTTCAAGGCCCCGCTGTTCCTCGTCACCGGCATCGTCGACCACGCGGCCGGCACCCGCGACCTGCGCAGACTCTCCGGCGTCGGCCGGGCGCTGCCGCACGTCTGCGCGGTCGCGGTGCTTGCCGCCGCGTCCATGGCGGCGCTGCCGCCGCTGCTCGGATTCGCCGCCAAGGAAGCCGCGTTCGAGGCACTGCTGCACGGCTCCACCGCCGACCACTGGGCGCTGGGCCTCACCGTCGCCGGCTCGGCCCTGACCGTCGCGTACACCGTGCGGTTCGTCTGGGGAGCCTTCGCCCGCAAGCCCGGCGTCGAGGACACCCCGGTGCACCGGGTGGGCCCGGCCTTCCTCGCGCCGCCCGCGCTGCTCGCGCTCTGCGGGCTGGTGCTGGGACCGGGCGTCGAATGGACCGACCGGCTGCTGAGCGCGTACGCGGACGCGTTCCCGCCGTCCCCGTACCCGTACCACCTCGCGCTCTGGCACGGCTTCGGGCCCGCCCTGCTGCTCTCCGCCGTCGCCACGGCGGGCGGCGCGGTGCTCTTCATGGGCCGCACCACCGTGACCCGGATCTCCCGCCGGATCGCCTGGCCGACCGCCGACAGCGTCTTCGGACATCTGCTGCTCGGCCTGGAACGGTTCTCGCTCCAGCTCACCGGCTTCGTCCAGCGCGGCTCGCTCTCCGTCTACCTCGCCACCACCCTGCTCGTGATGCTGGCCGGCCAGCTCACCGTCCTCGGCGTGGACCGGCCGTGGCACGGGGCCGCGGCCCCGCGGCTCTGGGACGTCCCCCTTCAGGGCGCCGTCGCCGCGCTGACCTGCGCGGCCGCGCTCCTGTGCCTCACCGTCAGCCGCCGGATGAAGGCGGTGGTGCTGGCCGGGCTGACCGGATACGGAGCGGCGCTGCTCTTCGTCGTCCAGGGCGGACCCGACCTGGCGCTCACCCAGTTCTGCGTCGAGACCGTGTCGATGATCGTGTTCGTGCTGGTGCTGCGGCGGATGCCGGTGCACTTCCAGGAGTCGGTCAGCACCTGGCGGCGCGCGGTGCGCATCCCGGTGGCCCTGGCCGCGGCGGCGACGCTCGGCGTGGTGGTGTGGGTCGCGGCGGCGGCCCGTACGGCGGACCCGGCGGGCGCGGCCATGGTCGAGGAGGTCTCCCACCACGGGCTCAAGGACGTCGTCGCCACCATCCTGGTCGACCTGCGCGCCTGGGACACGATGGGGGAGTCCGCCGTCCTCGCCGCGGCGGCGATCGGGGTGACGAGCCTGATCTACCTGCACCGCCGCACCGAGGAACCGCCGCGCGAGGAGATCCGGGGACGGACCGCCTGGTCGGTGACGTCCCCCGGCCTGACAGGGCTTCCGCACGGCGACGAGGGGGCACCGGAACGCGGCTGGCTCGCGGCCGGTTCGACGCTGGCGCCCGAACACCGCTCCATCGTCTTCGAGGTCGTGGCCCGGCTGCTGTTCCACCCGGTCCTGGTGCTCTCGGTGTACCTGCTGTTCTGCGCCGAGAACATGCCGGGCGGGGGCTTCGTCGCCGGACTCGTCGCCGGACTCGCGCTGATCACCCGTTACCTGGCGGGCGGACGCTTCGAACTCGCCGAGGCCGCACCGCTCCAGCCCGGTCTCTTCACCGGCCTCGGACTGTTCGTCTCCACCGGGGTCGCCCTGCTCGGCCTCGCCGACGGAACGGTCCTGCACGCCTGGACCCACCACGGCCGGCTGCCCCTGATCGGCGAGTACCACATCGGCACGCCGGTCCTCTTCGACTTCGGGGTCTACCTGCTGGTCCTGGGCGTGGTGCTGGACATCGTGCGGGCGCTCGGCGCCAAGATCGACCGGCAGATCGAGCGGGCGGTGATCGAGAAGGCGGCCGCGAGGACCGCGGCGGCCGGCACCGGCGCACCGCCGGGAACCCTCCCCGGGACAGCCCCGGGAACGACGCCGGGAGCAGCCCCCGGGACGGGAGGCGTCACCGAATGACGGTCAGCGTCTCGCTCCTGGCCACCGCCGTGGTGCTCTGCGCGGTCGGCGGCATCCTCATGCTCACCAGGCCGCTCACCCGCATCCTGCTCGGCGCGGTGATCGCGGGCAACGGCATCAACCTGCTGGTCCTCGCCGCCACCGGTTCGGCCGGCGAGGAACCGCTCCTCTACGGCGTCCCGCTGGGGCTGGTCACCGACCCGCTGCCGCAGGCCATCGCGCTCACCGCGATCGTCATCACCCTCGCCACCACGGCGTTCCTCCTCGCCATGGCGTACCGCGGCCACCAGTTGACCGGCACGGACGAGGTCCACGACGACCTGGAGGACCGGCGCATCGCACTGCGCGCCGAGGTACTGGGGGAGCGCGACGAACTGCGCGAGCGGTACCGGGCCGCCGACGACGTCACGGACGAGCAGCGCGCCCGCTACCGCGAGGAACGCCGCAGGCTGAGGGCCCGGCTGCGCGCCGACCGGGCCCTGCAGGCACGCGGCCGGTACGCCGCCGGCGACCTCTGGCACGACGTACTGGGCGCGGACCCCGAGGACTACGCGCGACAGCGGCCGCGCACGGAGGACACCGACGCGGAGGACCGGCGAACCGGGAACGGCCCGCCGGGGGACCCCCGCTCCGAGGGCGGCCCGCGCCCCGAGGACGACCCGCGGGGGCACCGTCCGCAAGACCCCCGCCCCGACGACGCCGATCCAGGAGCCACCGGATGAACGCACTCGTCCCCCTGCCGGTGCTGCTGCCGCTCTGCGCGACCGGCCTCAGCCTCGCCTTCGGCACCAGACTCAAACAGATCCAGCGCCTCATCAGCGTCGCCGTGCTCGGTGCCGTGCTCGGACTCTCCGTCACCCTGATGATCGTCGCCGACATCCGCGGCCCGCTCACCGTCGACCTCGGCGACTTCGCGCCGCCGCTCGGCATCACCCTGGTCGCCGACCGGCTCTCCGGGCTGATGCTGACGGTGTCCTCCGCCGTCACGCTCTGCGTGCTGGTCTACTCCCTCGGCCAGGGCATGGCCGACCGCGACGAGGAGACCCCCGTCGCGGTCTTCCACCCCGCGTACCTGATCCTGGTCGCCGGGGTCTCCTGCACCTTCCTCGCCGGCGACCTGGTCAACCTCTACGTCGGCTTCGAGATCATGCTGGTCGCCAGCTTCGTCCTGCTCACCCTCGGAGGCACCGGCCCCCGGGTCCGGGCCGGCTCCACCTACGTGATCATCTCGCTGTTCTCGTCGATGCTGTTCCTCACCGCCATCGCCATGACGTACGCGGCGGCCGGCACCGCCAACTTCGCACAACTGGCCGAACGGCTCGGCGAACTGCCGCTCGGGGTGCAGACCCTGATCCAGGCGATGCTGCTCACCGTCTTCGCGGTCAAGGCCGCCGTCTTCCCGCTCGCCGCCTGGCTCCCCGACTCCTACCCGACCGCACCCGCCCCGGTCACCGCGGTCTTCGCGGGCCTGCTCACCAAGGTCGGCGTCTACTGCATGCTCCGCACGGAGACGCTGCTCTTCCCCGGCAACCGGCTCGGCGACCTGCTGATGGCCGCCGCGCTCGCCTCGATGGTCGTCGGCATCCTCGGAGCCGTGGCCCAGACCGACCTGAAACGGCTGCTCTCCTTCACCCTCATCAGCCACATCGGCTACATGGTCTTCGGTATCGGCCTCGCCACCCGGGACGCGTACGGCGGTGCGATCGTCTACGTCGCCCACCACATCACCGTCCAGACCACCCTCTTCCTGGTGGCGGGGCTGATCGAACGCCGGGGCGGCACCACCGAACTCACCCGGATCGGCGGCCTCGCCAAGGCGGCCCCGCTGCTCGCCACGCTGTTCTTCGTGCCCGCCATGAACCTGGCCGGCATCCCACCGCTGTCCGGCTTCATCGGCAAGCTCGGGCTGATGCGGGCCGGGGTCGCCGACGGCGGTTTCTGGGCGTGGACCCTCGTCGCCGGGTCGGCGGTGACCAGCCTCCTCACCCTCTACGTGATGGCCAAGGTCTGGAACCTGGCGTTCTGGCGGGCCGCGCCGCCCGGACAGGCCGCGTACGGCACCGTCCTGGAGTCCGACTCCGACGAGGACGACACCGACACCGACGAGGGCCCCGACCGCATGCCCGGCACCGGCGACGAACCGGTGCGCCCCCGCCACCAGCCCGCCGGACGGGCGGTCACGGCCACCCTGCACGGCCACGCCGTCACCACCACGACGAAACTGCCGCGGCCGATGACCGGGGCGACCGCGGCGGCCGTCGCACTCGGCCTCGCCTTCACCGTGTTCGCCGGACCGCTGACCTCCTACACCGACCGCGCCGCCGCCGAACTCATCGCGCGGACGCCCTACACACAGGCGGTGCTCGGCCGGTGAAGCGCCTGATCAAGCTCTCCTTCCGGAACAAGGACCTGCCGCCCTTCAGCTGCGAGTTCGTCGGGCGCCGACGACGCGTGCTCGACCTCCCGCTGATCGCCTGGCTCACCTTCATCTGGATGTTCCTCTGGTCCAGCCTCAACTGGGCCAACCTGCTGACCGGCGTGGTCGTCGCGGTGGCCGTCTGCCTGGCCTTCCCGCTGCCCCGGGTCGACCTCGGACTCCGCCTGCACCCCTGGGGCATCCTGATGCTCGCCGGTTATCTGCTCTACGACATGTACACCTCGGGCGTACGCGTCACCCGGCAGATCTTCGTCGACCATCCGCACCGGGCCGCCGTCATCGCCGTACCGCTGCGCTGCCGCTCCGACCTGATGCTCGCGGCCACCGCCGTCGCCGTGTCGAACGTCCCCGGCGGATCGGTCGTCGAGGTGCGCCGCGCCACGGCCACCGTCTTCCTGCACGTCCTCGACGCGGACCGGCCCGCCGTGCTCGACGCGGCCCGGCGCTCGGTGTGGCGCCTGGAGGCGCTGACGGTACGGGCCTTCGGCACCGCCGACGAGATCGCCCGGGTGGCCGAGCCGCCGCCACCGGTCACGTCCGACAGGGGGGCCGGGGCATGAGCACGCCGGAGACCGTCGAACGGGCGCTGCTCACCGCGTCCGTCGTACTGATCGTCGTCGCCGGGGCGGGACTGCTCGCCCGGATCTGGCTGGGCCCGTCCATGCTGGACCGGGCGATCTCGCTGGACGTGTGCGCCGCCCTCATCATCGCGGGCCTGGCCGCCAAGTCGGCCTTCGCGCGCGACTCGTTCTACTTCCCGATCATGCTGGTGCTGGCCTTCCTCGGGTTCACGGGATCGGTCGGCATCGCCCGCTTCATCGCCGTCCGCGACCGGCCGCCGCGCCGGACCCCGGACGACGGCGGCGAGGGGGAGTCCCGATGAACGTCTGGCTCCAGGTGCTCGACATGGCCGGCGCCGCACTGGTCCTGGTCGGCGCGGCCGTCTGCCTGCTCGGTGTGATCGGCATGCTCCGCCTCCCCGACGTCCTCTCCCGCAGCCACGCCGCCACCAAACCGCAGACCCTCGGCATGCTCCTGACCCTCGCCGGGGTCGCCCTGCGCCTGCGCAGCGGAATGGACCTGGCGACCCTCGGCCTGATCGGCTTCTTCCAGCTGATGACCGGCCCCGTGGCCGCCCACCTGGTGGCCCGGTCCGCCTACCGGACCGGCCAGATCGACCACGGCGAGCTGCTCTTCGACGAACTGGACGAGCAGTTGACCGAGGAGGAGTGACCCCGGAACCGACCACTGCTTTTGACCACCCCCGCACGGGATCCCCCACCCGGGAGGCCCCCGCGACTAGCCTCCGCACCATGCTGCGTATCACCGACACCCGCACCGGCCACCTCGTGGACGTCCCCGCCGCCCCGCGCCGCCTGCTGCGCAGCAGCGTCCACCTGCCACCCCTCGACACCGGCACCGGCACCGGCACGACGGAGGACACCGGCACCGGCACCGGCACCGGCACGACGGAGGACACCGGCAGCGGCACCGGCATCGGCCCGTGGCACCTGCGCGTGCTCCTGGTGGGCGACGTCCTGGCACGCACCGCGGAGCTGAACGGCCTCCAGGTCGTCACGGTCCTCACCACCGGGGAACTGACGCCCGACCGGACCGGAGCGCTGGACCGGATCATGGCGGTGCTCGGCATCCACCCCCCGACCGCCGTCGCCCCGCACCGCCCGGACGCGGCACTCGGCGGCCCCGCCGACGTGTGCGTACTCCCGCCGGACGACGACGGCGACGACGGCGGCCTCGCGACCGGGGTCCGGATCGAGGTGGGCCGGGTCGGCACGGCCCCGCCGGAGCAGGGCGCCTCCACCCGGGAACTCCTGGGCGCCCCCGACCCGTCGGACACCGCCGACCCCCTGGCCGTACGCCTGCTGCTCCTCGGCCACCCGCACACCGAACCCCTCACGATCACCGGCCCCGCCCTCGCCGAGGCCCGCCGGACCCTGCGCGGGTGGCGCGGACAGGTGGCCGACTGGGCACGACACCCCTCCAAACCGATCCCCGCCGACCTGCTGCGCCAGTCGTACGCGGCACTCACCGAGAACCTCGACACCGCCGCCGTCCTCGACCTGCTCACCTCCCTCGTCGACCGTCCCGACATCCCCCCGGGCGCCAGGTTCGAGACCTTCGCCCACCTCGACCGCGTCCTCGGCCTGGACCTCGCCCGCGACATCGGCCACTGAACCGAGTCCCGCGCCGACCGACCGCTCCGGGCCGTGAGCCCGGCCCGTGCACCGGCCCTGTCCAGCACGCCGTTTGGCGTGTGCCGCGTACGCCGAATACGTTGGGGACACCGGGAGAGGGAGGGGCCGTGGGGCACAGGACCCGTGCGCAGACGCCGGACGCCGCGGCGCCCCGAGCCCCGGACCGGGCAGCCGGGAACGATCGCCGCGGCACGTCCGGCCCCCGCCCGTCCCTGCGGCCCGTGACGACCTCCCCACCACTGCCGGACCTGCCCCTGCGGGAGCTCGAGTGTTTCTCGGTGCTGGCCGGGGAGCTCCATTTCGGCCGCACCGCCGAGCGCCTCGGGGTCTCCCAGGGACGCGTCTCGCAGATGATCAAACGGCTGGAGGGGCGGGTCGGCGGGGCGCTGTTCGAGCGCACGAGCAGGCGCGTCGCGCTGACCGCAGTGGGCGCGGCGCTGGCCGCCGGGACGACGCCCGCGATCGACCGCCTGCGACAGGGGTTCGCCGACGCGCAGGCCATGGCCCTCTCCCCGGAACGCCCGCTGCGGATCGGTTTCCAGGGCGCGGTGTACGAGTCGTTGGGCCGGACGGTCGCGGCGCTCCCCGCGGAACTCACGCGCCTGGTCGAACTGCCGTGGGCGGACCCGTTCACAGGGTTGGGCAACGGCACCGTCGATGTGGCCGTCGTCCTCGCCCCCAGTACGGAACACGACTTCCGGCACCTGGTCGAGTTCTCGCGCCAGCCGCAGTACCTGGCGGTCTCCCGCGCACACCCGCTCGCCGCGAAGGAGCGTGTCACCTCGGCCGATCTCGCAGGCGTGGGCATGGTGGCCCCCGCACCGGGGGCACCGGCGTACTGGCGCGAGGCGAACGCCCCGCGCCGCACGGAGGACGGGTACGAACTGCACTACAGCGCCACCGCGACCACACTCCAGGAGGCGCTGTCGCTCGTCGCGGGCAACCGGCACGGGGTGCTGCTGTGCCGGGCGGGCGCGGCCTACTTCTCACGCCCGGACGTGCGCTTCGTCCCCGCCCCGTCGCTGCCCGACACCTCGCTGGTCGCGCTGACCCGCCACGACGCGAAGCATCCGCTGATCGCGCGGTTCGCCGGGGAACTGGACATCAGGACACGCGCGGCCTGACAACGGCCCCCCGGCAGTGCCGAGTTCACCGGCGAGGACGTGCCACGACAGCGACGACGAACGCACAGAGGGCGCCGAACGCCGCGACCCGCATGACCGCCGTTTCCCCGGCACCGTCGATCACCGCCCCTCCCACGACCGCGCCGACCGCGATGCTCGCGTTGAACGCCCCCGCCCACAGCGCCGAGGAGGCCTCGACGTGTTCCGGGTCGGCGGCGGCCGTCCAGGTCTGCGTCGAGACGGAGACACCGCCGTACCCGAGCCCCCACACGACGAGCAGCACCGACGTCGACAGCGCCGCGCCACCCCCGCCGAACGCCAGGGCGGACGTCGCGGCCACGACACCGCCGACCGCCACCATGACGGCGGCACGGGCCGACTTCCCGGCGAGCGGCCCGACGACGAAGTTGCCGACGACGCCCGCCACTCCGTAGGCGAGCAGCGCCGCCGCGACCAGCGCCGGGCTCAGCCCAGCCGCCGACTCCAGGAAGGGCCGGACGTAGGTGTAGCCGGCGAAATGCCCGAGCACGACGAGCACGGAGACCGCGATCCCCGCCGACACACCGGGGTTCCGCAGGACCCCGAACCCGGCCCCCGGACGCCCCCGCCCGGTCACCGGCACGGGCGGCAGCACGACCACCAGCAGAACGCTCGCGAGGGCCCCGGCCGCACTCAGCGCCCAGAACGCCGATCGCCACCCGAACGAATCCGCGACGAAGGTCCCCAGCGGCACTCCCAGCACGGAGGCGATCGACACACCGGAGAAGATCAGCGTCGTCGCGAGGGCGGCACGCCCCGGCCCGGCCAACCGCGGCCCCAGACCGGCCGCCAGACCCCACACCATCCCCATCGACACCCCCAGCAGAACCCGGGCCCCGGCCAGGACGAGGAAATCCGGGGCCAGCGCCGTCAGCGCGTTCGCGGCCGTGAGCACGCACATGAACAGGACCAGCACACCGCGCCGGTCGGCACGCCCGACCAGCACCGGCGCCACGGTGGCGACCACGGCCGCGACGAGCCCGGTGATGGTCAGGGACAGCCCTGCGACGCCCTCGCTGATGCCGAGCGACCCGGCCAGGGGGGTCAGCACTCCCACCGGCATCATCTCGGAACTCACCACGAGGAAGGTGCACAACGCGATCGCGACGACCGGGAGGAGGGAACGGGTTCCGGCCTTGTCGCCGCTCGGAACGGGCGTGGATGTTTCCATGCCGCTCATGCAACTTCGCCGTGTGCCGGGCGAACAATGACGTTCTGCGAAAGCGACGATTAGCGCGGGTAATCGTCGCAGGTCACGCCGGGATCGCACCGGGGCCGGACGGTGCCGGGCGGAACCGCCGAGGGCTCCCCTCCGCAGGGGTTCGGCCTGCGGAGGGGAGCCCTCGTGGACCCCGGTGTCGGGACACCGGACTCCTGCGTCCGGTCGGCAGGAGGTCGGATCAGACGCGGTCGGCGGCGATCAGGAGGTACTGGAAGGAACCGTCCCTGTAGGAGTTGATGAACGCGTCCTCGATCCCCGTGACCAGCGAGGACGTGGCCCGCAGCTCCCAGTAGGGCAGGGTGTCGGGGGTGAGGTCGATGACGGCCTGCGGCACGAGGCGGTTGTCGGCCATGGCGCGCAGGTACTCACGGCGCGAGTGGATGTTGCACTCGAAGTGTGCGTTGATCTGCGAGACCCACTTCGAGGGCTGGCCGTACCGCGGGTTCCAGCAGCCGGTGATGGTCACGTAGCGACCGCCGACCGAGAGGACGCGGGAGTGCTCGGCGAAGAGGTCGTGCAGGTCGACGTACATGCTCGACTCGTTGTTCCACGAGGCCGCGGCCGATCCGGTCTCGAAGGGCGTGGCGAGCATGTTGCAGACGCGGGCGCGGACGTGGTCCTCGAAGCCGAGCTCACGGGCACGGCCGTTGGCGAAGTCGGCCTGCTTGGCCGACAGCGTGACGCCTTCGACCTTGCACCCGAAGCGCTGGTGCGCCATCACCATCGTGCCGCCGCGGCCGCAGCCGGCGTCCACCAGGGTGTCGTCGCGCCCGATGTGGCCGAGCTGCCCCAGGAGGAACTCGGCCTGCGCCGACTCCAGTCGGTGGAGCTCGGTGATCAGCTTCTTCTCGCGCTCGCTGTCCTCGGGGTCGCCGAGCGAGGCGTGGTCGACCTCACCGATGCCGTAGTGGTGGTGGTAGAGGCCGTCGACAGCGCCGAGACGCAGGTTCACGGGCCTGGCCTCCCCGTCCCAGTAGCGGGCGATGTCCCCCTGGTAGGGCGTCGCCGGGTGAGGGATGAGCGGGGATGCGGCGGTGGCGGTGAGCTCGGTGTTGGGCACGGATGAATCCATTCTTTTACCAGAAATCGGGCAGGCTGTAGCGATAGGTGTTGGACTGGTGCCAGTTGTGGTTGCCGTCGACCCACGCGGCCACGCCCCGCAGGAAGCGCTGCACGTTCGGGACGGGGCAGGCGGCGGCCAGGGCCGCGGCCTCGGTCTCGAAGTCGTGCATCAGGTCGTTGTGGACCTCGACCGACTTCAGATAGGCGTCCCTCTCGGAGAGGCCCTCGCGCTCGGCGATCACGACGGGCAGGTTCAGGTGCTGCCCGGGAGCGTCGAGCTCCTTGGTGTACGAGTACAGGTCGTTCACGATGGTCGTCGCGTTTCCCGCGAGGGCGATGACCTTCTGCATGGCGGCCTGGGCATGCAGGTCCGCCGGCAGTTCGTAGCCGCCGACGGTGTCGGTGATGGTCGGGCAGGGGCGGAAGTTGTTGAACTGACGCATCGCCAGGTACTCCCACACCTCCGGGACGTGCCCCAGCTGGGCCCAGGCCGCCTCGGCGAGGTACCCCATGTGCAACCGGGCCATGTCGTGCCGGAACCGGTCCGCCTGGGAGGGGCTGGCCGCGCGGACGAAGTACTCCATGGCGGAGCGGTAGGCACGCCGGGGAGCGTCCGAGTGGAGCGACTCGGCCCACTGCGGCTGGTACTCCTTCGTCGTGTACAGGGGGTCGAGGGCGGTGTGCGCCAGCAGAAGACGTTCACCGAGGCCGACGGGCGAGCCCCCGTGGTCCTCGCAGTAGCAGTCGTCCACCGCGTTCTCGGCCACCATCAGGCGCGTGGCGAGCATCAGGTGGTCGACGGTGGGCGCGTCCGGGTGGCAGCCGACCATGTAGCGGCCCACGGAGAAGCCGTCGAACTGCTCCTCCCACTCCTCGGGGTACAGGGAGACCTCGTCCAGCGCCCAGGCCTTGATCCTCCGGCTGACCTCCTCGACCCGCACCGGGTCGGGCTCGGGCACCGGGTGGTGGTAGAGGCCCGGGACCGGCACGCCCTCCGTCGCTCCCGCGGAGGGGAGCGGAGGCGTCGGCGGTTCCTCCCGCGGGACCAGGCGCAGGCCCGCCGTGCCCAGCCCGTTGGGGCCGCGCAGGATCCGGTCCAGGTCGGTGGTCGGCGCAGATGCCGGTGCCGCCGGGACGCCGGGAGCGGGCGGGGCGGATACGGAAGGCGCGGGCGGGGCGGGCAGGGAAGGTGCGGAGGGCGGGCCGCCGAAGACGGCCCCGACATCGCGGGCGCGGGCCGCGGCGGCGGCCAGTACGTGCGTCCCGAAGCGGGAAGCGGCCTCGGGCAGGCTCGACTGCGGCGGTGGCAGTTCGGGCACGGGCATCCATGCTCCTCGGTGGGTGGGCGGCTGTCCCGGGGGCCCTCGGGCATGCGCGACCTCCCCGGAGGGGCCGGGGTGTCGCGCTGCCCTCCGGGCCGGGGCCGTTACTTGGGCCAGCGGGCGATCTGCACGTTCTCCAGCACACCGACCGCGTCCGGCACGAGGATCGCGGCGGAGTAGTAGGTGCTGACGAGGTAGGAGATGATCGCCTTCTCGTCGATGCCCATGAAGCGGACCGACAGACCCGGCTCGTACTCGTCCGGCAGCCCGGTCTGGTGCAGACCGACGACGCCCTGGTCGTCCTCGCCGGTACGCATGACCAGAATCGAGCTGGTCTTCTCCGGCGTGATGGGGATCTTGTTGCAGGGGAGGATCGGCACCCCGCGCCAGGCAGGGACCTGCTGGCCCCCGAGATCGGCGTGGTCGGGGTAGAGCCCGCGCGCGTTGAACTCGCGTCCGATCGCCGCGATCGTCCGGGGGTGCGCGAGGAAGAACTTGGAACCGCGGCGCCGGCAGAGCAGCTCGTCCAGGTCGTCCGGGGTCGGCGGCCCGGAGTGCGTCTGGATGCGCTGCTTGAAGTCGGCGTTGTGGAGCAGACCGAACTCCCGGTTGTTGATCAGCTCGTGCTCCTGGCGTTCGCGCAACGCCTCGATGGTGAGCCGGAGTTGTTCCTTGGTCTGGTTCATCGGCTCGTTGTAGAGGTCGGCGACCCTCGTGTGGACCCGCAGAACGGTCTGGGCGACCGAGAGTTCGTACTCGCGCGGGTGCAGTTCGTAGTCGACGAACGCACCGGGCAGTTCGTGCTCCCCGACGTGACCGGCCGACATCGCGATCTCTGCCTCGCCGCGGTGGTTCTGCCGCCGGTCGGAGAGCGAGGAGAACTCCTCGACGTGGGACCGGAGGGCCGGCGCCGTGGACAGCACGGCCGCGAAGTCGGCGCGTGACAACGTGAGCAGCGTGCCCGAGGTCTCGGCGGTGACGGTGCGGTCCCACCGGCCGTCCCCGTCCAGGAGGGCGTGCTCGCCGAACCGGTCGCCGTCGGCGAGCACCTCCAGCGCGACCTCGTCACCGTAGTTGCCGACGGCGGTCTGGTTGACGCGGCCGTGGGCGATCAGGTGGAGCTTGTCCGCGGGCGTCCCGTGCTCGACCAGCGTCTCGCCCGCCCGGAAGTCCTGCTGGACGCAGCGCCCGGCGAGCGCGGTCAGCACCTCCAGGTCGTCGAAGCCGCGCAGCATGGCCAGTTCGCCGAGCTCGCGGGGGATCACCCTGACGTTGGCGCCGTCCTGGACGAACTCCACACTCCCGTCGCCGACGGTGTAGGACAGGCGGCGGTTCACCCGGTAGGCCCCGCCCCGGGCCTCCACCCAGGGGAGCATCCGCAGCAGCCAGCGGGAGGTGATCTCCTGCATCTGCGGGGCCGATTTGGTCGTGGTGGCCAGATTGCGGGCGGCCGCCGTGCCCAGGCTGGATTGCCGGGGCAGCTCCGGTCGTACTTCCGGGCTCGAGTCAACAGTCATCGGGCAAGCGCTCCTTGGGAGGGCGGCGACACGCGTATGCGGACGTCATCGGGCAACAGGGGAGGAAAGGTGTATGTGACGGGAATCCGTCCAGATCCATGGGAACCCTAGTGGCCGCTTCGCTTTCCGGAGCAAGAAAAGCTGTCGACGTTAACTCGATACGCTGATCGTTCCCACGCGCATGTTTGCCCGAGGACCGACGTGATTCAGCCGCAATCGGCGATGCGTCCGGCAGGTGGCCGATTTGGCATCCAGTGATGCGGTAGTGACGCCCCCGAGCGGCCGGAAGACCTGATCCCTCCCGGCCCAACTCCCCGAAGGCGCAACGGAAATGCCGCCGCGCCCTTCCCCGCCCGGCATTCATGCGGGGCAGGGAAGGGCGCGACGGCACTCGTGGTGAAGAGGGTGTGACGGTGGTGTCCGCGGCTCAGATGTCGCGGAAGATCTCGATCTGCGCGCCCACCGAGTTGAGCCGCTCCGCCAGCTCCTCGTAACCCCGGTTGATGACGTACACGTTGCGCAGGACGGACGTGCCCTCCGCCGCCATCATGGCGAGCAGCACCACCACCGCGGGGCGCAGGGCGGGCGGGCACATCATCTCGGCGGCGCGCCAGCGGGTCGGGCCCTCGACCAGCACCCGGTGCGGGTCGAGGAGTTGGAGCCTGCCGCCGAGGCGGTTCAGGTCGGTGAGGTAGATGGCCCGGTTGTCGTAGACCCAGTCGTGGATGAGGGTCTGGCCGTGGGCCGAGGCGGCGATCGCCGCGAAGAAGGGCACGTTGTCGATGTTGAGCCCGGGGAACGGCATGGGGTGGATCTTGTCGATCGGCGCCTCCAGCTTGGAGGGCCGGACCGTGAGGTCGACCAGGCGGGTGCGGCCGTTGTCGGCGGCGTACTCCGTCGTGCGGTCGCAGTCGACGCCCATCTCCTCCAGCACCGCGAGCTCGATCTCCAGGAACTCGATCGGCACCCGGCGGATCGTCAGCTCGGACTCCGTCACCACGGCGGCGGCGAGGAGGCTCATCGCCTCGACCGGGTCCTCGGAGGGGGAGTAGTCGACGTCCACATCGATGTGCGGGACGCCGTGCACGGTCAGTGTGGTCGTGCCGATGCCGTCCACGCGTATGCCGAGCGCCTCCAGGAAGAAGCAGAGGTCCTGGACCATGTAGTTGGAGGAGGCGTTGCGGATGACGGTGGTGCCGTCGTGCCGGGCGGCGGCCAGCAGCGCGTTCTCGGTCACGGTGTCGCCGCGCTCGGTCAGGACGATGGGGCGGCCGGGGGTGACCGAGTGGTCGACCTGGGCGTGGTAGATGCCCTCGGTCGCGGCGATCTCCAGGCCGAAGCGGCGCAGCGCGATCATGTGCGGCTCGATGGTCCGCGTGCCGAGGTCGCAGCCGCCCGCGTACGGGAGCTTGAACCGGTCCATGCGGTGCAGCAGCGGGCCGAGGAACATGATGATGGAACGGGTCCGGCGCGCGGCGTCCGCGTCGATGGCGTCCATGTCGAGCCGGGCCGGCGGGACGATCTCCAGATCGGTTCCCTCGTTGATCCACCGGGTGCGCACGCCGATGGAGTTGAGCACCTCCAGGAGGCGGTAGACCTCCTCGATCCGGGCCACCCGGCGCAGCACCGTGCGGCCCTTGTTGAGCAGCGAGGCGCAGAGCAGTGCCACGCACGCGTTCTTGCTCGTCTTGACGTCGATGGAGCCCGAGAGCCGGCGCCCGCCGACCACCCGCAGGTGCATGGGCCCGGCGTAGCCGAGCGACACGATCTCGCTGTCGAGCGCCTCACCGATGCGCGCGATCATCTCAAGGCTGATGTTCTGGTTGCCGCGCTCGATGCGGTTCACGGCGCTCTGGCTGGTGGCGAGCGCCTCGGCGAGCTGACTCTGTGTCCAGCCCCGGTGCTGACGGGCGTCACGGATGAGCTTGCCGATGCGTACGAGGTAATCGTCTGACATGGCGAAAGGTTATCTCAGATATGAGATGAGCCATGCGCCGGGGTGTGCCGTTCGGGTGAACGGGTGCGCACGACCGCGTGGCGGTCGCGCTTCCGGGCCCGTACGGGTGGTACGGGCCCGGCGCTCACCGCGCGTTCCATGGTTCCCGCGGGCCGCCCCGACGGCACGCGATGCGCGTCCGTCCGGGGCGGGGGTGGGGTTTCCCGCCGTCAGCCCTCGAAGCCGTTCGCGCGCAGGATGTCGTCGATGCGGGCGCGATGCGCGGCCTCCCACGCGTCGAGGGACTCGCCGGCCTCCTTGTCCGCCTTCTTCCGGGCGTCGGCGAGCACCTGCTCCCGCCGCTCCCGGGGTGTGACCACGATGCCCTCCTCGTCGGCCACCACGATGTCACCGGCGTTCACCGGCACGCCGCCGCACCGCACCGGTCCGCCCAGCGGCCCGACTGCCTTCTTCGTGCCGGGGATGGGGATGACGCCCCTGGCGAAGACGGGGAATCCCATCTCGCGCACCTCGGCGAGGTCGCGGATCACCCCGTCGGCCACGAACGCCGCGATCCCCCGGCGCCGGGCGACGGCGCAGACGTTCCCGCCGGCCAGTGCGTGGTCCACGTCGCCCGACTCGACGACGATGACGGAGCCGGGCTCCGCGCGGTGGATGGCCGCGTGGAGCATGAGGTTGTCGCCCGGCGGGCACCGCACGGTGAACGCGGGTCCGGCGACGCGCGGCATCGGGGACCACAACGGGCGGATGCCGATGTCCATGACCTGTTCGCGTCCCAGGAGGTCGGCGAGGGTGGTCGGCGAGATGTCCTTGAACCCACTGACGTCATTCACGTTTCCGGTCTCTCCTTCGTCGGTCGGTCATTCGGTGATTCGGCCGTTCGTGCTTGTGCGGAGGCGTTTTCCCGTGAGCAACGGGCCTTCGGGTGACGGGTGTTCAGCAGTAGAGGCCGAGGACGCCCCAGCCGCGCCGATCGGCCTCGGTCATGACCTCGCCCCAGTTCCTCAGCAGCATGGCGAACTCGTCGAAGTCCGCGATCCAGCTTCCCGGGGACGCCGCGTGCTTCGCGAACGGCTCCCGCAGCGTGTCGAGTTCGGGCGCGGCCCGGTCCCAGAGTCGCTTGAGCCCCGGCACCTCCTCCGGCGCTGACCACATCAACGTCCGTACGTTCCAGGGGCATTCCGGCTCGGGCTCCTCCTCGCCGTCGCCGCCGTCCATGAACGGAAGGCCGCCCCAGAACAGCGCCGACAGGTAGTGGTCCAGGGTGGTGCGCAGACCGGGGGCGGCGTGGTCGCGGACGTCCTCCCACCGTTCGCCCGCCCAGAAGTGGGGTTTGTAGGAGCCGAGCGTGCCGTGGAATTCGTATCCGAGGCACCAGTCGGCGGCCTCCTCCCTCGGCCGGACCCATCTTGCGGGGAAGGGTGGGCCCCAGGTGGGATCGTCGTCGTCGAAGGCGTCCCGGAGGAGGCCGGACTGCTTGTCCGCCGGGACGGTTCCCAGCCGTTCCCAGTCCACGATCAGTACCTCGATGCATACTCCCATCGCACGGAGGTTAGCCCCCGCCGGTCCGGCGCACCGGTGACCACCTCCCGCACCGGGGCCGCGCGGACACTGTCGCGGCGGCCCTACCCGGCGGTAATCTGCGGGCCCGTCCGCAGCATGGGGGAGTGGTATGGGCACCGTCACGAGGTTCGATCCCGTCACCGAGCACGAGAGGGCCCGCGCCGCACTGGGCGCGGTGATCCCGCGGCTGGTCCGGCTGTTGCGCGACGTCCCCGACGCGGGCGCGGCCTCCGGTGTCCCGGTGTGGACGGTGGGCGACGTCGGCGCGCACCTCGCAGCCGTGTACCTCGGGTACTGCTCCTTGGTCTCCGCCGACGGGGCCGTGGAGTGGGCCGGCCTGCTGCCGTCGGGGGAGGTGTCGTTCGGCGAGCGGATCGCGGCCGTGAACGCCAGGTCCATCGACCTCTTCGGCGGCGAGGAGGGCGCCCGCCCCGGCGATGTCGTCGCCGAGCGGGGCGAGGAGTTCCTGCGGATCACCGGGGGCCTCGCCCCGGACACCCCCGTCGCCGTTCCCTGGTACGGGGAGGGGACGACGATCTCGTTGGCGACGATGACCGGGCTGCTGCTCAGTGAGAGCCTGGTGCACGGCCTGGACGTCGCGCGCGGCGCCGGACTCCCGTGGTCGATCGGCCCGGACGAGGCGGCCCTGGTGATCGGTCAGTCGATGCCGACGATGATGGCGCTGGCCCTGGACGAGGAGAGGGCGCGGGGCGTCGGCATCGCGTTCGACCTCCGGATCAAGGGCGGGCCGCGACTGGCGGTCGTCGTCGAGGACGGGGCGATGACGGTGACCCGCGACGCCCCGCCGCGCGCCTACGACTGCCGGATCACGGCGGCGCCGGTCGCGTTCCTGCTGGTCTCCTTCCGGCGCACGCCGATCTGGAGGGCGATCGCGAGCGGCCGGATGCTGGCCGGCGGCCGCAGGCCGTGGCTCGCCATGCGACTCGGCGAACTCGTCGCCACCCCCTGATCCGGCGGGCGGGGCCGCCGGGCGGTGCGGGCCGGACCCGGTTCATGACCCACATGGCCGCAGGCGGGCGCCGGGGGCACGGCCGGGCATGACCGCGCCACGGTGATGTACTAGAGTTATCTCGACATCGAGATATATGCCGAAGGCGCACGCGTCAGCCAGTTGGTAAGGGTTACCTAACCAAGCCTTACCTTAGCGGATGGCCGGGGCCGTAGGCGGCACCACGCGGCGCCCGCCGTAAGAGAGGCGCGGCGCGGAGTACGCGCACATTGATGAAGGAGACTGTCGTGTCGGCGAACAGCTTCGACGCCCGCAGCACGCTGCGCGTGGGCGACGAGTCGTACGAGATCTTCAAGCTGGACAAGGTCGAGGGCTCCGCGCGCCTCCCCTACAGCCTGAAGGTGCTGCTGGAGAACCTGCTCCGCACCGAGGACGGCGCGAACATCACCGCCGACCACATCCGGGCCCTCGGTGGCTGGGACTCCCAGGCCCAGCCCAGCCAGGAGATCCAGTTCACGCCGGCCCGCGTGATCATGCAGGACTTCACCGGTGTGCCGTGCGTCGTGGACCTCGCCACCATGCGCGAGGCCGTCAAGGAGCTGGGCGGCGACCCGGCGAAGATCAACCCCCTCGCCCCGGCCGAGCTGGTCATCGACCACTCCGTCATCGCCGACAAGTTCGGTACGAAGGACGCCTTCGGCCAGAACGTCGAGCTGGAGTACGGCCGCAACAAGGAGCGCTACCAGTTCCTGCGCTGGGGCCAGACCGCCTTCGACGAGTTCAAGGTCGTCCCCCCGGGCACCGGCATCGTCCACCAGGTCAACATCGAGCACCTGGCCCGTACCGTCATGGTCCGGGGCGGCCAGGCGTACCCCGACACCCTCGTCGGCACCGACTCGCACACCACCATGGTCAACGGCCTCGGCGTGCTGGGCTGGGGCGTCGGCGGCATCGAGGCCGAGGCCGCGATGCTCGGCCAGCCGGTCTCGATGCTCATCCCGCGCGTCGTCGGCTTCAAGCTGACCGGCGAGCTCCCGGCCGGCACCACCGCCACCGACCTCGTGCTGACCATCACCGAGATGCTCCGCAAGCACGGCGTCGTCGGCAAGTTCGTCGAGTTCTACGGGGAGGGCGTCGCCGCCACCTCGCTCGCGAACCGCGCCACCATCGGCAACATGTCGCCGGAGTTCGGCTCCACCGCCGCGATCTTCCCGATCGACGACGAGACGCTGAACTACCTGCGTCTGACCGGCCGCGACGCCCAGCAGGTCGCGCTCGTCGAGGCGTACGCCAAGGAGCAGGGCCTCTGGCTCGACCCGGCCGCCGAGCCCGACTTCTCCGAGAAGCTGGAGCTGGACCTCTCCACGGTCGTTCCGTCGATCGCCGGTCCGAAGCGCCCGCAGGACCGCATCGTCCTCGCCGACGCCGCCCAGCAGTTCGCGCAGGACGTGCGCAACTACGTGGACGAGGTCGACGAGGCGGGCAAGGAGTCCTTCCCGGCCTCCGACGCCCCGGCCGTCACCCCCAACGGCGGTCCGTCCAACCCGGTCACCGTGACCGCCCCCGACGGTTCGACGTACGAGCTGGACCACGGCGCCGTCACCGTCGCCGCGATCACCTCCTGCACCAACACCTCGAACCCGTATGTCATGGTCGCCGCGGCGCTCGTGGCGAAGAAGGCCGTCGAGAAGGGCCTGACCCGCAAGCCGTGGGTCAAGACCACCCTCGCCCCGGGCTCCAAGGTCGTCACCGACTACTTCGACAAGGCGGGTCTGACCCCGTACCTCGACAAGGTCGGCTTCAACCTCGTCGGCTACGGCTGCACCACCTGCATCGGCAACTCCGGCCCGCTGCCGGAGGAGGTCTCCAAGGCGGTCAACGAGCACGATCTGGCCGTGACCTCGGTGCTCTCCGGCAACCGCAACTTCGAGGGCCGGATCAACCCCGACGTCAAGATGAACTACCTGGCGTCCCCGCCGCTGGTCGTCGCGTACGCCATCGCCGGTTCGATGAAGGTCGACATCACCAAGGACGCCCTCGGCGTCGACCAGGACGGCAAGCCCGTCCACCTCGCGGACATCTGGCCGACCGAGGCCGAGGTCAACGACGTCGTGGCGAACGCCATCGGCGAGGACATGTTCAACAAGTCCTACCAGGACGTCTTCGCGGGCGACGCCCAGTGGCAGGCGCTGCCGATCCCGACCGGCAACACCTTCGAGTGGGACTCCGAGTCCACCTACGTGCGCAAGCCCCCGTACTTCGAGGGCATGACCATGGAGACGACCCCGGTCGAGGACATCGCCGGCGCCCGTGTCCTGGCCAAGCTCGGCGACTCGGTCACCACCGACCACATCTCCCCGGCCGGTGCCATCAAGGCCGACACCCCGGCCGGCAAGTACCTCACGGAGCACGGCATCGAGCGCCGTGACTTCAACTCCTACGGCTCGCGCCGTGGCAACCACGAGGTCATGATCCGCGGCACCTTCGCCAACATCCGCCTGCGCAACCAGATCGCGCCGGGCACCGAGGGCGGCTTCACCCGCGACTTCACGCAGGACGGCGGGCCGGTCTCCTTCATCTACGACGCCTCGCAGAACTACCAGGCCGCCGGCACCCCGCTGGTGATCCTGGCGGGCAAGGAGTACGGCTCCGGCTCGTCCCGCGACTGGGCCGCCAAGGGCACCGCGCTCCTCGGCGTCAAGGCCGTCATCGCCGAGTCCTACGAGCGCATCCACCGCTCGAACCTCATCGGCATGGGCGTCCTCCCGCTCCAGTTCCCGGAGGGGCAGACGGCCGAGTCCCTCGGCCTGACCGGTGAGGAGACCTTCTCCATCGCCGGTGTGACCGAGCTGAACGACGGCACCACGCCGCGCACCGTCAAGGTCACCACCGACACCGGTGTGGAGTTCGACGGCGTCGTCCGCATCGACACCCCCGGTGAGGCGGACTACTACCGCAACGGCGGCATCCTGCAGTACGTGCTCCGCAGCCTGATCCGCAAGTAGCCGATCCGGCAGGAGACGACGGGCCGCCCCCCTTCGCACGACGAAGGGGGGCGGCCCTTTCCCGTACCGGCCCACCGGACCCGTACGGCCCGTCACCATCCGTACGCCCGAGGGCGAGCCGCACCCGCCTTCGGGCGTACGGGAATGCGATCGTGGCCCCGCGGGTTCACGCAGCGACAGCGACAGCGGTACGGGAACAGAAGGAGAGAGCGGGAACATCATGGGCGAGCTGATCCTGATCCGGCACGGCGAGACGGAGTGGTCGCGGTCCGGACAGCACACGAGTCACACCGATCTGCCCCTGACCCCCCTCGGCGAACGCCAGGCCCGCGCCCTGGCGCCCCTGCTCGCCGACCGGCCGATCGCACTCACCCTGGTCAGCCCCGCGGTACGTGCCCGGCGCACCGCGGAACTCGCCGGGCTCGCCGCTCCCCGCATCACGCCGGAACTGCGCGAGTGGGACTACGGCGGCTACGAGGGGATCACCACCGACGAGATCCACCGCACCCGCCCCGGCTGGAACCTGTGGACCGACGGGGTCGCCCCCGGGCCCGAGGCGCACCCCGGGGAGACACCCGCCGAGGTGGGTGCCCGCGCCGACCGGGTGCTGGCCGAGGTCGTGGGGGCCGCGGGCCGGGACGAGGGCGAGGACGTTGCGCTCGTCGCCCACTCCCACTTCCTGCGGGTGCTCACCGCCCGCTACCTCGGACTGACCCCGGCCGAGGGCACGTTGTTCCAGCTCGCCACGGGGGCCGTCTCGCGGCTGGGCACCGAGCACGGCCAGCCGGTGATCACGGCGTGGAACGTGACCCTGCCCGAGAGCCTGTTCCCCCGGGCCGTCCCGGAGAGCCCGGAGCGGGACCGGGACCGGGTCCTGTGAACGGACCGGCGGCCGGTGCCCCGGGGGAAGGGGCACCGGCCGCCGGCCGTGACGCGGGAGGAACGCCGGATCAGGAGAACAGCTCCAGCTCCGCCAGCCTGCCCCCACCGGCGAACACCAGGCGGTAGTGCGCGTACGTCCCCGGACGGCTCACCGAGAACACCCTCGTCTGCCGGTCCCAGGCGAACCGTTCGGACCGGCGCCCGTCGAGGTCCTTCCACGTGGTGCCGTCCGACGAGCCCTGGAGGACCCAGCCGGACGGGGCCCCGGCCGCCGTGTCCGACGTCAGTGTGTACCGGACCGCCTCCGTGGCCGAGGGGACCGGCAGGTCCACCGCGGTGACCTCCGCCGAGGTGGCCGACGTGTCGTCGAACAGGGCGCCCTCACCCTTCAGCACGTCCGTCCGCGGCGACGGCACCTCGTCGTCCTCGGTGATCGAGACCGGGGCCGCGCCCTTGCCGGTGCCCCACGACGACGGCTCGGGGCCCATGGCGAAGTCCAGCACACCGCCCCTGGCGAGCAGTTCGTGCGGCAGCGCGGTCGAGGTCCACTTCCTGCCGTTGACCCGCAGGCCCTGCACGTAGACGTTCCTCGCGCTGTTCTCCGGCGCCCGGACGACCAGGTCCCGGCCGTTCTCCAGATGGACCGTGGCCTTCTTGAAGAGCGGGGAGCCGATCGCGTACTCGCCGCTGCCCATGACCAGCGGGTAGAAGCCGAGCGAGGAGAAGAGGTACCAGGCCGACTGCTCGCCGTTGTCCTCGTCGCCGTGGTAGCCCTGCCCGATGTCGCTGCCCGTGTAGAGCCGTCCCAGGACCTCGCGGACCTTCTCCTGCGTCTTCCAGGGCTGTCCGGCCGCGTCGTACATGTAGGTGGCGTGGTGCGCGACCTGGTTGCTGTGGCCGTACTGCCCCATCCGCACGTCGCGCGCCTCGGTCATCTCGTGGATGACACCGCCGTACGAGCCGACGAACTCGGGGCCGGCCGTCTCCGGTGTGGCGAAGTACGTGTCGAGCTTCTTCGCCAGGCCGGCCCGACCGCCGTACAGGTTGGCCAGGCCCCGGCTGTCCTGCGGGGCCGTGAAGGCGTAGCCCCAGCCGTTGGTCTCCGTGTAGTCGTAGCCCCAGACCCGCGGGTCGTAGTCCTTTGCGGGGAGCCGCCAGTCGCCCTCGGCGTCCCTGCCCTGGAAGAAGCCGGCCTTCCCGTCGAAGAGCCGGACGTAGTTGCGGGCGCGGTCCAGGAAGTACGCGGACTCCTCCTTGTACCGGGCCTTCCCGGTCTTCCGGTGGAGGGCCTCGCCCATCCGCGCGATGCCGTAGTCGTTGAGGTAGCCCTCCAGCGACCAGGACAGGCCCTCGTGCGTCGAGGTGTTCGCGTAACCGGTGAACGGGGAGGTCACCATGCCCTTGCGGCCGACGCCCGAGGACGGCGGGACCACCGTGGCGTTCTTCAGGGCCGCCTCGTACGCCGCCTCGGCGTCGAACCGCACGCCCTTGACGTACGCGTCGGCGAACGCGACGTCCGAGGAGGTGCCGGTCATCAGGTCCGAGTAGCCGGGGGACGACCAGCGGGATATCCAGCCGCCGTCCTTGTACTGCTGGACGAAGCCGTCCACCATCTCGCCGGCCCGGTCCGGGGTGAGCAGGGAGTACGCGGGCCAGGTGGTCCGGTAGGTGTCCCAGAAGCCGTTGTTGACGTACACCTTGCCCTCGACGATCTTCGCGCCGGTGTGCGTCGGGGTGTCGGGGCCGGTCTGCGGGGAGAAGGGGCTGGCGTACTTGTCCTTGCCGTCCACCTTCTCGAAGCCCGAGTTCGGGTACAGGTACAACCGGTACAGGTTGGAGTAGAGGGTGGTCAGCTGGTCGGCCGTGGCCCCCTCGACCTCCACCTTGCCCAGGATGTCGTCCCAGGCCCGCTGCGCACGGTCCTCGACCCGGTCGAAGGAGCGGGCGGCCGGGATCTCGGCGGCGAGGTTCCGCTTCGCCTGGTCGACGCCGATGAGGGAGGTGGCCAGCCGCAGGTTCACCGTGCGGTCCTTGCCGGCGTCGAAGCGGAGGTAGCCCGTGACGTCGTCACCGCCGCCGCCGGACAGCTTGCCGCTCGCGGTGACCGGGGCGTCGAAGACGCCGTACACGAACAGCCGGGTCGCGCCGGTCGAGCCGCCGCTCTTCACGTCGGAGAAGCCGGTGAAGGAGCTGGTGGCCGGGTCGAGGGTGAGCCCGCCGTCGTTGGAGACGTTGTCGAAGACGACGCTCGCGTCGTCGCCGGGGTAGGTGAACCGCATCCGGGCCGCGTGGTCGGTCGGGGTCATCTCGGCCCTGAGACCGTTGTCGAAGGTCACCCCGTAGTAGTGCGGCCGCGCCGTCTCGTTCTCGTGGCGGAAGGGCAGCGCCCGTGCCCCGCGGGCGGCGTCCGGGGTGCCGGCGACCGCCGACGGCATCAGCTGGAAGGTCTGCCGGTCGCCCATCCAGGGGCTCGGCTCGTGGCTGGCGCTGAAGGCCTGGAGGGTGGGCAGGTTGTCGTCGTTGTTGCCGCGCGCGTAGTCGTAGAGCCAGCTCGTCGAGCCGGCGTTGGTGACCGGTGTCCAGAAGTTGAAACCGTTCGGCACGGCGGTGGCGGGGAAGTTGTTGCCGCGGGAGAAGGCGCCGCTGGAGTTGGTGCCGCGGACCGTCGAGGCGTAGTCGGACAGATGGGCGCGGCGCTTCTCGGGCGCCTTCGGGGCGATCTCGATGTCGTCGATCCAGCCCTGGAACTTCGCCGTGCCCTCGGGGGAGTCGTACGCCACCAGGACGCGGTCCACCGTCCTGCCCGCCGCGACCGTGCCGATCCCCGACTCGACCCTGTTCCACTGGTTGACGTACAGCCGCTTGGCGTCGGCCTGGCCCTGCGGGGTCAGCAGGCCGCCGTTGCTGTCGGTGGCCCGCAGATCGCTCAGGTACGTGCCGTCCGTGAACGCCAGGTCGACCGCCACGTGCGTCGCCGGGTAGGCGAGGTCCGTCTCGCCCATCTGGGGATACACCAGGTAGGACAGCGAGGTGTCACGGGTGACGGCCGTGTTCACGTCGAAGACCTTGTTGTACGAGTAGCCCCGGCCGTCCGCCTTGTGCGTACCCGCGTACCGCAGGGCCTTCCTGCCGGTGAAGCCCGCGCCGGCCTTGGCCGTGGGGGAGCCGGAGGGGCCGCGCTCGGGCCGGCTGAGCATCTGCTCCGGGGCCGGGGCGGAGGTGTCGCCGTCGGAGAACTGGACGTCGGCGAGCTGGGTGATGTCGGGGGAGCCGTTGTTCTTCGTGATCCGCAGCCGGAAGTGCCGGTAGGCCGTGTCGGAGGTGAAGTCGTACGACTTCGTCCGGAACCGTTCGGTGAAGGTCTGGCCGGTCCGGGAGTCGAGGTCCTTCCAGTCGGTGCCGTCGGCGGAGCCCTGCAGGGTCCAGTCCCTCGGGTCGCGCTCCTCGTGGTCGTTGGCCGAGGTCAGCGCGTACGTCACGACCTCGACCGGTTCGTCCAGGTCGAACTCGACCCAGCCGGCGGGCTCGAAGGTCAGCCACTTGGTGCCGGGCTCCACATCGATCAGGTTTTCCTTGACCTCCCCGCCGCCGGTGTTCTCACCACTGGCGCGGACGTCCGTCACCCGGTCGGTGACATTGCCCGGTATTCCTGCGGAGAAGCCGCCATCGACACCCGATGACCGTTTCCTTCCGTCCGGGCCCTCTTCCACGGTGTTGCGCCAGTCCGGCTGCTTTTCGTCCGCTTCGAAGGAGGACCTGAAGGTTCGTTCCCCCGTGGGGACTTGGCCCTTTCCGGGCGGACCGGACGACTGCGCGGCGGCGGTGGCGGGAGCGGTCGCGACCAGGACGAGCAAGGCCGCGATCAGCGCGACCGTACGGCTTTGTCTTCTGCGAGAACCATGTCGGGGCTGCATGCCGAGCCATTCCTCCCGGGGACGTACGCATGGACAACGTTGTCAAAGAGATGCGCAAGGTCCAGTAGGGAGCCAAGTGCCGGGATGTGTCAAGGGTGTTGGAGGGCAATGGCCGACCGTATCGACCGTAATGCGGAAAACGTTACAGCCGGAGCGGGAGGCGCGGGTTCCAGGTATCCGCGAGGTCTCAACTCGGGAAAGACTGCTGTTCAACCTTGTGTTCGATCTTGCTCAGTTGAGTGTGAGTGGACTATACCTGTCGGCGTCCGCACCGATGTTTCGTCGGTGTGGACGAGGGGGACGCGGGGGGAACGGACGGGAACGGCGCGAGGAATGCGCCCGATGTCCGGACTCCTTCGACCCCCGATGCACGTGGCTAGCCTTGAATCAGCACTACCCAAGCGCAACTGACCGCGGTGGCGGGGCCCTTCGCCTGAGGCGAATTTTCGACGGGCGACCGGTACACACCGCCTGAGTCCTGGAGAAGGCGAGGACTTGAGCATGGGATCCACCTCCGCCCACAAGAATGAGGGCCTCGGCCGTCGCGATGTGATCAAGCGATCTGCCGCACTCGGCCTGATCAGCGTTCCGACGATGGGCTTCCTGTCGGCGTGCGCGAGCAGCGACGGCGGCAGCGACAAGAAGGTCGAGAAGGGCAAGGTCACCAAGACCAACCCGCTCGGCGTCAACGAGACGGCCCCGCTCGAAGTCGTCATCTTCAACGGCGGCTTCGGCGAGCAGTACGCGATCGACGCGGAGAAGAAGTACAACGCGGCGTTCCCGAAGGCCCCGAAGGTCAAGCACGCCGCGACCCAGAAGATCCAGTCGCAGCTGCAGCCGCGCTTCAACGGCGGCACCCCGCCGGACCTGATCGACAACTCCGGCGCCGAGCAGATGGACATGGGCGTTCTTGTCGACAAGAAGCAGCTGTTCGATCTGACCCCGCTGATGGACGCCCCGTCCATCGACGACCCGAACAAGAAGGTCCGCGACACCCTGCGTCCCGGTGTCCTGGAGATGGGCCAGTTCGAGGGCGCCCCGGTCTGGATCATGTACTACGCGTACACGGTCTACGGCGTCTGGTACTCGCAGACCGCGCTCGAGAAGCTCGACGCGGAGTACCCGGAGGACTGGGACTCCATGCTCGCCCTCTGTGCGAAGGCGAAGAAGCAGGGCATCGCCGGCTGGACGTACCCGGGCAAGTACCCCTACTACCTGCCGTTCTCGCTCTACCCGTTCATCGCCAAGATCGGTGGCCGGGAGGTTCTCGACAAGATCGACAACCTGGAGCCGAACGCCTGGAAGGACCCCGCGGTCAAGGCGGCGTTCGAGGCGTACTACGAGCTGTACAAGAAGGGCTACATCCTCAAGGGCACGCCCGGCCTCACCCACATCCAGTCGCAGACCGAGTGGACCAAGGGCAAGGCGCTCTTCATCCCGAACGGTTCGTGGGTGGAGAACGAGGCGGCGCCGACCACGCCCAAGGACTTCAAGATGATGGTCGCGGCCCCGTCCGGCCTGGACGCGTCCGACAAGATGCCGTTCGGCACCATCTGGGCCTCCGGCGGCGAGCCCTTCATCGTCCCGGCCAAGGCGAACAACCCCGAGGGCGGCATGGAGCAGCTGCGCATCATGCTCTCCGAGGAGTCCTCGAAGAACTTCACCAAGCAGGTCAAGTCGCTCAGCGCCTTCAACGGCGGCACCGACGGCCTGACCCTGTCGACCGCGCTGCAGGCCGGTGTCGACGCGCTGAAGAAGGCCGGCGACAACGTGGTGAACCCGCGCATGCAGGACTGGTACGTGAAGCTCCAGAAGGAGCAGATCGGCACGGCGGGCATCGGCGAGATGATGGCCGGCCGCCTGACTCCCGCCGAGGCCATCAAGAAGATCCAGGCCTTCGCCGACGCGGCGGCCCAGGACCAGTCCGTCAAGAAGTACAAGCACCAGTGAGCAACCGTCACCAGCGGCGGCACCCGCGGAAAGATCGGGGTCGGTAAACGATGCAGCACGGCAAGTACCGTTTCATCGTGGGGTTCTTGGTGGCCCCACTGGCGTTGTACGCGGTCTTCGTCATCTGGCCGTTCATCCAGTCCATCTACTACTCGTTCACGGACTGGACCGGCCTGAGCCCGGACTTCAAGATGGTCGGGTTCGACAACTACACGAGGATGTTCAAGGACGACATCTTCTGGAAGTCGCTGCAGCACAGTGTGCTGCTCGTGCTGCTGCTGCCGCTGGTGACGTTGGGGCTGGCGCTGTTCTTCGCCTTCATGCTCAATGTCGGGGGACGACGGCGGAAGAACGCCACGGTCTCCGGTGTGCGCGGGTCGAGTTTCTACAAGATCGCCTACTTCTTCCCGCAGGTGCTCTCGATCGTCATCGTCGCCCTGCTCTTCCAGTTCGCGTTCAACCCGCGCGACGGAATGATCAACTCGACGCTGAAGGGAATCGGCCTGGATTCCCTCCAGCCCGAATGGCTCGGCGATCCGGACCTGGCGCTCATCTGCGTCATGACGGTGCTGATCTGGTCGACGGTCGGATTCTTCGTCGTCCTCTTCTCGGCCGGAATGGCGTCCATTCCCAAGGACTTCTACGAGGCGGCGCTCCTCGACGGGGCCAACCGTTTCACCACGTTCTTCAAGATCACACTGCCGCTGCTCTGGGACACGGTGCAGTCGGGCTGGGTGTACATGGGCATCCTGGCCCTCGGCGTGGAGGCGTTCACCGCCGTACAGGTCATGACCGTGGGCCCCGGCGGCCCCGACTACTCGACCACGGTCCTGCCGCTGTACGTCTACCAGACGGCCTTCCGCGACGGGCAGGCCGGCTACGCGACGACGATCGGTGTCGGACTGCTGGTCGTCACCATGCTCTTCGCCGCCGTCGTGATGCGACTGGGCCGGCGCGAACGGCTGGAGTTCTGATGCCGCGAACGACGGGCGACGGCCCCCGGACCCCCAGCAGGCACCACAGGTCGGCCCCCGTGTCCGGCTCGACAGTACGAGGTGAGTACCCGTGAAGACGACTGACACCCCGCCCGCGGCCCCGGCGGCGGGCCCGGCCCCCGCGGCCAAGAGCCCCGCGCCGGCCGTCGAGGAGAAGAGCAGCGAGGGCAAGGTCCTCAACGTCTTCTCGCACGGTGTGCTGATCATCTGGGCGATCCTGGTCGTCATGCCGCTGCTCTGGGCGGTGATGGCGTCGTTCAAGACGGACGACTCGATCCTGTCGACGCCGTGGGCGCTGCCCGACAAGCTGCACTTCGAGAACTGGTCGCGCGCCTGGAGCCAGGCGCACATGAGCGACTACTTCTTCAACACGATCGTGGTGGTGGGCGGCTCGCTCGTCGGCACGCTGCTGCTGGGGTCGATGGCGGCCTACGTGCTGGCGCGGTTCGACTTCCCGGGCAACCGCTTCCTGTACTTCCTGTTCATCGGCGGGATGAGCTTCCCGATCATCCTGGCGCTGGTCCCGCTGTTCTTCGTGATGAACAACATGTCCCTGCTGAACACGCAGCACGGACTGATCCTGGTGTACATCGCGTACTCGCTGCCGTTCACCGTCTTCTTCCTCACCTCGTTCTTCCGGACGCTGCCGACCTCGGTGGCGGAGGCGGCGATGCTCGACGGGGCCTCGCACACCCGGACGTTCTTCCAGGTGATGCTGCCCATGGCGAAGCCCGGCCTGATCAGCGTCGGCATCTTCAACTTCCTCGGGCAGTGGAACCAGTACATGCTGCCGACGGTGCTCAACACCGACCCGAACCAGCGGGTGCTCTCCCAGGGGCTGGTCGAACTGGCCAACAGCCAGGGGTACAAGGGCGACTGGTCGGGTCTGTTCGCCGGTCTGGTGATGGCGATGCTGCCGGTCCTCGGGGCCTACATCGTCTTCCAGCGCCAGGTCGTCGCGGGACTCACTGCGGGCGCCGTGAAGTAACGGTCCGCCCCTCGCCCCCTCGGCCCGTCGTCCGTACGGGCCGGTCACACGCACCACCCATACGCACCACTCGTACGAACCGCCCGCCGGCTTCCCGCCGGCGGGCGGTTCGCGTGTGCGGGCGGTCGTTCGGGGCGTGAACGGGAGGTGGGCCCGGCGCGGACGGGGCACGGGGCGGGGCACGGACGGAGTGCGGGCCGGACGCGCCGGGCGTGGGCGAGGGTGCTCATCCGAGGCTTCGGTCGCTCAAGGTCTTGACGGGGAGCACCTCAAAACGCTCAGCTTGGAGTTCACATGTTGGAAAGAGAGCTAGGAGTGAGAGAGTCAATGGAGACTCCGGGGTCGCAGACGTCGCTGCATCGCGCCAACCTGGAGCGGGTCGTGCGTGCGGTGCGCATGGCGGGTTCGCTCACCCAGGCCGAGATCGCACGGAGCACCGGCCTGTCAGCGGCCACCGTCTCCAACATCGTTCGTGAACTGAAGGAAGGCGGCACGGTCGAGGTGACCCCCACCTCGGCGGGCGGCCGCCGGGCCCGCAGCGTCTCGCTCAGCGGCGACGCGGGCATCGTGATCGGCGTCGACTTCGGGCACACGCACCTGCGGGTGGCGGTCGGCAACCTCGCCCACCAGGTGCTGGCCGAGGAGGCCGAGCCGCTGGACGTGGACGCCTCGTCCGCGCAGGGGTTCGGGCGGGCGGAACAGCTCGTGAAGCGGCTGATCGAGACGACCGGGATCAGCCAGGACAAGGTGATCGGGGTGGGTCTCGGTGTTCCCGGCCCGATCGACGTGGAGTCCGGCACGCTGGGCTCCACGTCGATCCTGCCGGGCTGGACGGGCATCAACCCCAGCAAGGAGCTCGCGAGCCGGCTCGGCGTGCCGGTGCACGTCGACAACGACGCCAACCTCGGGGCGCTCGGCGAGCTGGTCTGGGGGAGCGGACGCGGTGTCAAGGACCTCGCCTACATCAAGGTGGCCAGCGGCGTCGGCGCCGGCCTGGTGATCGACGGACGGATCTACCGGGGACCGGGCGGCACGGCCGGCGAGATCGGGCACATCACACTCGACGAGTCGGGACCGGTGTGCCGCTGCGGGAACCGGGGGTGCCTGGAGACCTTCGCGGCGGCCCGGTACGTCCTGCCGCTGCTCATGCCCAGCCACGGCCCCGATCTCACCATGGAGCGGGTGGTCCAGCTGGCCCGCGGGGGCGACCCGGGCTGCCGCCGGGTGATCGGGGACGTCGGGCGGCACATCGGCAGCGGGGTGGCCAACCTCTGCAATCTGCTCAACCCCAGCCGGGTGGTCCTCGGGGGCTCGCTCGCCGAGGCGGGCGAGCTGGTGCTCGCGCCGATCCGGGACTCGGTCTCCCGGTACGCCATCCCCAGCGCGGCCCGTCAACTGTCGGTGCTGCCGGGCGCGTTGGGCGGCCGGGCCGAGGTGCTGGGCGCACTGGCCCTGGTGCTCAGCGAGATGGGGGATTCACCCCTTTTGGAGAGCACCCTGCCGACGGGCACTCCTGCCTTCACTTAGATAACGAATGGCACCGTTGTCATCTCGTTAAGGATTTACTCCTTGACGCTGACGTTGCAGCCGAGTTGACTGCCAGCCACCTCGGCCGCAACGTTGCGGCCTCGTCAGGGAGGCAACCCGTAATGAACGCAACGACGCGACGCCTGGTCATAGGAACGGCCGCGATCTCGATGGCCCTCTCCCTCGCCGCCTGCGGCAAGGCGGGCGACGACAAGGACTCCGGCAGCGGTGGCGACGGCAAGACCATCGGTCTGCTCCTGCCGGAGAACAAGACCACGCGTTACGAGACGTTCGACCGTCCGATCATCGAGGACAAGATCAAGTCGCTGTGCGGCGACTGCGAGATCAAGTACAACAACGCCGCGCAGGACACCGAGACCCAGAAGAAGCAGTTCGACGCGCTGGTCACCCAGGGTGTGAAGGTCATCATCCTGGACACCGTCGACTACAAGGCCGCCAAGTCCTGGGTCCAGCAGGCCGCGAAGAAGGACGTCAAGGTCGTCGCGTACGACCGTCTTGCCGAGGGCCCGATCTCCGCCTACGTGTCGTACGACAACGAGAAGATCGGCCAGCTCCAGGGCGAGGCGCTGGTCAAGGCGCTGGGCGCCAAGGCCGAGGACAGCAATGTCGTCATGATCAACGGTTCGCCGACCGACCCGAACGCCCCCTTCTTCAAGAAGGGCGCGCACAGCGTCCTCGACAAGCAGGTCAAGAAGGTCGTCTACGAGCAGGACATCCCGGACTGGTCGCCGGACGAGGCCAACAAGAAGATGGGCGCGGCCATCGACTCCCTGGGCAAGGACGGCTTCCAGGGCGTCTACTCCGCCAACGACGGCATGGCCGGCGGCATCATCACCGCCCTGAAGAAGCAGGGCGTGAAGGTCCCGGTCGGC
This sequence comes from Streptomyces sp. NPDC006435, assembly GCF_040612315.1. Classification (NCBI taxonomy): domain Bacteria; kingdom Bacillati; phylum Actinomycetota; class Actinomycetes; order Kitasatosporales; family Streptomycetaceae; genus Streptomyces; species Streptomyces sp. NPDC006435. Next base: position 72,515 of record NZ_JBEXPY010000016.1, read on the forward strand.
GGCCAGGACTCCGAACTCGCCGGTCTGCAGCGGATCATCGCGGGCGAGCAGGCCTTCTCGATCTACAAGCAGATCAAGCCGGAGGCCGAGACCACCGCCGAGATCGCCGTCAGGCTGCTCAAGGGCGAGAAGATCGACGACCTGGCCCCGGTCAAGGTCGACAGCCTCTCGGGCGAGTTCAAGGGCATCCCCTCGAAGCTGTACGACGCCTCGGTGGTGACCAAGGAGAACATCGCCTCCACGATCATCGCGGACAAGGTGTACCCGGTCGAGAAGATCTGCGCCGACGAGTACAAGGCGGCCTGCGACGCCGCCGGCATCAAGTAGTACCCGCCGGCAAGCGTCCCCCCCCGGTCCGGTCCGGCGCCCGCCCCGTCACATGCCCCGCAGCAGGGGCGGGCGCCGGACTTCCCGCCGGTTCCGGTCACCCGGGCACGGCCGTCCTCCGGGACGGACCACGGGCCCGGCCGGGCGGAACCTCCCGACCGGGTCCGGCCCTCGGCGCGCGGTCGTCCCCCGGCGACGACGTTCCGAGGCGGACCCGTCCGGAGACCTCCCGGCCGGCGCCCGAACACCTCCCGGCCGCCCCCGCGGCCCGGTGACCGGCACCGCCCCCTTGAGCTCAGCAGCACCATCCCCGCCGGTCAGGCGGCGAAGGAGATGATTCACGTGTCCGCTACGCCCGTGCTGGCGTTGCGCGGAATCTCCAAGCGGTTCGGCGCCGTCCAGGCGCTCACCGATGTGGACCTGGAGATTCGTTCCGGCGAAGTGGTCGCCCTGGTCGGCGACAACGGCGCCGGCAAGTCGACCCTCGTCAAGACCATTTCGGGCGTCCACCCGATCGACGAAGGCGCCATCGAGTGGGAGGGCGAGACGGTCCGGATCAACCGGCCCAACGACGCCCAGGAGCTCGGAGTCGCCACCGTCTACCAGGACTTGGCCCTCTGCGACAACCTCGACGTGGTCGCCAACCTCTTCCTCGGCAGCGAACTGCGCAGGGCCTCGGTCCTCGACGAGATCGCGATGGAGAAGCGCGCCAAGGAACTGCTGGACACCCTGTCCATCCGGATCCCCAGCGTCCGTATCCCGGTCGCCTCGCTCTCCGGCGGTCAGCGCCAGGTCGTGGCCATCGCCCGCGCCCTGATCGGCGACCCCAAGGTCGTCATCCTCGACGAGCCGACCGCCGCCCTCGGCGTCGAGCAGACCGCCCAGGTCCTCGACCTCGTCGAGCGGCTGCGCGAGCGCGGCCACGGCGTCATCCTCATCAGCCACAACATGGCCGACGTGCGCGCGGTCGCCGACAAGGTGGCGGTGCTGCGGCTGGGCCGCAACAACGGAGTCTTCGACGTGGCGACCACGTCCCACGAGGAGATCATCTCCGCGATCACCGGCGCCACGGACAACGCCGTCACGCGCCGCCAGGCACGCACCGCCACGAAGGAGGGAGCGAAGTGAGCGACCTCGCCAAGACCCCCGAGACCTCTGCCGAGGCCCCCCGGGTCTCCACCGATAAGACCACCGCACCGTCGGCGGCCCCCGTCCCCGCGGTGGACCCGCGCCTGCTGGTCCGCGAGGAGGGACTCAAGGGCTACTGGTCCGAGTTCACCCGCAAGGTGCGCGGCGGCGAGCTCGGCTCGCTGCCGGTCCTCGTCGGACTGATCGTCATCGCGATCGTCTTCCAGCTCCAGAACAGCAACTTCCTCTCCGCCAGCTCCGTCGCCAACATCGCCGTCTACAGCTCCGGCCTCGGCATCATGGCGGTCGGCATCGTCTTCGTGCTGCTGCTCGGCGAGATCGACCTGTCCGTCGGCTCGGTCGCCGGCGTCGGCGCGGCCGTCTGGGCCGTGCTCAACGTCAACCACGGCTGGAACGACTGGCTGGCGGTCCTCGTCGCGGTGCTCTCCGGCACGGCGCTCGGCGCGCTGCACGGCTTCTTCTTCGCCAAGATCGGTGTGCCGGCCTTCGTCGTCACCCTGGCCGGGTTCCTCGGCTGGAGCGGTCTGCAGGAATGGATGATGGGCGGTGAGGGCTCGATCAACACCCCGAGCGGCAGCATCGTCGAGAACCTCACCAACTACTTCTTCGAGGACAAGGCCGCCGGATACGGCCTCGCCCTGGTCGCGGTCCTCGCGTACGCCGCCTCGCTCCTGGTGGACGGCCGGCGCCGCCGGTCCGCGGGCCTGCCCGCCCGCCCGACCAGCGAGATCGCGCTCCGCACGGGCATCGTCGCGATCCTGTGCTTCGCCGTCGCGTACGTGCTGAACGAGCCCTCGGGCGCCCGCGGCCTGCCGCTGGCCCTGGTGCTCTTCCTCGCCGTGCTGGTCGTCGCGGACTTCGTGGCCCGCCGGACCGCCTTCGGCCGCCAGGTCTTCGCGGTGGGCGGCAACCCGGAGGCGGCACGCCGCGCCGGCATCAGCGTCGACCGCATCCGGATCACCGTCTTCGCGCTCTCCGGCATGCTGGGCGCCTTCGGCGGCCTCTTCATCGCGAGCCTGTCCGGCGGCGCCACCAAGAGCGTCGGCGGCGGCAACACGCTGATGCTGGTCATCGCGGCGGCCGTCATCGGCGGCACCAGCCTCTTCGGCGGCCGGGGCAAGGTCTGGTCCGCACTGCTCGGCATGATCGTGATCCAGTCGATCCAGCAGGGCCTGAACATGATCGGCATGGCCAACGCCATCCAGTACATGATCACGGGCGCCGTCCTGCTGGCCGCCGTGGTCATCGACTCGGTCTCGCGCCGCACCCAGAAGACGGCGGGCCGCGCGTAGCGTCACGAGGACGGCGGGCCGCACGACGTCCACGAGGCGGGCGGCCCGCCCCCCGCCCGGCCCGGTGCCCGGCGCCCCCGCACGGGCGCCGGGCACAGCCGTGTCACCGCCCCGCCGGGGCGGGATGTGACCGACGGAACACGGTCACGTGCATGGGGCACGACGGTGTGTACGGAATACGTACCGAACACACCGCCCGATGACCCCGCACGCGACCGGAACATTAGACTCGTCGGATCGGCATGCTCGACCAGCTCAAGACGCAAGGAGGCACGGGTGGCCCTGCTGACCCGCATCGGTGGACCGCGTGACCTGGACCGGCTCACACCCGAGCAGCTGGACCAGCTCGCCGAGGAGATCCGGACCTTCCTCGTCGACGCCGTGTCGAAGACCGGTGGCCACCTCGGCCCCAACCTGGGAGTGGTCGAGCTGACCATCGCCCTGCACCGGGTCTTCGACTCGCCGAAGGACAAGGTGCTGTTCGACACCGGCCACCAGAGCTACGTGCACAAGCTCCTCACCGGCCGGCAGGACTTCTCGAAGCTCAAGAGCAAGGGCGGCCTCTCCGGCTACCCCTCCCGCGCGGAGTCCGAGCACGACGTCATCGAGAACTCGCACGCCTCCACGGTGCTCGGCTGGGCCGACGGCCTCGCCAAGGCCAACGAGGTGCTGGGCAAGGACGACCACGTCGTCGCGGTCATCGGTGACGGAGCTCTCACCGGCGGCATGGCCTGGGAGGCGCTGAACAACATCGCCGCCGCCAAGGACCGCCCGCTCGTCATCGTCGTCAACGACAACGAGCGCTCCTACGCGCCGACCATCGGCGGCCTCGCCAACCACCTCGCCACGCTGCGCACCACCGACGGCTACGAGCGCTTCCTGGCCCGCGGCAAGGACATCCTGGAGCGCACCCCCGTCGTCGGCCGGCCGCTGTACGAGACGCTGCACGGCGCCAAGAAGGGGCTGAAGGACTTCATCGCCCCGCAGGGCATGTTCGAGGACCTCGGCCTGAAGTACGTGGGACCGATCGACGGCCACGACATCGAGGCCCTGGAGTCGGCGCTCCAGCGTGCCAAGCGCTTCGGCGGCCCCGTCATCGTGCACTGCATCACCGAGAAGGGCCGCGGCTACACCCCGGCTCTCCAGGACGAGGCGGACCGCTTCCACGCCGTCGGCAAGATCCACCCGGACACCGGGCTTCCCATCTCCAGCTCCGGCCTGGACTGGACCTCGGTCTTCGGCGAGGAGATGGTCAAGCTCGGCAAGGAGCGCGAGGACATCGTCGCGATCACCGCGGCCATGCTCCAGCCGGTCGGCCTGACCAAGTTCGAGAAGGAGTTCCCGGACCGGATCTACGACGTCGGCATCGCCGAGCAGCACGGCGCGGTCTCCGCGGCCGGGCTCGCCACCGGCGGACTGCACCCCGTCTTCGCGGTGTACGCCACCTTCCTCAACCGCGCCTTCGACCAGGTCCTGATGGACGTCGCGCTGCACAAGTGCGGTGTGACCTTCGTCCTGGACCGGGCGGGGATCACCGGCACCGACGGCGCCTCGCACAACGGCATGTGGGACATGTCGATCCTGCAGTGCGTGCCCACGCTGCGGATCGCCGCCCCGCGCGACGCCGACCAGGTCCGCGCCCAGCTGCGCGAGGCCGTCGAGGTCGACGACGCCCCGACCGTGGTCCGCTTCTCCAAGGGCGCGGTCGGCCCGGCGGTCAAGGCCGTCGGGAGGGCCGGCGGCATGGACGTGCTGCGCGAGCCCGGCACCGACCGGCCGGACGTCCTGCTGGTCTCGGTCGGCGCGCTGGCCCCGATGTGCCTGGAGATCGCGGACCTGCTGGAGGCCCAGGGCATCTCGACGACCGTGGTCGACCCGCGCTGGGTCAAGCCGGTCGACGAGGCGATGGCCCCGCTCGCCGAGCGGCACCGGGTCGTCGTCACCGTCGAGGACAACAGCAGGGCCGGCGGTGTCGGCTCGGCCGTCTCCCAGGCACTGCGCGACGCCGGGGTCGACGTACCGCTGCGCGACTTCGGCATCCCGCCGCGCTTCCTCGACCACGCCTCCCGCAAGGAGGTCCTGGCCGAGATCGGGCTGACCGCGCCGGACATCGCCCGCCAGGTCACCGGCCTGGTCGCCAAGCTGGACGGCCGCTTCGGGGACGCCGACCCCCGCTCCGTGATCGAGCCCGCCCGCGACTGACACCCCGCGGCCGGCCGTTCGCACCGTTACGACGAATGGGCCGGGCGGGCCACTCCGCACGAGTGGTCCGCCCGGCCCATTCGCGTGAAATCACCCGCCGTGGAACCCTTCGGGGCCGGGGCGGTCCCGAACATGGCGTACACGACGAGTGCGTGGAGGTACGCCGGTGACGGCCCAGCAGGACACACCACCCAGCAGCGGCGGACTGTTCCGGACCAAGACGGTCGAGCAGTCCATCCGCGACACCGAGGAGCCGGAGCACGCGCTCAGGAAGTCCCTCTCCGCCCTGGACCTCACGGTCTTCGGGGTGGGTGTCATCATCGGCACCGGCATCTTCGTGCTCACCGGCAAGGTGGCCAAGGAGACGGCCGGTCCCGCCACCGCCCTCGCCTTCGTGGTCGCGGGCGTCGTCTGCGCCCTGGCGGCGCTCTGCTACGCCGAGTTCGCCTCCACCGTGCCGGTCGCCGGTTCCGCGTACACGTTCTCCTACGCCTCCCTCGGTGAACTGGTCGCCTGGATCATCGGCTGGGACCTGGTGCTGGAGTTCGCGCTGGGCACGGCGGTGGTGGCGGTCGGCTGGTCCGGTTACGTGCGCTCGCTGATGGACAACTTCGGCTGGCACATGCCCGACGTGCTCTCGGGACCTGACGTGGCGGAAGGTTTCGGCTTCGACATCCTGGCCTTCGCCCTGGTGCTCGTCCTGACCGTGGTGCTGGTGCTCGGCATGAAGCTCTCGGCCCGGGTCACGAGCGTCGTGGTCGCCATCAAGATCGTGGTGGTCCTGATCGTGATCGTCGCGGGGCTGTTCTTCGTGAAGGCCGCCAACTACTCGCCCTTCATCCCCGAGGCGGAGCCGCAGGAGTCGGGCACCGGACTGACCGCGCCGCTGGTCCAGCTGATGTTCGGTTACGCGCCCACCAACTTCGGCATCATGGGCATCTTCACCGCAGCCTCCATCGTCTTCTTCGCCTTCATCGGCTTCGACGTGGTGGCCACCGCCGCGGAGGAGACGAAGCTCCCGCAGCGGGACATGCCGCGCGGCATCCTCGCCTCGCTCTTCATCTGCACCGTGCTCTACGTCGCGGTGTCCCTCGTGGTCACCGGCATGGAGCACTACACCGAACTGTCGGTCGAGGCTCCGCTGGCCGACGCCTTCAAGGCCGTCGGCCATCCCGTCTACGCCGGACTCATCAGCTTCGGTGCCGCGATCGGCCTCACCACGGTCTGCCTGATCCTGCTGCTGGGGCAGACCCGGGTGTTCTTCGCGATGAGCCGCGACGGGCTGCTGCCGCGGTTCTTCTCCAAGACGCACCCCAAGTTCGGCACCCCGTACCGCCCGACCGTCCTGCTCGGTGTGATCATCGCGATCGTCGCCGGTTTCACCAGCATCAACGAGCTGGCGACACTGGTGAACATCGGCACGCTCTTCGCGTTCGTCGTCGTCGCGCTGGGCGTACTGGTGCTGCGCCGCACCCGCCCCGATCTGCACCGCGCCTTCCGCACCCCGTGGGTGCCGCTGGTCCCGCTGCTCTCGGTGGCCGCCTCGGTGTGGCTGATGCTCAATCTGCCGGCGGAGACCTGGCTGCGGTTCGGGGTCTGGATGGTCCTCGGCGTGATCATCTACTTCGCGTACGGGCGCCGGCACAGCCGCCTCAACGCCCCGGCCGACCGCTGAGGGCCCGCCGGCCGGCTCCGGGACGGGCCGTCAGGGCGTACCGGCGGGCGGGGCCGGCCGTACCGTGCGGGGCCCCACGCACCGGGCCCCGTGCTCCTCGACCCGCCGCCTCAGCTCCCGGTCGGCGGTGACCACCACGCAGACCCGGTCCGCCGCCGCCCCGGCGAGTTCGGCGATCCGGTCGTCGCCGCTGTCCGGTGCCGGGTCCACCAGCACGCCGGGCACCGACGCGACGCCGCGGGCCCGGCCCTCGACGACCAGCACCAGTTCGACGGGGCCGGGGTGTCCCGGCAGCCCCGCCGAGGCCAGCGGGACCAGGGCGTCCCGGAGCCGCTCGGTGGCGGCGCGCCGGTCCCGCCACCACCCGTCGGGCACGGAGCCGACCACGTTGGCCGCGTCCACGATCACCAGGGTCCGTTCGCTCGGCATGCCGGAAGGGTGTCACGGGGCCGCGCCCCGCGTCGCGTCAGCCGCCGGTCGCGGGGGACTTCTTGGCGGACTCGGGGATCACGCCGTCCTTGCGGATGGCCTTCCAGAGCCGGTCGGCCTGCGGCTGGGCCGCCACCACCCGGTTGGGGTCCCGCTTGTCGTACGCCACCGGAAGCATGATCGTTTCCATGGTGTCCGGGTCCACGCCGTTCATCGACCGGCCGAACTCGGCGAGGGACGTCAGCGAGGCGAGTCCCGAGTCGGTGGTCAGCGAGCGGGTGGCCGAACTGGCGATCTTGTACGACTTGGCCGGGCTGCCCAGCAGGTCCTGCGACTTCACCTCGCTCAGCAGCGCGAGCAGGAACTGCTGCTGGAGCCCGATCCGGCCGAGGTCGCTGCCGTCGCCGACGCCGTGCCGGGTGCGGACGTACGCCAGGGACTGGGTGCCGTCGAGCTTGTGCCGGCCCGCCGTGAGGTCGAGGCCGGAGGACTTGTCGTGGATGTCCTTCGGGACGTCGACCGTGACGCCGCCGATGGCGTCCACCAGGTCCTTGAACCCGGCGAAGTTGATCTCCAGGTAGTGGTCCATGCGGACCCCGGACATCTTCTCGACGGTCTTGACCACGCAGGCCGGTCCGACCTGGGAGTAGACGGAGTTGAACATCACACGGTCCGCCGAGGGCACCGACGTGCCGTCGGCCCTGGTGCACTCGGGCCGGGTGACCAGGGTGTCGCGCGGTATGGAGACCGCGACGGCCTTCGTCCGGCCCTCGGGTATGTGCACCACCAGCGCGGTGTCCGAGCGGGCGCCGCTGACGTCGCCGCCCCCGCCCAGCTCCTTGTTCTCCGCGCCGGCCCGTGAGTCGGAGCCCAGGACCAGCAGGTTCTGGCCGCTGGTGGGCAGCTTCTCGGGGCGGTCCTCGCCGAGGGCCTTGTCGATGTCGACGCCCTTGATGTTCCCGTCCAGGCGGCTGTACAGCCAGTACAGGGTGCCCCCGGCGGCGAGCAGCAGGACGAGCACCGAGACGAGTGCGATCCGCAGGCCGCGGCGGCGCCTGCGGGGGCCGCCCCTGCGCTTTCGGCCGCCGTCCTGGGGGGCCGAGGGGCCCGGTGCCGTGGCGTCGTGGCTCATCGTGGTCGAGTCCTCAAATCTCAGTGCCCGGAGCGGACGGTGAAGTGCGTGGGACTCGGGTGGGGGGTGTGGCCGGTCCGTGCGTGCATGACTGACCGTGCACTATAGAACAGAGGATCGTGCGAATGGGTGTTTTGGCCCCCGGAATCATGATGTGTGCACCTCGAACTACTATTCGCCCATGACTTGGTTGATCACGGGCGGAGCGGGTTTCATCGGGGCGCACGTCGTCCGCGCCATGCGGGCGGCCGGCGAGCGGGTCGCGGTGTACGACGACCTCTCCACCGGCGACCCCGCGCGCGTGCCCGGGGACGTGCCGTTCGTCCGGGGATCGACGCTCGACGCGGACCTGCTGCGGCACACCCTGGCCGACCTGTCGGTGCGCGGCGTGGTCCACCTCGCGGCGAAGAAGCAGGTGGGGGAGTCCGTCGAGCGCCCGCTGCACTACTACCGGGAGAACGTGCAGGGCCTGCAGACCCTGCTGGAGGCGGCGGCCGGGGGAGGGGCGCGCGCGTTCCTCTTCTCGTCCTCGGCGGCCGTCTACGGCATGCCGGACGTGCGGCTGGTGACGGAGGACACCCCGTGCGCCCCGATCAACCCCTACGGCGAGACGAAGCTGGCCGGCGAGTGGATGGTGCGCGCCGCCGGGAGGGCGCACGGCATCGCCACCGCCTCGCTGCGGTACTTCAACGTCGCCGGCGCCGCCGCCCCGGACCTCGCAGACACCGGTGTGTCCAACCTGGTGCCCATGGTCTTCGAGCGGCTGACGCGGGGGGAGGCCCCGGTGGTCTTCGGCGACGACTACGACACCGGCGACGGCACCTGTGTCCGCGACTTCATCCACGTCGACGACATCGCCTCGGCCCACCTCGCCGCGGCCCGCGCGCTGCTCGACCGCGGACCGGGCGCGGACCTGACCCTCAACATCGGCCGCGGCGAGGGCGTCTCGGTGCGCGAGATGATCGAACTGATCGGCGACGTGACGGGGTACGGGGCCGCCGCCACGCCCGTGAGCGCCCCGCGCAGGGCGGGCGACCCGGCCAGGGTCGTCGCCTCGGCGGACCGGATCGGCTCCGAACTGGGCTGGTCGGCCCGGCACGACGCCCGCGCGATGGTCGCTTCGGCGTGGGAGGGATGGTGCCTGCGGAACCCCGGGGCGCGTCGCTGAACCGGGTGCCGCCGGTCCGCGGGGCGGACCGGCGCCGAGCATATGATGTGTCGGCCCCGTGGGGGCAGGATGAAGAACCGGTGAAGCGGAGAGGGTGTTGCGGGTCATGCGGAGAAGAGGACCGGACTCCGCGAGCGACGCCCGCCCCTCCGCCCCGTCGTCCGGGCGCCGCCGGATCTCCGGAACGCCGCGCGGCCGCTGGATGACGCTCGGCAAGGACGGCAGGCTCACGCTCTACACCCGCACGGACGGCGGCCTGCTGCGCTGGACGCAGCGCGCTGCGGGCGGGGACCGGTGGGACGGACCGGAGTTCATGCCGGTCGCGGACCTGACGGACCTGGCCGTCGTCCAGGGGGCCGACTCGTACGTGCACTTCCTCGGGCGGCGCGAGCGCCACGGTTCCGACGGGCCGCGCGTGGACATCGTGCACGCCGTCCAGTACCAGACCGGTCGCCCCCTCACCGCGTGGCGCTCCCTCGGCAACTTCTACCGCGACCGGGAGGCGGGCCGGAGGATCGGTGCGCCGGCCGGGGCCGTCGACGCACGGGGGACCGTCTTCGTCTTCGTGCGCAACGCGGGCCACGGACTGCAGCTCCGCCGCGAGGGCAAGGGCGGCAAGTGGGAGGCCTGGCGGGACCTCGAAGGGGCCGGACTCGCCGCCGAACTCGTGGCGTCGGCGACCTCGGGCGGGCTCGTGGAGGTCTTCGCGCCCAGTGACCGCGGGGTTCAGCAGTGGCGCCAGGAGAGCCCGGACGGCCCGTTGCGGAGCCTGCCGCCCCTCCAGTTCCACGCGTCGGCGGGATCCGTGACGGCGCTGGAGACGGCACCGGACCGCCTCACCCACTACTGGGTCGACGCGAACACGGCGGGCGTCGTCGCCCATCGCGCGGGCGCCTGGCCCGTGCCGGTGGGCGGGGAGCCCGGGGACGGTGCCGTCGTGGCACTGCGCGCCCCGCTCGACGGCTACGACTGCACGGTCCTCGCGCAGCGCGGCGCGGCCGGCACCCTGCTGATCGGGGTCTGCGGCACCGAGGGGGAGCAGCACGGCGTCTGGTGGTCGGACACCGCCGAGCAGTGCGCCGGCGACCCGGCCCTCGCCCTCGACGGGCACGGCCGCGTCGTCGTCGCGGTCTGCGGGCGGGACGGGGGCGTGTCCGTCGTCCGCCAGGAGGAGGGCCCCGGGCTCACGCTCCCGCCGCACTGGAACCGGCTGTGACCCGATGAGCCGGTGCCCCGGACGGCCTCCGGGGCGCGGGAAGGGGCAACGCCGGTGCGCCACCGGGGCGTTACCGGTGCGTCACCTCGATTCCATGTGATGTTCTCGTGAAGTTGTAAAAGGTTGTACGACCGGTTGGTGGGATTCCTCACGACTATATGTCGGATATGTCCGTCTTTTTGGTTGGACGTTGATCAGTTTTTTATGTGAAAGTTCTGTGACTTGCTCGTCGGTGAGCAGGGTGGACCCCCGGCGGGGCGGTCCGCATGGCGAATGACAGGTTTCGGTCTCATACCGTTCGACGTCCGGGCACGAAGAGGTGTCCGGACGGGATAGGCGCTGGACCGCAGTGGCGTGGGTGGTGGATGCCTCGTGGTCGGTTCCGACAACCCGGAAGCGGGATCGCTGGTCTCGGCCTACCGGTCCGTGGTGCCCGTGGGCGCGCGCAGGGGCATCGTCCGCAAGGTGCCGCTGCCGCTGCGTTCCGCCGTCAAGTCCTCGCTCACCTCCGTCGAGGCCGTGCGGTCGGCGACCGTCGTCTGGGCGATGGGCGGCCGACGCAGGACGCCCCGGCACAGCGCCGCCTCCACGCACCGGGTGGTCCGGGTCGAGGGCCGGCACATGCACGCCCTGCTCGTGGACGGCGCCACGGCGTGGGCGGCCCGCGCCCGCAACCTGCACATCCTCGTCTCCGCGCTGGAGGCCGGGGGCGTCGAGTACTTCTGCGTCCGCGGCGCCACGAAGGACGTACCCACGGTCGCGGTGCCCGCCGCGCTGCGCGAGGTGGCGGAGGAGATGCTCCAGATCGCCTTCGAACAGACCCCGGGCTACGTGGGCACGGCCACCGCGTCGGAGTCGGACGTGCGGCCGGGCGAGGACGGCAGATCCTGGCGCCAGCTGCGCAAGCACGACGTCCTCCGGCTCGCCTGGTACGTGACCGACCCCACACAGAGCCTCGTCTTCGGCGCCGACCAGGGGTGCGACCTGGAGTTCTGGACGGAACGGGACGGCCGGTACGAGGCCCCCCGCCCCAACCGCGTGGTCGACCTGGTCCCCGCGGACACACCGCGGCCGGTCGCCCCGCAGGCCCTGTTCGCCCTCGTGCCCGGCGCCTACGCCACCGGCGTCACACGTACCCTGCCGGAGTTCACCCAGCCACTGCCGGACGACCACCTCTTCCCCATCGACGTCGTCTACACCTGGGTCGACGACTCGGACCCGGTGTGGGCCGCGGAACGGGACGCCGCCCGCTCCGGGCGCCCCGGCGCGCCCGCCCCGAGCCTGCACGCCCAGGCCGCCAACGACGCCCGGTTCACCAGCCGCGACGAACTGCGCTACTCGCTGCGCTCCCTGCACCAGTACGCGCCCTGGGTGCGCAACGTCTACCTGGTCACCGCCGGACAGGTGCCCGAGTGGCTCGACACCGACGTACCGGGCCTGCGGGTCGTCGACCACCGTGAGATCTTCTCCGACCCCACGGCCCTGCCGACCTTCAACTCGCACGCCATCGAGAGCCAGCTGCACCGGATCGACGGGCTGTCCGAGCACTTCCTGTACCTCAACGACGACGTGTTCCTCGGCCGCCCGCTCACCCCCGGGCACTTCTTCCACGCCAACGGGCTGAGCAAGTTCTTCCAGTCCAAGGCGCTCGTGCCGGCCGGCTCCCCGATCCACGACGACCTGCCGGTCAACGCCGCGGGCAAGAACAGCCGGGCCCTGATCGAGCGCTCCTTCGGCACCCGGATCGCGCAGAAGATGAAGCACACCCCGCACGCACTGCGCCGCAGCGTCCTCGCCGACATCGAGTCGGTGTACGACCAGGAGCACCGCCACACCCAGCACTCGCGCTTCCGCTCACCCGACGACGTACCGATCGCCTCGTCCCTGCACCACTACTACGGCTTCCACACCGGCCGCGCGACCGTCGGCAACCTGCGCTACGTCTACGTGGACCTCGCCGCCGAACAGGCCCGGCACCGCCTGAACTCGTTGCTCGCCCGCCGCGACTTCGACACGTTCTGCCTCAACGACACGGTCGTGCACCCCGACCCCGAGGCACAGGACCGCATGGTCCGGTCGTTCCTGGAGAACTACTTCCCCGTCCCCAGCCGGTACGAGCTGCCCGACGGGATCACCGGCCCCACCCGGCTCAACGATCGCCGCGTCCTGCCCCTGGGCCTGGACGCGGTTCCCACCCACAACGGTCCCGCCGACGGAGCCCCCCGATGAAACGCCGACGACCTCTGCGCGCACTGCGCCGCAGGACGCGCCGTCAGACCACCCGCGTCCGATCCGTCCTGCTGCGCCGGTTCTTCCTGCCCCGGCGCAAGGGCCGGGCGGCCGTACTCCACTACGCCGCCGTGCTCGACGGGCAGACCGTCAACCTGCACGCCCGGATGCCGCACTGGGTCCGGCCGGACGAGGACGCCCGGATCGAGCTGAGGCGCAGGGGCCGCCGGCTCGCCACGGACGCCAGGGTCTACACCGACCACGACGGGGGCGTCGCGATGGACGCCGCGATCCTGCTCGGGCAGGACGTGAACGGCCTGCCCCTGACCCCCGGCCGCTGGAAGATCCGGCTGCGCCTGTCACGGGGGATGCGCCGCCGCACGCTGCCCCTGCTCCTCGTGGACCTCCCCGTGCCGTACGGCGGCCCGACGCGGCCCATGGAGGCGTCCGCCGCGACCGGGGCCCGCTACCGGCTGGGCCGCAGCGTCACCGGCAACGCCCGGGTGACGTTCAGCCCGTCCCAGCCCTCGGTGGAGGTCGTACGGGTGCACGTCACCCACAGCCAGGCCGAGGTCGCCTTCCGCGTGGTCGGGGGCGACGAGCCCGAGGCCCCCCGGGTCGAGTTCGTCGCCTCCGGACGCCGCCTGGAGGCCGGAGCCGTCCGGCTGGACGAGGGACTGTGGCAGGTGTCCGCACCACTGCACCTCATGGCGCCGCGCCGCGACCGCGCCGAGCAGTGGGACCTGGTCCTGTGCTCGGACAACCTGCGCGACATGCGCCTGGGACGGCGCCTGCACGACGTCCGCAACCCCGGCCGGGTCTTCGCCGTCCGGCAGACCACCGTGACGCCGGTCGGCGGATCCCCCATGCTCGTACTGCCCCGCTACACGCCCGCGGGTAACTTCCGCATCCAGTGCAGCCCGATGACGGAAGCCGCGTAACCGCACACAATGAAGATCACTTTCCTCCTGCTCACCGCGGACGCCGTCGGGGGCACCGAACGAGCGGTGTTCAACCAGGCCGCCGAACTCGTGGGCAACCACGACGTCCGCGTGCTGAGCATCCTCAAGACCCAGCCGCAGCTGTTCTTCCCGATCGACGAGCGCATCCGCGTCGACTACCTGATCGACCGGACCGGACCCGCCCCCGTACCGGTCCGCCGCACCGGCCTGGCCGCCGAGGCGTGGGCCCAGGTGGCCGACCGGCCGAGCGCCCTGGTGGACCCCGCCTGGGAAGCGGCGTTCAACAGGCTGACCGATCTGGAACTGGAGTACGCCCTCCAGCACACCGACACCGATCTGCTGATCACCACCACACCGGCGCTCATGGCACTGGCGGTGCAGCTGGCGCCCCCGCACGTGATGACGCTCCACCAGGAGCACCGCGTCTCCGAACTGCGCGGCGCCAGCGCCGAACCGCTGCTGCGCTACGCCTCCCGCCTGGACGCGCTCGCCGTGCTCAGCAACCGCACGCGCGACTGGTTCGCCGAGACCCTCGGCCACAGCGCGCCGCGCATCGACGTCGTCCCCAACGCCCTGCCGCGCGGATTCCGGCCCCGCTCCACCCTGGAGACCCGCACCGTCGTCATCGCGGGCCGACTGGTCGGCGAGAAGCAGATCGACCACGCCATCACCATCTGGGACACCGTGGTCCGCCGGCACCCCACGTGGACGCTGCGCGTCTTCGGCGACGGACCGCTCTCCGGCGCCCTGCGACGGCAGATCGACGTGCTCGGCCTGCACGACAGCGTCCAGCTCAACGGCAACTCCCCCCACCTGGCCGAGGAGTGGGCCAAGGCCAGCATCGCCCTGATGACCTCCCGCAACGAGGCGTTCCCGCTGGTGCTGACCGAGGCCCAGGCCGCCGGTGTGCCCGTGGTCTCCTACGACTGCCCCAACGGCCCGCGCGAGGTCGTCCTCGACGGGCGGACCGGCATCCTCGTCCCGGCGAACGACACCGACGCCGCGGCCCAGGCGCTCATCCGGCTCATCGAGGACGCCCCCCTGCGCCACGACATGGGCCGCGCCGCCGCCGAATCCGTCGCCCGGCTCGCCCCGCCCGTGGTGACCGCGATGTGGGAGAACGTCTTCGCCGAGCTGGCGAACGAGCGGGCGTCGGGGCAGCGCGAGGCCCGCAAGGCGGAGCGGCAGGCCCTGCACTCCCTGATGAGCGGCCAGGAGGGAATCCTCCGCCCGGCCGCCCCCGCCCCCGCCACCTCCGTCGACACCAAGGAGCAGCGGGCCCTGGAGGAGCGGCTGCTGCGCTCCGACCGGGGTCTCGTGCGCGACGGCGGACAGCTGTGCCGCAGGCTGGGGAGCGAATCCCCGTGGGACGTGGTCCAGAACAACCTGGCACTGGTCGCCACGGCCCTGGAGCACGCGCAGATCCCGTACTTCGTCACCCGGGACACCAACGTCCGGCACGCGGTCGCCGTCCACACCTCCAACCGGGAGGCCGTGCTCAAGGCGCTCACCGCCGCGCACGGCGGCAGCGCGGTCTACGTGGCGCTGCTCAACGAACGCCAGAGCCCCACCGCCACCGTCCTCGCCGCCTTCGCCGAGAAGTACGCCCAGGCCACCTGCCCGGCCGTGCGCGTCTACCAGAACGCCGTCACGCCCGCCCGCACCCTCCGCCTCGCCGGGGTCTACGGCTGCACCATCAACTTCTGGGAGGAGGACGCGGAGGACCCGTACATGATGGTCTCCCCGGTCCGCACCCTGGTGGGCGACCGGGTGCCCACCCGGACCATGCGGGTGCACGAGACCGTGCTCGGCGGACGCGTCTACCCCACCATCGAGCCGTACGCCCACACCGTCCACGGGGACATCGGCTTCCCCGTCGACGCCGTGTACACCTGGGTCAACGGCGGTGACGTCGCCTGGCTGGAGCGGAAGAACGCGGTGATGCGCGCCCTCGGCATGCAGACCGAGGACTCCGCGAGCAGCGCCGCCCGCTTCCGCGACCGGGACGAGCTGCGCTACTCGCTGCGCTCCATCGACATGTACGCCCCGTGGATCCGCACCATCCACCTGGTCACCGACCAGCAGGTGCCGGAATGGCTCGACCTGAACCATCCCCGGATCAGGGTGGTCGACCACCGGGAGATCTTCGCCGACCCGTCGGTGCTGCCGACGTACAACTCGCACGCCATCGAGAGCCAGCTGCACCGGATCGACGGGCTGTCCGAGCACTTCCTGTACTTCAACGACGACGTGTTCATCGGCCGGGTGCTCCAGCCGGGCATGTTCTTCCACGGCAACGGCGTCGCCAAGCACTTCATGTCCCCGACGACCGTGCCCATGGGACCGGCCACGACCGGCGACGAGTTCAACATGAGCGCGGCCAAGAACAACCGCGGCCTGATAGCCGACACCTTCGGACAGGTCCTCGCCCACTCGTTCCTGCACGCGCCGCACCCGCTGCGGCGCAGCGTCCTCGCCGACATCGAACGCCAGTACCCGGATGCGGTCGCAACGACCGCCGCCAGCCGCTTCCGCAGCCACTCCGACCTCGCGATCGCGTCGTCGCTGCACCACTACTTCGGCTTCCACACCCAGCGGTCGGCCCCGGGCAGCATCAACTGCGGCTTCGTCAACGTGGGACTGAGCGAGCACAAGCAGCGGCTCTCCCGCCTCCAGCTCAACCGCCCGCACGACGTCTTCTGCCTGAACGACTACCACGACGGCGACGTCACCGAGGACGAGCAGGACGCCGTCCTGGCGGCCTTCCTGCCCTCGTACTTCCCGGTGGCCAGCCAGTTCGAGGCGGGCTCCCCGCGCAACCAGCGCTTCCACGCCGGACAACTGCCGCAGTGGCCGCTGTGAGCACCTCCCGCGCCGTCCGCCGTTCGCCAGCCGTGCCCGATCGGAGTGTCCACCGACCATGACCCAGCCCGCCGGGGCGAACGCCACCTCGCTGTTCCAGGTGTTCGCCCACGCCGACGACGACCTCTACTTCGTCAACCCCGACCTGTACCGGCTGCTGACCGCGGGCCACCGCGTCACCAGCGTCTACCTCACCGCCGGTGAGGCCGACGGGCGCAACGTGGACACCCGCGACCCGCTGCGGGACCAGGCCCCGGTCGACTTCGCCGGATACATGGAGGCACGCCAGAACGGTCTGTGCGCCGCCTACGCCACCATGGTCCTCGGCGACCGGGAGGCCCCCTGGGCCCGGGAACCGGTCGAACTCGTCCCCGGCGTGGCCGCGGAGCGGTTCTACCTGGAGCAGGCACCGCACGTGCAGCTCTTCTTCCTGGGACTGCGGATGGCGGACGCGGCGCACGGCTTCCCCGCGGACCAGCCGCAGGCCCGGCTGACCAGCCTGTGGGACGGGCGCGCCGCCCGCCAGCCCACCCTGCTGGCCGCCGGGTCCGAGCTGCACCAGCCGCAGGCCCTGGGCCGCGAGGACGTGGTCACCGCCCTCGTGCAACTGCTCTCCTACGCGCAGCCCACGGCGCTGTGGACCATGGACCCCGATCCGCTGCACGAGTCGTACGACGAGGCACGCGGCATCACCTCCAGCGACCACGCCGACCACACCGCCACCGCCCAGTTCGCCCGCGAGGCGCTCCGCCGCCACCTGCGCGCCGGGGGCCGCCCGCCGCTGGTCGAGCACTTCACCGGCTACGGCAACAAGAACTGGCCGAGCAACCTGAGCGAGCGCTCCCACGCGCTGAAGAAGTCCCTGATCGACGTGTACGCGGGGGCCGACGGCCACGCCTGCGCCCACCGCCACTGCGGCGACCTCCAGCTCGGTGACGGCGCCGACATCCGCCGCTACGGCTGGAGCACCCGCAGCCGCTACCCGCAGGGCACCCGGTGGCTGCACCGGCAGGCCGACGGCCGGCTCGCCGCCTACGCGGTCCTCGGCGACCAGGCCGCGGTGTGGACGGAGACCGAAGCCGGCGCCGGACGCTTCGAGGGACCGCTCCTGCTGCCCGGCGGCGACCTCCTGCCGTGCCTCGACGTCGCCCCCGACCGCACCGGTGGCGTCCACCTGGTCGGGCTGCGCCGCCTCCAGGGCGCCGAGGGCCGGGCCGACGTCGAGGTGGTGCGCATGTGGCGCCAGGCGCACACCGGCTCCGTGCTGCCCTGGGAATCCCTCGGCAACCCCGACGAGGCCACCCGTGACTGGCGGCGCTGCCGCGAGGTCGGCGTGCCCGCGGCGGTGGTGGACCCGGCCGGCCACCTCCACGTCTTCGTGCGGAACTTCTCGGTGGGCGTCAGCCTGCGGCGCGAGACGCCGGAGGGGTTCACCGCCTGGGAGACGCTCGGCGGGCGCTGGATGCAGGACTCCCTGACCACCGTGCTGCGTTCCACGGGCCGCATCGACATGTACGCCACGAACCGCACCGGCGGGGTGCGGTGGCGGCAGGAAGCCGTGTACGGGCCGTTCAAGCTGGAGGACCAGCTGGTCACCGGCGTGCCGGAGAGCTGGCGGCCGGCCTCCGGCCTCACCCCCGTGCAGGTGGGCCGCAACCGCGTGGCGCTGTTCTACCGGGAGGAGGACTCCGGGGCGGTGATGTGCCACCGGCAGCGCCCCAACGGAACGTGGGAACAGCGGGTGGAGCGGCTCAGCGACGACGGCGGCACCGGGGCGGTCGCCGCGCTCCGGCTGCTCGCCCCCGACCACGACCTCCTGGTCGTCGCCCGCAGGGACGAACGGAGCAGGCCCGCGGTGACCGTGCTGTCCGCGGACGACCACGGCGCGGCGCGGCCCGACTGGGAACGCCACGAGATCCAGATGGCCGGTGCCCCGGCCGTCGCCGCCGACGCGTACGGCCGGGCGGTCGTCGCGGCGCTCGGCACGGACGGCCGACTGCACTGGGCACGGCAGGAAGAAGCCCGGCCGGGCGCCGCCCTCGGCCCCTGGCAGGCGTGCTGACCCCCGACCCGGGGCCACGCGACAACGGAGACGAGAAGAAGACATGCGAAAGATCTGCGTCATCGGCAACTCGGTGGCCGCCTCCCGCACCGAGGCGGAGGCGCCGCTCGCGGGCTGGGGCCAGTACCTGGAGGAGTTCCTGGGGCCCGACTGCGACGTGCGCAACTACGCGCGCGACGCCATGACGCTGCGGGACTACTACACGGGGCGGTTCGCCGCGCTGCTCACCCTCGTCGGTCCCGGCGACCTCGTGCTCATCGCCTTCGGCCATGTCGAGCAGCGCATCAACCAGCTCAACCGGTACCACGGCCCGCGGGAGTACAAGGAGTACCTGCGGCTGTACGTCGAGGCGCTCCGGTCCGAGGGCGCCGTGCCGGTCCTCGTGACCCCGGCGGCCCGCTGCGTCTTCGACGTTTCGGGCAATCCGGTGGACACCCATGACGGATACGCGCGGCTGACCCTGGAGGCCGCCGCGGAACTCGGCTGCCCGGCCGTCGACATGAACGCCTCCACCACCCGGCTCCTCGCCGAGCTGGGGCCCATGCGCGCCCGCGGCCTCTACCGGTGGCTGGACCCGGGCGAGCACCCGGGGCACCCGCAGGGCATCGTCGACGCCTCCCACTTCAACCACGCCGGGGCCCGGGAAGCGGCGCGGCTGGTGGCGAGCGGCCTGGCCGGAGTGCCGGGACTGCCGCCCGGGCTGGTGGACGTCCAGCGGCTGGTGCCGGGACAGGCGCCGCCGGTGCAGACCGAGTTCACCGTGCAGCAGCCGCAGCTCGCGCTGACCGCGCGGCCCGAGGTGGCCGTCGCCCCGACCGTGACGTCGCCGGCCTTCGCCGAACCGGTCGGCGCCGGACGCAAACTGACGGGAACGGCGCCGACGGGCGCCGATTACGTGATCTTCTTCGAGGAGGGGGAGTACCTCGGCGGGACCCGCGTCGCCGAGGACGGGACCTGGCAGTGGCGGCGCGCCGTGCAGTGGCCCGCGGGCCGGCACGAGGTGACCGCGGTCGCCCTCGCGGGCAACGCGGTGTCCACGGCCGCGGAGACGCAGTTCGAGGTCCTCGACCGGCTGGAGGCGCCCGAGGTGATCGGGCCGCGCAAGGGGGCGTGGAGCGGCCCCCGGCCCCGGTTCTCGGGCACGGCCGGGCGCGGCGTCCGGAAGGTCATGGTGCTGGAGCGGGGCCGGCTGATCGCCGAGGCCCCGGTGCAGGACGACGGGAGCTGGCGGGTCACCCACCCCCACGACTGGCGGCCGGGCACCTACACGGTGGAGTTCGTCGCGGTGTTCAGCGCCATCCACTCGCCCCCGGCACGGCTGGAGCTGAAGGTGCACGGGGTTCCCGAGGACAGCTGGCTGCACACGTCGATGTCCGCGCGCGTGCCCTGCGGTCCGGGCTGCGAGCACTACCCGGCGCTGCCCGCCTGGTGACGCGGCGGGGCCGCCCGCCCCGCCCTCCCCGGAACACGGAACGGGCCGTACGGAGTGGTCTCCGTACGGCCCGCCGTCGTGTCGGCGAAGGGGCGTTACGCCGGAACGCTCGCCACGCCCTGCGCGAGGAACTTCTTGCCGTTGACCCGCTCCGAGACGCCCTCACGGTCCAGGTACGGCGTGATGCCGCCCAGGTGGAAGGGCCAGCCCGCACCGGTGATCAGGCAGAGGTCGATGTCCTGGGCCTCGGCGACGACGCCCTCGTCCAGCATCAGACCGATCTCCTGCGCCACCGCGTCCAGGACCCGGTCGCGGACCTGCTCCTCGGTCAGGACGACGTCGCCCTGCTTCAGGAGCGCGGCGACCTCCGGGTCCAGCTCCGGCTTGCCGGAGTCGTAGACGTAGAAGCCGCGCTTGCCGGCCTTCACGACCGCGGCCAGGTTCTCCGAGACGGTGAACCGGTCCGGGAAGGCACGGTTCAGGGTCTCGGAGACGTGCAGACCGATCGCCGGGCCGACCAGCTCCAGCAGCACCAGCGGGGACATCGGCAGGCCGAGCGGCTCGATGGCCTTCTCGGCGACCTCGACCGGGGTGCCCTCGTCGATGACGTTCTGGATCTCGCCCATGAAGCGGGTGAGGATGCGGTTGACGACGAACGCCGGGGCGTCCTTCACCAGCACCGCGGTCTTCTTCAGCTTCCGCGCCACGCCGAACGCCGTGGCCAGCGAGGCGTCGTCGGTCCGCTCGCCGCGGACGATCTCCAGCAGCGGCAGGATCGCGACCGGGTTGAAGAAGTGGAAACCGACGACCCGCTCGGGGTGCTTCAGCTTCGAGGCCATCTCGGTGACCGAGAGGGAGGAGGTGTTGGTGGCGAGGATCGCGTGCGCCGGGGCGACCGCCTCGACCTCCGCGAACACCTGCTGCTTGACGCCGATCTCCTCGAAGACGGCCTCGATGATGAAGTCCGCGTCGGAGAAGCCCTCGGCCTTGTCCAGCACACCGGAGACCAGGGCCTTGAGACGGTTGGCCTTGTCCTGGTTGATCCGGCCCTTGCCGAGCAGCTTCTCGATCTCGGCGTGGACGTAGCCCACGCCCTTGTCGACCCGCTCCTGGTCGATGTCGGTCAGCACGACCGGCACCTCCAGGCGGCGCAGGAACAGCAGCGCCAGCTGCGAGGCCATCAGGCCGGCGCCCACGACGCCGACCTTGGTGACCGGACGGGCCAGGTTCTTGTCCGGGGCACCGGCCGGGCGCTTGGCGCGCTTCTGGACCAGGTTGAAGGAGTAGATGCCCGAGCGCAGCTCGCCGCCCATGATCAGGTCCGCGAGGGCCTGGTCCTCGGCGTCGAAGCCGGCACCCAGGTCGCCGTTCTTCGCCGCGGCGATGATCTCCAGCGCGCGGTACGCGGCCGGGGCCGCGCCGTGCACCTTGGAGTCGGCGATGGCCCGGCCGCGCGCGACGGCCTGGTCCCAGGCCTCCCCGCGGTCGACCTCGGGACGCTCCACCGCGACCGTGCCGTTCAGCACCTTCGCCGTCCAGAGCAGCGACTGCTCCAGGAAGTCGGCGCCTTCGAAGATCGCGTCGGCGATGCCGAGCTCGAAGACCTGCTTGCCCTTGAGCTGGCGGTTCTGGTTCAGCGAGTTCTCGATGATGACGGAGACCGCGCGGTCGGCACCGATCAGGTTGGGGAGCAGCGCGCAGCCGCCCCAGCCCGGGACCAGACCGAGGAAGACCTCGGGCAGCGAGAACGCGGGCACGGCCTTGGAGACGGTGCGGTACGAGCAGTGCAGACCGACCTCGACGCCGCCGCCCATCGCCGCGCCGTTGTAGTACGCGAACGTCGGGACCGCGAGGCCGGACAGGCGGCGGAAGACGTCGTGGCCGCCCTTGCCGATGGCCAGCGCGTCGTCGTGGTTCTTCAGCAGCTCGACGCCCTTGAGGTCGGCGCCGACCGCGAAGATGAACGGCTTGCCGGTGATGCCGACGCCGGTGACCGCACCCTCGGCGGCCTCCTTCTCGACCTGGTCGATCGCGGCGTTCAGGTTCGCCAGCGACTGCGGTCCGAAGGTGGTCGGCTTGGTGTGGTCCAGGCCGTTGTCCAGGGTGATGAGGGCGAAGCGGCCCGCACCGGCAGGGAGGTCGAGGTGGCGTACGTGCGCCTGGGTGACGACCTCGTCGGGGAACAGCTCGGCCGCGCCCTTCAGGAGTTCGGTGGTGGAGCTCACTTGTCGCCTCCGTCGAAGTTCGGGTTCTCCCAGATGACCGTGGCGCCCATGCCGAAGCCGACGCACATGGTGGTGAGGCCGTAGCGGACCTGCGGCTGCTCCTCGAACTGGCGGGCCAGCTGCGTCATCAGACGCACGCCGGAGGAGGCCAGCGGGTGGCCGTAGGCGATGGCACCGCCGTACTGGTTGACCCGGGCGTCGTCGTCGGCGATGCCGTAGTGGTCGAGGAAGGCCAGCACCTGGACGGCGAAGGCCTCGTTGATCTCGAACAGGCCGATGTCGCCGATCGTCAGCCCGGCCTTGGCCAGGGCCTTCTCGGTCGCCGGGATCGGACCGTAGCCCATGACCTCCGGCTCCACGCCCGCGAAGGCGTAGGAGACCAGGCGCATCTTGACCGGGAGGCCGTTCTCGCGGGCGAAGTCCTCGGAGGCGATGATCGAGGCCGTCGCGCCGTCGTTGAGACCGGCGGCGTTGCCGGCGGTGACCCGGCCGTGCGCGCGGAACGGGGTCTTCAGGCCCGCCAGCGACTCCATGGTCGTGCCCGGCCGCATCGGTTCGTCGGCGGTGACCAGGCCCCAGCCGGTCTCGCCGCCCTCCGGGTTGGTGCGGCGCACGGAGATCGGCACCAGGTCCTGCTGGATCTTGCCGTCGGCGTACGCCTTGGCGGCCTTCTCCTGCGAGCGGACCGCGTACTCGTCGGCGCGGACCTTGGTGATCTGCGGGTACCGGTCGTGCAGGTTCTCCGCGGTCATGCCCATGAACAGGGCGGACTCGTCGACCAGCTTCTCCGAGACGAAGCGCGGGTTCGGGTCCACGCCCTCGCCCATCGGGTGCCGGCCCATGTGCTCGACGCCACCGGCGATGACGGCGTCGTACGCGCCGAAGGCGATGGAACCGGCCGTCGAGGTGACGGCGGTCAGGGCGCCCGCGCACATGCGGTCGATGGAGTAACCGGGGACGGACTGCGGCAGACCGGCCAGGATTCCGGCGGTGCGGCCCAGCGTCAGCCCCTGGTCGCCGATCTGGGTCGTCGCGGCGATGGCGACCTCGTCGATCTTCGCGGGGTCCAGGGCCGGGTTGCGGCGCAGCAGCTCCCGGATGGCCTTCACGACGAGATCGTCGGCGCGGGTCTCGTGGTAGATGCCCTTCGGGCCCGCTTTGCCGAACGGGGTGCGGACGCCGTCGACGAAGACGACGTCCCGGATGGTACGAGGCACGGTGGCTCTCCTCCAGGGTGCGGGATGGCACTGCTGCGGGCGCGCCCGAGCGCGCCGCACCCTCATGCTACTTGCGGGTAACCAGACTGCCCACCCCTGGTGCCGGGAGCGGCGAAGGTCACACGCGGGAAGGGTGCCCGTCCGCCCCGTTCCGGCCAGTGACCGCGGGCCCCCGCACGGCCCGCGCGCGGGACGGGTCGCGGGTGCGGGAGAGCGGCGGATACGGCGACGAGCGCCGGACGGGGCGGAATCAGCCCGTCCGGCGCTCGTGGCACGGCGTGTGCGCCGCCGTGGAACCTGGCGCGAATACGACCCCGGTACGTGTCCGGCGGGGTGCCCGGTGACGTCCCGTCAGGCCGTCGCGGCCAGCGCGCGGACCAGTAGCGGGGCCACCTGCTCGATCTGCCAGTGCCGCGCCCCGTACCCGGCGAGCGCGGTCTCGACCGTGTCCGGCGTCGGGTGCTTGGGCGGCTCCCAGCAGACCCGGCGCACCGTGTCGGGGGTGATCAGGTTCTCCTGCGGCATGTTCAGCCGCGTGGCGAGCTCCGACACCGCGGCGCGCGCGGCCGAGAGCCGGGCCGCCGCGGCCGGGTCCTTGTCCGCCCAGGCGCGGGGCGGCGGCGGACCGGCGAGGGCCTGGCCGGGCTGGGGGAGTTCGGAGTCGGGCAGCGCCTTGGCGCGGTCGACGGCGGCCTGCCACTGCTCCAGCTGACGCCGTCCCATGCGGTGGCCGAACCCGGGCAGCGCGGTCAGCGCCTGGGTGTTCGGCGGGAGCGCGAGCGCCGCCTCGACGATCGCGGCGTCGCTCAGCACCTTGCCCGGCGAGACGTCGCGGCGCCGGGCGACCTGGTCGCGGGTGGTCCACAGCTCCCGGACCACGGCCATCTGCCGGCGGCGGCGGACCTTGTGCATGCCGGACGTGCGGCGCCAGGGGTCCTTGCGCGGCGGGGCGGGCGGTGCGGAGGCGATCGCGTCGAACTCCTCGCGGGCCCATTCCAGCTTGCCCTGCCGGTCGAGCTCCTCCTCCAGGGCGTTGCGCAGGTCGATCAGCAGCTCGACGTCGAGCGCCGCGTAGCGCAGCCAGGGGTCGGGCAGCGGGCGGGTGGACCAGTCGACGGCGGAGTGGCCCTTCTCCAGGGAGTACCCGAGCACGTTCTCGACCATGGCGCCGAGGCCGACGCGCGGGAAGCCGGCGAGCCGTCCGGCCAGCTCCGTGTCGAAGAGCCCGGTGGGGGTCATCCCTATTTCGCGCAGGCAGGGCAGGTCCTGGGTGGCGGCGTGCAGAATCCACTCGCTGCCGCTCAGGACGCTCCCGAGCCCCGACAGGTCGGGGCAGCCGACCGGGTCGATCAGCGCGCTGCCCGCGCCGTCCCGGCGCAGCTGCACGAGGTAGGCGCGCTGGCCGTAGCGGTAGCCGGAGGCGCGCTCGGCGTCCACCGCCACCGGTCCGGACCCTGCGGCGAAGGCGGAGATCACCCGGGCGAGGGCGTCGTCGGATGCCACCACCGGGGGGATGCCCTCGCGAGGTTCGAGCAAGGGGATCGGCGCCGGGGCGACGTCGTCCGGGGGGGCGCCCCCGGTGGTTCGCAGTGATGTGTCTGCTGCGGTCTCTTGGGCGTCGGTCACGTGTCAAGGGTATCTGTGTATGTGCGGCGCCCGTCGACGGAACGTTCCGTCGACGGGCACCGATGCATGCAAACCGGCCGGTCCCCGGGGACGGGGCCGCGCGGACCTGCCGGGGCGGGGGCGTCAGTGGATGATTCCCGTGCGCAGGGCGACGGCGACCATTCCGGCGCGGTCCCCGGTGCCGAGCTTGCGGGCGATGCGGGCGAGGTGGCTCTTCACTGTCAGGGCGGACAGGCCCATGGAGACGCCGATGGCCTTGTTGGACTGGCCCTCGGCGACCAGCCGGAGGACCTCGACCTCACGGCCGGACAGTTCGCGGTAGCCGCCCGGGTGGCTCGGGGTGCCGGGGGGGCGGCGGTGCATACGGGCGGCGTTGGCGCCGATGGGGGCGACGCCGGGACGGGCGGGATGGCCGATATTGGTTCGGGTGCCGGTGACGACGTAGCCCTTCACACCGCCCGCGAGGGCGTTGCGCACGGCGCCGATGTCGTCGGCGGCGGAGAGTGCGAGACCGTTCGGCCAGCCGGCCGCCCGGGTCTCGGACAACAGGGTCAGCCCGGAACCGTCGGGCAGGTGGACGTCGGCAACGCAGATGTCGCGCGGGTTGCCGACGCGGGGACGAGCCTCCGCGATGGACGACGCCTCGATGACGTCACGTACTCCGAGAGCCCACAGATGGCGGGTGACGGTGGAACGGACGCGCGGGTCGGCCACGACGACCATGGCCGTCGGCTTGTTCGGGCGGTAGGCGACCAGGCTTGCGGGCTGCTCTAGGAGAACGGACACCAGGCCTCCTGGGGGGAGTGGCGGGACGGGCCGGCTCGGGGATGAAGCCGGGGCGAACCGTGCTTGAAGGGTCATTGACCTCTTCGGCAGCGGGCCCGCGCTCCTTTAGGGGAAGATCGCGATTTAGTGGGTAACAATTCCTGGCAAACCGGACATTCGATTGATTGTACGAAAAGAACGCCGGTAACGGTGCGTCGAATGTGACGCACGGTTACCGGCGTGGGGATGGTTTTCGGCCAGAAATGGAGTCGGTGGCTCCGAGGTGCGGCACCCCGGCGGGCGCCGCGACGCCGCAGCGGGTCCGACGCCCCGGCCGGACCGCCGCCTCAGTGGGCCTGGGGGCCGCGGCGCTGAGGCAGCGTCACCACCGTCGCGTCCACGGGATCCGACGGCGGCAGACCGGCGACCTGGCACAGCAGGTCTCCCCACGCCATGAGGTGGGCCGAGGCGTCCGGGACCCCGCCGCGCCCCTCGCGCGGCGTCCAGGACGCCCGGATCTCGATCTGGGTCGCCGGCCGTCTCCCGCCCAGCGCCCCGAAGTAGTGCGACCCCGCCCGGGTCACCGTGCCGCCCGCCTCCCCGTACGACAGGCCGCGCGCCTCCAGCGCGCCGGTCAGCCAGGACCAGCACACCTCCGGCAGCAGCGGATCGGACGCCATCTCCGGCTCCAGTTCGGCCCGCACCAGCGTCACCAGGCGGAAGGTGCCCCGCCAGGCGTCCTGCCCGGCCGGGTCGTGGAGCAGCACGAGACGGCCGTCGGCGAGATCCTCCTCGCCGTCGACGACCGCGGCCTCCAGGGCGTACGCGTGCGGGGCGAGCCGCCTGGGCGGTCGTGTCGGCTCCACCTCCAGCTCGGGTCGGAGCCGCGCCGAGTGCAACGCGTCCACCGCCGAACGGAACGCGGGCGGGACGAAGCCGCCCTCCTCGCCGTCGCTGGTGTCGGCGCCATCGGTCTGATCGGAGAACTGTCCCTGAGCCGGAGCCATGCGGGGAAGAGTAGGCGGAACCGGGGCTTTGCGCAGGGAGGGACACCCGGGGCGGGCCCGGCGGCTTGCGGCTTCGTGCGAAGATTCCTGGTGTGAGTGCCAACGACCGCCCCATGGGCCAGCAGACGAAGACCTCCGCCACCCATGAGTCGGCGTTCCTGAAGGCGTGCCGCCGGGAGCCCGTGCCGCACACCCCGGTCTGGTTCATGCGCCAGGCCGGACGCTCGCTGCCCGAGTACCTGAAGGTCCGCGAGGGCATCCCGATGCTCGACTCCTGCATGATGCCGGAGCTGGTCGCGGAGATCACGATGCAGCCCGTCCGCCGTCACAAGGTCGACGCCGCGATCTACTTCAGCGACATCGTCGTACCGCTCAAGGCCATCGGGATCGACCTCGACATCAAGCCCGGCATCGGCCCGGTCATCGCCGATCCCATCCGCACCCGCGCCGACCTGGCCCGGCTGCGCGACCTCACGCCCGAGGACGTCTCCTACGTCACCGAGGCCATCGGCCTGCTCACCGCCGAGCTGGGCGCCACCCCGCTCATCGGCTTCGCCGGGGCGCCCTTCACCCTCGCCAGCTACCTCGTGGAGGGCGGCCCGTCCCGCAACCACGAGCACACCAAGGCCCTGATGCACGGCGACCCGGAGCTCTGGGCGGACCTGCTCGACCGGCTCGCCGAGATCACCGGCGCCTTCCTCAAGGTGCAGATCGAGGCCGGGGCCTCGGCCGTCCAGCTCTTCGACTCCTGGGTCGGCGCCCTCGCCCCCGCCGACTACCGGCGCTCGGTGCTCCCCGCGTCGGCGAAGGTCTTCGACGCCGTCGCGCCCTACGGCGTCCCGCGCATCCACTTCGGCGTCGGCACCGGCGAACTCCTCGGCCCGATGGGCGAGGCCGGCGCGGACGTCGTCGGCGTCGACTGGCGCGTCCCGCTGGACGAGGCAGCCCGCCGGGTCGGCCCCGGCAAGGCGCTCCAGGGCAACCTCGACCCCGCGGTGCTGTTCGCGCCGACGGCGACGGTCGAGGAGAAGGCCCAGGAGGTGCTGGACGCCGCCGCCGGCCTGGAGGGCCACGTCTTCAACCTGGGCCACGGCGTGATGCCGTCGATGGACCCGGACGCGCTGACCCGGCTCGTCGAGTACGTGCACACCAGCACCGAGCGCTGAGCACGGCGCGGGCGTCGTTCCCGCGCGCGGAGCCTGCCGGGGCCGGGTGGACGCCCGGCCCCGGCAGGCCCTCAGGCGGTACCCGCCCGCCGCACCGCCGCCACCGCCTTGCGGGCCGCCACCAGGACCGGGTCCCAGACCGGTGAGAACGGCGGCGCGTACCCGAGGTCCAGGGCGGTCATCTGTTCCACCGTCATTCCCGCCGTGAGCGCCACGGCCGCGACGTCCACCCGCTTCGCGGCCCCGTCCCGGCCCACGATCTGCACCCCCAGCAGCCGGCCCGTGCGGTACTCCGCCAGCATCTTCACCGTCATGGGCAGCGCCCCCGGGTAGTAGCCCGCCCGCCCCGTCGACTCGATCGTCGCCGTGACGAACCGCAGGCCCGCCGCGCGGGCGTCCTTCTCGCGCAGACCGGTGCGGGCGATCTCCAGGTCGCACACCTTGCTCACCGCCGTCCCCACCACCCCCGGGAACGTCCCGTAGCCGCCGCCGACGTTGGACCCGATGATCTGGCCGTGCTTGTTGGCATGGGTGCCCAGCGCGATGTGCCGGGTCCGGCCCGCCACCAGGTCGAGCACCTCCACGCAGTCGCCGCCCGCCCAGACGTCCTCGTGCCCGACGACCCGCATCGACAGATCGGTCAGCAGACCGCCGTGCGGCCCCAGCGGCAGGCCCGCGGCGCGCGCCAGCGCCGTCTCCGGCTCCACCCCGATGCCGAGCACCACCACGTCCGCCGGGTAGGAGGTGTCGCCCGCCGCGACCGCCCGGACCCGGCCGTCCGGCCCGGTGAGGATCGCGGTGACCTCGGCCCGGCCGACCGTCGTGATGCCCATGCCGTCCATCGCCTCGTGCACCAGCCGGCCCATGTCGGGGTCGAGCGTCGCCATCGGCTGCTCGCCGCGGTTGAGGACGGTCACCTCGAAGCCGCGCTTCAGCAGCGCCTCCGCCATCTCCACACCGATGTAGCCCGCCCCGACGACCACCGCCCGCCGCCCCGGCGCCCGGTCCAGCGAGTCCAGCAGCGCCTGCCCGTCGTCCAGCGTCTGCACCCCGTGCACCCCGGGAGCGTCCATGCCGGGCAGCGCCGGACGCACCGGACGGGCCCCCGTCGCGATCACCAGCTTGTCGAAGCCCGTCCAGTACGCCTCGCCGGTCCCCAGGTCCTGGGCCCGCACCCGCCGCCCGGCCACGTCGATCTCCGTGACCTCGGTACGCGTCCTGAGGTCGATGTCGCGGGCCCGGTGCTCCTCGGGCGTACGGGCCACGAGGTCGTCCCGCTCCGCAACGTCGCCGCCGACCCAGTACGGGATCCCGCACGCGGAGTAGGAGGTGAAGGGGCCCCGCTCGAAGGCGACGATCTCCAGTTCGTTGGGGCCCCGCAGCCGGCGGGCCTGGGACGCGGCGGACATGCCCGCCGCGTCACCGCCGATGATCACCAGTCGCTCCGCCGCCATGCCCGTCCCTCCGACGCCCGGGATCACGCCCGGACCCGACATGATCCGAACGGGAAATCCTAGTCCGAGGGGCCCACGCTACGACGTGGGGGAAGCGGCTGGGCGCCCGGACGGGTTTGAGAGAGTGGGGGCATGCAGCGTTCAAGCAACAGCGCGGACAAGGGCCCGGGACACGTCGTCGTCATCGGCGGCGGCATCGCCGGTCTCGCCGCCGCACACCGGCTCCTCGGCGCCGGTCTCCGGGTCACCCTGCTGGAGGCCACCGAGCGGCTCGGCGGCAAGCTCATGACCGGCGAGGTCGCCGGGGCCCGGGTCGACCTGGGCGCCGAGTCGATGCTCGCCCGCAGGCCGGAGGCCGTCGCCCTGGCCCGCGCCGTCGGACTCGGCGACCGCCTGCAGCCGCCCGCCACGACCACCGCGTCCGTCTGGACCCGCGACGCCCTGCGGCCCATGCCCAAGGGCCACGTGATGGGCGTGCCGGGCGACCCGGCGGCGCTCGCCGAGGTGCTCTCCCCGGAGGGCCTCGCCCGCATCGCGCAGGAGCGCGACCTCACCCCGACCACCGTCGGCGACGACGTCGCCGTCGGCGCGTACGTCGCCGACCGGCTGGGCCGGGAGGTCGTCGACCGGCTCGTGGAACCGCTGCTCGGCGGCGTGTACGCGGGCGACGCGTACCGGATCTCGATGCGCGCCGCCGTGCCCCAGCTCTTCGAGGCGGTGCGGGAGGGCGGCCCGCTCCTCGACGCCGTCCGCCGCGTCCAGGACCGCGCCGCGGCCCGGCAGCAGGCCGGTCCCGTCTTCCAGGGCATCGACGGCGGCATCGGCACCCTGCCCGGAGCGGTCGCCGACGCGGTGCGCGCGGCCGGCGGGGAGATCCTGACCGCCACCCCCGTCCTCGGCCTGACCCGCACCACCACCGGCTGGGACGTCCGCACCGACGCCCGGGTGATCCCCGCCGACGGCATCGTGCTGGCCGCGCCCGCCTGGTCCGCCTCCACCCTGCTCGCCGCCGAGTCCCCGGCGGCCTCCGCCGAGCTGGCCGGGGTCGAGTACGCGTCGATGGCCCTGGTCACCATGGCGTTCCGCCGCTCCGACACCGATGCCACGACCGCCCTCGCCGGACGCTCCGGCTTCCTCGTCCCCCCGGTCGACGGCCGCACCATCAAGGCGTCCACCTTCTCCACCCACAAGTGGGACTGGGTCGCCGGCTCCGCCCCCGACCTCTTCGTCCTGCGCACCTCCGTCGGCCGCTACGGCGAGGAGGACCACATCCACCGCGAGGACACCGAACTCGTCGACGTGTCGCTGCGCGACCTCGCCGAGGCCACGGGGCTGACCGCGAAGCCCGTGGACACCGAGGTCACCCGGTGGATCGGCGGGCTGCCCCAGTACCCCGTGGGCCACCTCCCGCGGGTCGAGCGGATCCGGGCCGAGGTCGCCAAGCTGCCCGCGCTGCGGGTCTGCGGCGCGGTCTACGACGGCGTCGGCATCCCCGCCTGCGTCGCGAGCGCCCACCGCGCGGCGGACGAGATCGTCCACGACCTCACGGGCCGCCCGGCGGAAGAGATCATCGCCACGCCGACCCTGGTTCAGGGCACTCGGAGCGAGGCGGGACAATAGCCGTATGAGTGCGCCTGAGACTGTGAAATCAAGCAAGGGCCCCAACGCGGGCAAGAAGGCTAAGGACCTCAACGAGGTAATCCGCTACACGCTGTGGTCCGTCTTCAAGCTGCGCGACGTCCTGCCCGCCGACCGGGCCGGTTACGCCGACGAGGTCCAGGAGCTGTTCGACCAGCTCGAAGCCAAGGACATCACCATCCGCGGCACCTACGACCTCTCCGGCCTGCGTGCCGACGCCGACGTCATGATCTGGTGGCACGCCGAGACCGCGGACGAGCTGCAGGAGGCGTACAACCTCTTCCGGCGCACCAAGCTCGGCCTGGCGCTCGAACCGGTCTGGTCGAACATGGCGCTGCACCGCCCCGCCGAGTTCAACAAGTCGCACATCCCGGCCTTCCTGGCCGACGAGACGCCGCGCAACTACATCAGCGTCTACCCCTTCGTGCGCTCCTACGACTGGTACCTGCTGCCCGACGAGGACCGTCGCCGCATGCTCGCGGACCACGGCAAGATGGCCCGCGGCTACCCCGACGTCCGCGCCAACACCGTCGCCTCGTTCTCGCTCGGCGACTACGAGTGGATCCTCGCCTTCGAGGCCGACGAGCTGCACCGCATCGTCGACCTGATGCGTCACCTGCGGGGCTCCGAGGCGCGACTGCACGTCCGTGAGGAGATCCCGTTCTTCACCGGGCGCAGGAAGTCCGTCGCAGACCTGGTGGCCGGGCTCGCGTAGCGAGCGGGTCCCGACCACCCCAGCCCGGAAGATCAGAGGGCGGGCAACGGCGCGTTCCGCGCCGCCCGTCGTTCCAGCGACACCGGGTTCGGCTCCCGGTGCGGCGCGCTTCCCGCGCGCCGCACCGGTGTTTTTCTGCCCCGTGCCGACGGCCTTCGGCACCTGCCGCGCTACCGGTCGTGCCCCGCCGGACCGCCGCCGTCGCTGCCGCCGCCGAGCGCCGACCGCAGCGCCGGGTCGTCCACGGCGCGCACACCCCGTACCGCGAGCGCCGACAGGACGTCGTGGACCGCCGCCCCGGGCGGCACCTGGTTCGCGGCCAGCAGTCGCTGACCGGCGGGCGAGGCCCAGGAACTGTACGGGTGGACCTCCAGCCGGGCGATCGCCAGGCAGCCCAGAGTCAGCGCGAGCGGCAGCCCGAACCAGGCGAGCAGCGACACCACCGGACCGCCGGGGCCGTGGTCCTGGCCGGGGACCAGCAGCACGACGGCCGCCATCGCGACCACCAGCAGCGCCGCGCCGCGCACCCCGCGCACCGCGGCGGCCACGTCGCTCCCGGCGCCCACCGGGCGCGCCAGCCCGGCGGCGACGAGCCGGTCGGCCAGGGCGCGCACACTGTCGGCGGCCGCCGCCGCGGCCCGCACCGGCGGTATCGGCGACTGGCCCCGCGGCCCTATGGCCCGGATCACCGTGCGCTCCATCTCGTCCCGGCCCTCCGGGTCGACCACCGTCGCCCAGCCGGTGTGGGCGAGCAGCAGCCGTCGGCGCAGATGCATGGTGACCAGCGTCAGATCTATCACCCGGTGCGGGCCGCCGGCCAGGAACGCGGTCTCGTACAGGGTCAGTTCATGACCGGCGCCGAGGTCCCGCGCGTCGTCGTCGGACGCGTCCGGCAGCAGTCCCGTGCGGGCCGCGACAAGACAGAGCCGGATGCACGAGAAGGCTGCCGCCCCCCAGGCGACCAGCAGGAACAGTACCCAGAACATGGCAGATTCCTATGCGAGGCGGACGTGGATGACCATGGCCTGTTCACCATGCGGACGATTCGGCGGCGCCGGCGGGGCGCCGCCCGGGCTCAGGAACCGCCGCCGCAACTGGACCCGCCCCCGCAGCTGGAACCCCCGCCGGAGCAGCTGGAGCCGCTCGACCCGCCGCAACTGGAACCGCTGGAACCGCCGCAGCTCGACCCGGACCCCGATCCGGAATCCGACCCGCAGCCCGACCCCGAACTGCACCCGCCTCCACCCCCGCCTCCGCCTCCGCCCGCGGAGCTTCCGCAGCTGCCGTGCCCCGGACCCGTACTGGCACACCACACCACCGGTACGAGCAACAGCGCGGAGGAGTCCGAGGACGACGGCGACGGCATGGGGCGCGTCGACCGCCCGGCCGGGCGCATCCGCGCCGCCGCGATCAGCAGGGCCCGGAACTCGGGGTCGGGCAGGTGCCGCAGTCCGCGCGTGGCGACCAGATGGGCCGGGTGCGGCGCGTACGGCTGGGCCGCGCCGTACGCCGCGGCGGCCCGCCGCCCCGCCCCGGTGACACGCCCCCCGGCGATGTTGGCGCAGACGAAGCCGAGGGGGAAGCCGACGAGCAGGATCGGGATCACCTTCAGACCGAAGGGCGCGGAGGCCTCCATGACCAGGTCGGCGGTCATGTACCGGGGGGTCGGCACCATGAGGGAGAACGGGATGGCCAGCAGGCAGGCCAGCCCCTGGGCGATGCCCCATCGGCGCCACTTCCGGCCCGCGGCGGGCGGGACCAGCAGGCCGCGGGCAGCGAGCCCGTCGCCGATCTCCTGCACGGCGGGGTGCCGCATCACCGCCTCGCGCAGGGTGTGCAGCGCGCCGTTGGGGGCCGCGGCGTGCTCCTGGAGCACCGCGCGTTCCACCGGGTCGTGGGCCTCGGCCCGGTGGACGGCGACGATCCCGGGGCCGCCGACGGCGATCCGGCCGTCCGTGTGCATCGCGGTGAGCGCGGTGTCCACCACCCGGCCGGGGCCGCCGTTCAGGAAGGCGACCTCGTGGAGGTCGTGGACGGGACCGCCGGGGCCGCTGCGGGCGCGCGAGAGCCCCGCTATCAGGGCGATCGAGGAGACCACGACCGAGAGGTTCACCAGAACCGCGACGACATCCATGCCGGTCACCTTCCGACCAGGGCCGCGCGGGCCGCTCGTATCAACCGGGTGGTGCGGCGCGGCGGTCGCGCGGCGGCCCGGTCCTGCCACCAGTGGGTCAGTTCGCGCCGGGCCGCGTCGTCGGCGGGCTGCCCCGCGATCAGCAGCGACTCGGCGAAGTCCAGCGCGTCGCGCCGGTAACCGGCGGACATGGGACGGCTCCCGGCGTACGCGAGGAAGGCGGGCCGGTAACCGGCGCCCAGGATCTCCGGCAGCTCGGGTGCCACCTTGGCGACGACCCCGGCCCGTTTGGCGGCCAGGGCGCGGCTCTGGACGCCGAGCCGGTGCGCGTCGAAGCCGGGCGGGGCGGGGTCCCCGGCGACGAGCGCGCGGAGCAACGAGGCCTGGGCGCCCGCGACCCGGTCCCGCACACCGTCCGCGACGGGGGCGGGGGCGGAGGGCGGCCGGTGCGCGGTGCCGGTGGCCGTTGCCGGGGCCGTCGCCCCGGGCGTCTTCCTGGAAGCCGCCCGGTCCAGCGTGGTGCGGATCGTGGCCAGTTCGGCCGCCAGCTCACCGGCCGGCGGGAAGTCGTCGTCGCGTTCCAGCAGGACGCCCGGCGGGTCGACCCGGGAGCGGAGTTCGGCGAGGACGTCGAGGACCGGCGGGGTGACCGGGTGGGCGTGGGTGTCGTGCCAGACGCCGTCCTTCTCGATCCCGCCCGCCACATGGACGTACGCGATCGCCTCCACCGGCAGCTCGTCGAGCGCGGCGACCGGGTCCTCGCCCCGGTTGACGTGGTTGGTGTGCAGATTGGCGACGTCGATCAGCAGCCGGACCCCGGTGCGCTCGACCAGCTCGGCGAGGAACTGCCCCTCGGTCAGCTCCTCGCCGGGCCAGGAGATCAGCGCCGCGATGTTCTCCAGGGCCAGCGGCACCGGCAGCGACTCCTGCGCGATGCGCACGTTCTCGCACAGCACGTCCAGGGCGTCCCGGGTGCGCGGCACGGGCAGCAGGTGACCGGCCTCCAGGGCGGCCGAAGCGGTGCGCGGACCCCCGGCCCGTACGAACGCGATGTGCTCGGTCACCAGCGGGGCGGCGAGCAGTTCGGCCCTGGCGGCGAGATCGGCGAGCCGGTCCGGGTCGGGGCGGTCGGCCCCGCCGAGCCCCAGCGAGACGCCGTGCGGGACGACGGTGACGCCGCGTTCCCGGAGCCGTACCAGCGAATCGGGCAGGTGGCCGGTGCAGATGTTCTCCGCGACCGCCTCCACCCAGTCGATCCCGGGCAGCGCCTCCACGGCGTCCGCGATCTCCGGCCGCCATCCGATGCCGATCCCCAGCTTCATGTCGTCCCCCTCCTCCGCTCCGTGCAGGGCTGATGGCCCGGACGGGCGGTGGTGAATCCGGAAAGGAGGACGTTCAGAGGATGATTTGAGGTTCCGGATCGGCGGGCCGGGATCGCCGACGGGGCAGCCGCTCCGGTCGCGCGGTGCGGGACCGCCGCGTACGCCCCGGACCGCCTACCGGTCTCCCGGGACCGGCCGGAGCGTGATCCAGTAGTGCCGTGCGGGGCCGTGCTCGGTGTCCCGCACGCCTTCGAGGACGCCGCCGTGGCGCTCGACGGTCCTCGCCGACGCGAGGTTGTCGGCCGCGCAGACGATCAGCAGCCGGTCCGGGCCCAGCGCCCGCGCCTCGTCGAGCATCCGCCCCAGCGCCCAGGTCGCCAGCCCGCGCCGCCGGGCGGACGGCCGGATGCCGTACCCGATGTGCCCGAACCGCGGCACGGAGCCGTCGGACCCGTGCCGCAGCGCGATCCCGCCGAGCACCCGGCCGTCCTCGACGATCCACCGGTACGTGCATCCCGCCCGGCCGGTCCCCGCCGGGTCCGATTCCCGGGTCAGCCGCGCCACCCAGGCCGCGAACCCGGCCGGTGAGCCGACCTCGTCGGACGGCTCCAGCCCGAACCCGTCCTCGTGGGGGCCGGGGCCCCACTCGTCGTGTGCCTCGGTCCAGGCGGAGTGCAGGAGGACGGTGGGTGCGATCAGTTCGGGCATGCGGCCGACGCTACCGGCCGCCCCGGCCCGGCCGGGCTCAGGTGTCGTAGCAACCGTCCCAGGGGGCGAAGAACCCCAGGCAGTCGGGGAGGAACTCCGCCCGTGCGGGGTCCGTCCCGTCGCCCTCCTCGACGACCAGGCCGAACAGGATGCCCTCGGACCGGACGGCGAAGGGGGCGATCGCGATGTCCTCGTGGCGCCGCTCCGGCAGGTCCTCCAGCCACTGGTCCAGCAGGAGCCGGGCGGCGGCGATCGCCTCCCGTTCGCCGCCCGCCGTGGTGCCGGTGACCCGGATCTGCGAATCCAGGTGCCGGCCGGCCGCGTCGAACCGGTGGAGCACGGCACACCAGCGCTTCTGCTCCTGCCAGTCGTCTCCGGTGCTCCAGTCCTCGGGGAAGGCCCCGGTGACGGAGGCGAAGAACTGGCCGCCCCGCCACCGCCCGATGGTGTCCGTGCGGTAGTCGGCCTCGTGCTTGATCGGAATGATCCCGGGAACGGTCATGCGCGGAACCATAGGCGCCGCCTGTGACAACGGGCGGTGCTCAGCCGCGCAGCGCCGGGTGGTCGGCGACCACCGTGCACGACCCGGGGGCGATCTCGGTGAACCCGGCGTCACGCACCACCGGCAGTCCGCCCGCCGTCAGTTCGCGCCAGCGGGCCGGGTCCGCGGCGGCCACGGAGAGGGGGAAGCCCGCCTCGCGCCACGCCTTGCGGTCCGTGTCCGAGAGCTCCCACCAGGCGAGCTGCGCGCCGTGCCCGGCCTGCGCCATCGCCTTGCCCGCCGACATGTCCAGCTCCGGGTTCAGCCACAGCACCGGCTCCCCGGGGACGGGCGCGGGCGGCGGTGCGGGGTCGTCCAGGTCCGTGCCCGACACCTGGAGTTTCGCCAGCTCCTTCGGCCAGCCGTCCAGGGGCACCGGCGGGAAGACCCGCACCTCGGCGTTCTCGCCGGTCACCGTGATGCCCGGCAGCCCGGACGCCCTGCGCCACTCCGCACCGCGCGCCCGCCGCACCACCTTGCGGATCCGGGCGTCCTGCCAGTCCCGCATCACCCGCGCCCATTCGCCCTCGCCGGTCGAGCGCTCGTCGCAGAGCATCACGAGCACCGCGCGGGCGGCGGTCCGCAGCGCGTCGGTACGGGCCGGGGGAGCCGTCTTCTCGATGTGCACGACCAGCGGCAGGACGTACTGCGGGGCCTCGTCGCGGTCCGTCCGCCGCGACCCGAACGGGCCGTCCGCCGCGGACGGCCGGGAAACGGCCGGGGACTCGGGGATGTCTTCACTGCTCACCCGCCCAGTCTGCCAGCCGCCGGGGCCGCGTTTCTTGGCAGAACGGGATACTCCGGGTGAGGATGCACCCCATGAAGAGCGATCTCTTTTCCAGCGAGCACCTGGCGCAGCAGGCGACGGTCCCCGGAATGACCCTGCAGAACGCCAAATCCATCAAGTACGCCGTCAACGGTGAGATGCACGCCCGCCAGGGAGCGATGATCGCCTTCCGCGGCGATCTGCAGTTCGAGCGCAAGGGCCAGGGCATCGGAGGCATGCTGAAGCGCGCCGTCACCGGTGAGGGGCTGCCGCTGATGGCGGTCCGCGGCCAGGGCGAGGCGTGGTTCGCGCACGAGGCCGCCAACTGCTTCATCGTGGAGCTGGAACACGGCGACGTCCTCACGATCAACGGCCGCAACGTGCTCTGCTTCGACCCCACGATCTCCTACGAGATAAAGACCGTGAAGGGCGCCGGGATGACCGGCGGCGGGCTCTTCAACAGCGTCTTCACCGGCTACGGCAAGCTCGGCCTGATGTGCGAGGGGCACCCCATCGTGATCCCCGTGACGCCGCAGCAGCCGGTGTTCGTCGACACGGACGCGGTGGTCGGCTGGAGCGCCAACCTGACCACCTCGCTGAACCGTTCGCAGAGCTTCGGCTCGATGATCCGCGGCGGTTCCGGCGAGGCCGTCCAACTGCGGCTGGACGGCGAGGGGTTCGTGATCGTGCGGCCCAGCGAGGCCAAGCCCGAGAAGGCGACGGCCAACTGAGGCTGAACGCCGTCGGCCGCCGCTACGGCCTCGGCGGCCCATGGGTGCTGCGCGGGATCGAACTCGACCTGCCCCCGCACGCCCTGATCCGGATCGAGGGGGCCAACGGCACCGGCAAGTCGACCCTGTTACGGCTGATCGCCGGGATCGACACCCCGACGGAGGGCCGGATCACCGGCCGTCGGCCCCGTACGGCATACGTTCCCGAGCGCTTCTCGGCGGCGCTGCCGTTCACCGCGGCCGGATACCTCGTCCACCTCGGCCGTGTCCACGGTCTGCGGTCGGCCGAGGCCGCGGACCGCGCACGGTCGTGGCTCGACCGCTTCGGGGCCGCCGGCCACGCCGGTACCCCGCTCCCGGAGCTCTCCAAGGGCACCGGTCAGAAGGTCGCCGTCGCCCAGGCGCTCCTGGCCGAGCCGGAGTTGCTGGTCCTGGACGAGGCGTGGACCGGACTGGACGCGGCGGCCCGCGACGAACTGGACCGGGCCGTGGCCGAGCGGGTCGCGGCGGGTGCCACCGTCGTCTACGTCGACCACGACCCGCTCAGGCTCGCCGGATCGGTCGATGTCGGCTACCGGGTGGAGGGGCGGGGCCTCTTCGCCGTACCCGTGGCGGGACCGGCGCGGACGGGGCCGCGGGTGCGGATCGAGGCTACGGGTCCGGCGGGGGCCGTACCGCCCGCCGGACTGCCGGGCGCACCGGAACAGCACTTCCTGGCCGACGGCGTACGGCTCACCGTCGCGGCGGCCCACTCCGACGCGCTGCTGCGAGCCCTGCTCACGGCCCGTCCGCCCTGGCACATCCGTGGGCTGGCCACCGTCCCCGACCCCGCCGGGCCCGACGGCACGGCCCCCGGCCCTGACCCGTCCGGCACCGCACCGGTTCGCACCGACAGCACACCGGCACCCGGCACCGTCCCGTGTCCCCGGGGCCGTTCGACCTCCGAGGCATCATGACCGCGCTCCTGCGCTACCAGACCGCCCTGCTGGTCCGTTCCCAGCACTGGCTCGCCCCCGTGCTGCTGTACGCGGCCTTCCTCGCCGTCGGTGTGCAGTGGGGGCAGCCCGTCCTCGACTCGCTCGGCTACGCCGCCGCCGGGCTCCTGCCCGTCACCGCCTGGCTCGTGCGGCTCTGCGTCAACCAGGAACCGCCCGCCGCCCGGACCGTCGTCGCCGCCGCGGCCGGACCGGTGCGGGCCCATCTGGCGGCGCTGCTCGCCGGGCTCGGCTGCGCCGGGCTGCTCGGTACGGTCGGCACCGTGATCGTGCTGGTGATCAGCAGGCCGGCCGGTGCCGACAACGGCGTACGGGTGCCGCTGCTGCCCGCCGGGATCGCCGGACTGCTCGCCGCCGCCTGCTGCGTGCTGCTGGGCGCGGGCGTCGGCGCGCTGTGCACCCGGCCGCTGCTGCACCGGCGCGGCTGGTCCGTCGCCGCCACCGTCTCGGCCGCGCTGCTGGTCCTGGTGGCCGAAGGATCGCCCGCGAACTCCGCGGTGGCGGGCCTGGTCACCGGCTCGCCGACGGGCACGGTGCACGTGCCGGTCCTGGCTTTCGTCCTCGCTCTCGGCCTCGCCGCCGCGGCGGCGGCGCTGACGTGCCGGCTCGCCCCGGTGCGTGGCTGAGTAGGCTCGTACGCATGGACGAGCGTGTGGAAGAAGGCGTCGGCGGGGTTCCGGACGGGGCGTACTGCGGTGCACCGCCCACGCCTCCCGTGTCCGACGGCACGGAGCCCGCCGGACCCCCGTACGCCGCGTGCGTGCTCTGCCGGAAGCCGACCGAGTACCCGGAGTCCGTCAAGGGCATCACGCTCTGCCCGGTCTGCGAGTGGCAGGAGGCCCAGCGCATGGCGTGCTCGGGCTGAGCCTCCGTCGGAAGGGGCGGGCCGGTCCGTCAGGAGGGCCGTGTCCGCATCAGGTCGGAGACCTTGACGAAGCGGTAGCCGCGCTCGCGGAGCTCGGGGACCACCCGGCGCACCGCCTCGTCCGTGACCGGCGCCGCGCTGCGGGTGCAGTGCATGACGACCAGCGACCCCGGCTCCACCCCGGCCAGCACCTGCTCGGCCACCGCGTCCGCGTCCGTCGCGAAGGCGTCGCCGCTGACCACGTCCCACTGCACCGCCGTCACCTTCGCGGGGGCGAGGGCGCGCCGCGACGCGTCGTCGTGGCAGCCGCCGGGGAAGCGGAAGTACGGCACCGTGTTGCGCACACCGGCCCGCCGGAACGCGGCGAAGGCCCGCTCCACGTCGGCGCGCATGTCGTCCTCCGCCACGGTCGGCAGCCCGTAGCAGGGGGACGCGAAGGCGTAGTGGCTGTACGAGTGGTTGGCGACCTCGAACAGCGGATCGGTGCCGATCGACCTGGCCTGCTCCGGGTACTGCTCGGCCCATCGCCCCGTCATGAACACGGTCGAGGGCACCTCCAGCCCGCGCAGCAGCTCGATCAGCCCGGGATTGTCGAAGTGCTCGCCGGCCTGCGCGCGAGGGCCCTCGTCGGCCGTCATGTCGGCGTCGAAGGTGAGGGCCACGACCTTGTCCGCGGTTCTCGGGCCCCGTTCGAAGACCGGCGTCAGACCGGCCGGTCCCGGAGCCAGGACGGGCGGCTTCGACGGGGCCGGGGGCGCCTCCACGGACGGTGAGGGCGACGGCGGAACCGGGAGGGCGGTGCGCTGCGGGGCATGGGCTCCGACATCCGCCGCGCCGCTCCCCGTCGCGGCGCCGTCCATCCCGCAACCGGTCGGAGCAGTGCCCAGTACGGCTCCCAGAGCCACCATCACCGTAAGTCTTCGTGCAGAGTTGATCACTTGCGGAACGTAGACGATCACCTGGGGCGTGATCACGGACGGCACTCCGGCCGGAGGCAGATAAACATACCGCTACCCCCGGCCGGCCCAGTGCCCACCGGCCCGCGCTCCGGGCGGGCCCGTCGGCCCGCCCGGTCCGTCAGCCCGCGGGGTCCGTCAGCGCCACGGCCCCGTCACCGCGAACGTCGTCCCCGGCGTGTAGCAGTTCACGTACATCGTCCCGCCGTCCGGGGAGAACGTGACCCCGGCGAACTCGCCCCACTCGGGCTCCTCCGGCGTTCCGATGTTCTGCCGGCCCCGCGCCATGGCGTACACCTCGCCGCGCCGGGTCAGCCCGAACACGTGCTGGGCGCCGTCGCCGTCCTCGCACACCATCAGACCGCCGTCGGCGGCGAGACAGATGTTGTCGGGGGACTCACCGGGCAACTGGACGTCCTTGCCGGGGCCGAAGACGATCACCAGCGTGAGGCGGCGCCGCTTCGGCTCGTACCGCCACACCTGGCCGTGGTGGTCGGCGGCCGACCCCTCCGCGCTGCGCGCGAAACTGGAGACGAAGTAGACCGAGGACCCGCCCCAGTAGCAGCCCTCCAGCTTCTGCGCGTGCGTGATGCCCTTCGGGCCGAAGTCCTGGAACCGGATCGGCGTCCCGGCCGCCAGCGGGTCCGGTACGGGTACCCACTCGACGCCCTCGAAGCACGCGCCGGTCTCCTGGATCGCCGAGAGGTCGGGGACGCCCGGCACCCGCATGGCCTCCAGACGGCCGCCGGCCCGCAGCGAGCCGGTACCGCCGAGCGGCCTTTCCGGCAGGAAGCGGTAGAAGAGCCCGAACGGCCTCTCGAACGCGTCCTCGGTCTCGTAGACGATCCCGTTCCGCGGGTCGATCGCGATGGCCTCGTGCTGGAAGCGGCCCATCGCGGTGAGCGGTACGGCCCCGGTGCGGCGCGGGTCGGCGCCGTCCACCTCGAAGATGAAGCCGTGGTCCTTGGTGTAGCCGTTGGTACCGGCCTTGTCCTCGGTCTCCTCGCAGGTCAGCCAGGTGTTCCAGGGGGTGCGGCCACCCGCGCAGTTCACCGCGGTACCGGCGATGGCGACGCGCTCGCCGAGGACGTTGTTGCGGCCGTCCAGTTCCAGGGCGGTACAGCCGCCCTTGCCCGTCGGGTCGTAGGTGAGGCCCTCGACGACCGGCACCGGGATCTTCCCCGTGACCCGGTTCTCGTGGTTGCGCACCAGGTGGACGCGGCCGCGGCGGCCCGCGAAGGCGGCCATGCCGTCGTGGTTGCTGGGCACCCGGCCCTCGCCGGAACGGAGCTGCTCGCCCTCCCGGGACAGGACCCGGTAGCGGAATCCTCTCGGCAGGTCGAGCAGGCCGTCGGGGTCGGGCACGAGCGGGCCGTAGCCGCCGTGTCCCCGGGCGGCGGCGGTGCCCGCGAAGAGTTCGGAGAAGGCCCCCGTGAAGGCGATGGAGGCGACGGCCGCACCGCTGCCGGCCAGGACCTGGCGACGGGTGGCGGCCGGACGTGACGTTTCGTCGGTCGGACGTGACGTTTCTGATGACATGAGGCAACTCCCTGCTGGCGGACAGGAGAAGTGACCCGCATGTGTGTACCACGCGCATCGCCGCGCGGGAACCATGCGGGCCACTGAGCCCCGTGTGTGTCCTGTCGCCTGCTGGGCCGGGAGTGGCCCCTGCGGGTCAGATGCGCATCAGATGCACATCAGGCCAGCGAGGCGGAGAGGGTGATCGTCGTGCCGGTCAGTGCCTGGCTGACCGGGCAGTTCACCTTGGCGTTCTCGGCGGCGGCGACGAAGCCCGCCTCGTCGAGCCCGGGGACCGTGCCCTGGACGGTGATGTGGATGCCGGTGATGCCGGTGCCGGGCTGGAAGGTGACGTCGGCCGTGGTGGTCAGCTGGGTCGACGGGGTGCCCGCCGAGGCCAGACCGTGCGCCAGCGCCATCGAGAAGCAGCTGGAGTGGGCCGCCGCGATGAGCTCCTCGGGGCTGGTCTTGCCGTTCGCCTTCTCCGCGCGCGACGGCCAGGAGACGTCGAACTCGCCGATGCCGGAGGAGTCGAAGGTGACGACCCCCTTGCCCTCGATCAGGTTGCCGTCCCAGACCGTGTGCGCCTGACGCGTGGTTGCCATGCCGAATCCCTTCGAGCGGTGTGCGCGGTTGATACCGGAGAACCGGGGCGCCCTCGAACGCCCCGGGTGGTACGCCCCGAACCTACTTCGCCACCAGGTC
The DNA here is from genome assembly GCF_040612315.1 of Streptomyces sp. NPDC006435. NCBI lineage: Bacteria > Bacillati > Actinomycetota > Actinomycetes > Kitasatosporales > Streptomycetaceae > Streptomyces > Streptomyces sp. NPDC006435. Next base: position 115,706 of record NZ_JBEXPY010000016.1, read on the forward strand.
CTTCGCGTCGCGCGCCAGCGCGGTGAGCCGTGAGATCGCCCGGAAGTACTTCTTCCGGTACCCGCCGTTCAGCATCTCCTCACTGAACAGCCGGTCGAACGGCAGCCCCGAGGCGAGCACCGGGACCTCCCGGTCGTACAGCCGGTCCGCGAGGACGACCAGCCGCAGCGCGGTCGACTGGTCGGGCACCGGCTGGACCTCGGTGAGGCAGACCGCCCGCAGGCCGTCCGTCAGCGCGCCGTAACGGCTCGGATGGACGCGGGCCAGATGGTCGAGCAGCGAGGGGAAGTCGTCCAGGCTGGCCCCCTCGGTGGCGTACGCGGCCCGGGTGACCTGCTCGTCGGAGTACGGGGGAGGCGCCTCGGGCAGCCCCCGGTGGCGGTAGTCCTCGCCGTCGATCCGCAGCGGGCGGAAGTGCGAGGACAGCCCCTGGATCTCCCGCAGGAAGTCGGCGGCGGCGAACCGGCCCTCGCCGAGCTTGCCGGGCAGCGTGTTGGAGGTGGCGGCGAGCGCGACCCCCGCCTCCACCAGCCTGCTGAGCAGCGACGACACCAGCACGGTGTCGCCCGGGTCGTCCAGCTCGAACTCGTCGATGCACAGGAGCCGGTGCCCGCTCAGCGTCTTCACGGTCTGCTGGAAGCCCAGCGCGCCCACCAGGTTCGTCAGCTCGACGAAGGTGCCGAACGCCTTCAGCGAGGGCTCGGCGGGCGTGGCGTGCCAGAGGGACGCCAGCAGGTGGGTCTTGCCGACCCCGTAACCGCCGTCCAGGTAGACCCCCAGCGGGGCCGAGGGCGCCGACGGCTTCCTCCCGAACCACTTGCGCCTGCCGGAACCACTGGCGTGCGCCCCGCCGAGCCCGGCCGCGAAGTCGCTCAGGACCTTGACCGCCTCTATCTGGCTCCGCTGATTGGGGTCCGGCACGTAGGTATCGAAGCGTACGGAGTCGAAGCGCGGCGGCGGCACCATCTCGGCGACCAGCCGGTCGGCCGGTACGTGGGGCTCGCGTGCGCACAGGGACAGGGGAGCTGTTTCGGCTATGGGGCTCTGCCCCGACAGGGCTGTGGAGGACGACACAACTCTCAACCTTAAGCGCCGTGCCAGACTGCAGGACATGCGACGCCTCTTCCCTGTGACCGACCTGACACCGGCCGACGACGAGGGGGAGTGGCCCCTGGACGCCCTGGCCGACGCCTACGCCTACCCCGAGCAGGACGGTCCCTGGCTCCGCGCCAACATGGTCTCGACCCTCGACGGGGCCGCCCAGCACGACGGCCGCTCGCAGCCGATCTCCTGCGAGAGCGACATGCGGATCTTCGGCACCCTGCGCGGACTGGCCGACGTGATCGTGGTGGGGGCGGAGACGGTGCGGATGGAGGGCTACCGGCCCGCCAGGGCGCGCGAGGCGTTCGCCGCCCGCCGTGCCGCGGCCGGGCAGGGGCCCGCTCCGGCGATCGCCGTGGTGAGCGGCAGCCTGGACCTCGACTTCTCGCTGCCGCTGTTCACCGCGCCGCTCGTGCCGACCCTCGTGCTGACCGGCGCCGGGGCCCCGCCGGGCCGGATCACGGAGGCGTGCGCGGTCGGCGCCGATGTGGTGATCGCGGGGGAGGGGTCCCGGGTGGACCCGGCCAGGGCCGTACGGGAACTGGCGGACCGCGGGTTCCGGCGGCTGCTGACCGAGGGCGGTCCGAGGCTGCTGGGCCAGTTCGTGGCGGCCGGGGTGCTGGACGAGATCTGCCTGACCCTCTCGCCGATGCTGACCGCCGGGGACGCGCAGCGGATCGCCGGGGGTCCCTCGGTGGCCGTGCCGGAACGATTCGTCCTGGCTTCCCTGCTGGAGGAGGCCGGGTTTCTCTTCACTCGGTACCGTCAGGGCTGAAAAGAGCGGAATTACCCGTTCCGGTTAGCTTCGGGTGGGCACAATGACTCTCGCAGACCCCGTGCGAGCACGGGGAAGGATGGTTTCAGCAGAGACCGGCGACGGTCACTGAAGCAGAAGGGCACCCGTGGTGTTCACCAGCGTTTTGATGATCGAGAAGCCCCTCACTTCCGGGGATGTCGACTTCGTCACCACCCTGCACGGCGAGGAGCAGATCTCCTTCGTCGTGCTCATGCAGCCCCGCGGTGACCAGGCCGATGTGCTGCTGCGGGCGATCGACGACCTGGCGATGGGCGAACTGAAGGAAGCCGTCCGCGAGGGCGAGGAGCCCGAGGGCAAGAACGCCAGACAGCCCGCCGAACTCGCGCTCGAGGTGTCGCTGGAGGCGCTGCGCCAGGCGGGTTCCGAAGCGGTGGGACAGGTGATCGAGGACCACCCCCTGGACAAGCTGAAGTCCGTGGTCGACGAGGCGGAGGCGGACGAGGTCATCGTGCTGACCGCACCGCACTACGTGGAGGAGTTCTTCCACCGTGACTGGGCGTCCCGGGCCCGTCACAAGGTCGGCGTACCGGTGCTCAAACTCTTCGCGCACAGCGAATAGGCTGGGCGGGCACCTCGTACCGACTCGGGTACTCGTACCGACTTCTTGGGGAGACACACGCATGGCACCCGGTATTCCTGCCGCCATGGAACGGCCGCACTTCATCGGCATCGGCGGCGCCGGAATGTCGGGCATCGCGAAGATCCTCGCCCAGCGCGGCGCCAAGGTCGCGGGCAGCGACGCCAAGGAGTCGGGCACCGCCGAGGCACTGAGGGCGCTGGGGGCGACCGTCCACATCGGGCACGCCGCCGGGAACCTGGCGGACGACGCCTCGTGCGTGGTCGTCTCCAGCGCCATCCGCCCCGACAACCCGGAGCTGGTGCGCGCCGCCGAGCTGTCGGTCCCCGTCGTGCACCGCTCCGACGCGCTGGCCTCCCTCATGGGCGGCCTGCGCGCCATCGCGGTGGCCGGTACGCACGGCAAGACGACCACCACCTCGATGCTGGCCGTCGCCCTGACCGAGCTGAACCTCGACCCCTCGTACGCCATCGGCGGCGACCTCGCCGGCCCCGGTACCAACGCCACGCACGGCGAGGGCGAGATCTTCGTCGCCGAGGCGGACGAGAGCGACCGCAGCTTCCAGAAGTACGACCCCGAGGTCGCGATCGTCCTCAATGTCGAACTGGACCACCACGCGAACTACGCCTCGATGGACGAGATCCACGAGTCGTTCGAGGCCTTCACGGGCAAGATCGTCCCGGGCGGTACCCTGGTGATCTCCGCCGACCAGGCGGGCGCCGTCGAGCTGACGGAGCGGGTCCGCTCCCTCTCCTCGCTGAACGTCGTCACCTACGGCGAGGCCGACTCCGCCGACGTGCGCGTCCACCGGATCACCCCGCGCGGCCTGACCAGCGAGGTCACGGTCCTCCTGGGCGGGAAGTACCTCACCTTCACCGTCTCCGTGCCCGGCCGCCACTACGCGCTCAACGCGGTCGCGGCCCTCGCCGCCGGTGTCGCCCTCGGCATCCCGGCACACAACCTGGCCTCCGCCCTCGGCAAGTACACCGGGGTCAAGCGCCGCCTCCAGCTCAAGGGCGAGGCGGCGGGCGTCCAGGTCATCGACTCCTACGCGCACCACCCCACCGAGATGACCGCCGACCTGGAGGCGATGCGCGGAGCCGCGACCGACTCCCGGATCCTGGTCGTCTTCCAGCCCCACCTCTTCTCCCGCACCCAGGAACTCGGCACCGAGATGGGGCAGGCCCTCGCGCTGGCCGACGCCTCCGTGGTCCTGGACATCTACCCGGCCCGCGAGGACCCGGTCCCCGGCGTCACCAGCGAGCTGATCATCGACGCCGCGCGGGCCGCGGGCGCCGACGTCACCCCCCTCCACGACAAGACGGCCGTCCCCGGCGTCATTGCGGGAATGGCGAAGCCCGGCGACCTCGTTCTCACCATGGGAGCGGGCGACGTCACGGACCTCGGCCCGCAGATCCTGGACCACCTGTCGAGCTGAGGGAGCGACGTGTCGTACGACATCGAGAAGCCGGACGAGCAGTGGCGCGAGGAGCTGACCCCGGCCGAGTACGCGGTCCTGCGCCAGGCCGGCACCGAGCCCGCCTTCGTCGGTGAGTACACCGACACCGAGACCGAGGGCGTCTACTCCTGCCGCGCCTGCGACGCCGAGCTGTTCCGCTCGGACACCAAGTTCGCGTCGCACTGCGGCTGGCCGTCCTTCTACGACCCGAAGGACACCGACGCGGTCGAGCTGATCCAGGACCGCAGCCACGGCATGGTCCGCACCGAGGTCCGCTGCGCCCGCTGCGGATCGCACCTCGGCCACGTCTTCGAGGGCGAGGGCTACCCCACCCCGACGGACCAGCGGTACTGCATCAACTCGATCTCGCTGCGCCTGACGCCCACCGGGGACTGACGGCCGCGACGCCCCGGGCGGGGGCCGGTGCGGCCGGGCGTCAGCCCTCGTCCCCGTCCGGGCCCTCGTCCCCGGCGGCCACCGGCCGCAGCAGCGGGTGGGCGACGCCCGGGAAGACCACGGCCCGCGCGGCCTGCTCCCCGGGCCCGGCCGGTGCCGCCCCGGCGATGCCCCACGGGCGGCCCGGCAGCACCACGGTCAGGACGTACGAGGACGCGCAGCCCATGCAGTCGTAACGGTCCGCCCAGGTCTCCACGTCGGTGACGCTGCCGGGGTACCGCGCCACGTGCCGGTGCAGGGCGTGGCAGCGCCCGCACCGCTCCCCGGGCTCGCAGGTGCTGCCGCAGGGGCACGGCACGTCCGGCGAATCGGCCGGGCGCCAGCGCTGGGTGAGGACGGCCTCACGGGTGGCGCCCATGTCCTTCATCGCCTTCAGATGCCGCGCGGCGACGTTGTACGACTCGCCGGTCGAGGCCATCCGGTCGCGGATGACGTCCTTGCGTCCGCGGTTCGTCGTCATCTGTTCCTCCTGCTCAGGCATGTCACGCAGCCCGCCGGGAGCACACGAGATCGGTACGTCCCACGGTACCGGCAACTTCGCCCCGGTCCGCCACCGCGCACTGCTCCAGGAGCCGCTACGAACGCCGCACCCGGGCCGTCAGCCGGCTGCCGAGCCGCCTGCCGAAACCGCCCGGCCTGCTCCACGCCCGGAACGCCTCCGCCGTGCGGCTGCTGCCGATGCGCCCGGCCGCCTCCTCGACCGCCGCGGTCCCGTCGGCGGGCAGGGCGCGGACCACCGGGCGCAGCACCTCCTCCAGCAGCGCCGTCCGGACCTCGCCCCAGGCGGGGCCCGCGTGCGGATGGGCGCTCCAGACCGCGAAGCAGTCGGCGACGTAGGCCGGCTCCGAACGCAGCCGGGCGAGCACCGCGTCCTGCCGGGCGGCCCTGCCGTAGGCCGCGAGGAGATCCGCGTCGTCGCTGTGGACGAACGCGTACAGCTCCGCCTCCGGGCGGTCCGGGGAGAGCAGCCGCTGCGCCAGCGCCCCGAACGCCTGATCGCGGACGCCCGGCTCCACCGGCTCGGCCGCCGCGCACAGCCGCCGGGCCCGCTGCGCCCAGTCCGGCTCCGCCGCGTCCGACCGCAGCTCCCGCGCGAACTCCAGGAGCAGCAGGGCGCCGCGCGCCCGCGCGTCGATCTCGCCGGGGAAACCGCGCAACAGGTCATGGGCCAGCTCGGCGGCCTCCGCGTCGTCACAGGGCGCGCCGAGCGCCGCCGCGACGAGCGCGGACCACGTACCGGCCGTGCGGTGCGCGTCGGAGGTGCTCGCGGCCAGCAGTTGCCGGGCCTCGCCCGCCGTGGGCGTGCCGTCGCCCCAGACCAGCCCCATCGCCGTGCGCAGCACCAGCGGCTCGGTGAAGGGCGACAGCCCGCCGGCCCGCAGCACCGCGTGCAGCGACCCCACCCGGTCGTCGCCGCCGCCCGCCTTGGCGCCCGGCGCCGCCGCGCACATCCGCAGATGCGGCAGCGACTGCGCCCCGGTGAACGGCAGCGCGACCCCGCACAGCAGCCGCTCCGTCCCCGACGGGTCGTACGGGGCGAGCCGGTCCAGCTCGCCGAGCAGCGCCGTCCGCACGTCGAACTGCTCGTCCAGGAGGTCGAGCAGCACCGGCCCGAAGTCGCCCGCCCCCTCCGCCAGCAGGGACCGGGCCATCCGGCCCACGACGGCGGGGAGCAGGTCCGCGCAGTCCACGTCGAGCAGCCGCGCGATGCGCAGCAGCTGAACGGTGCGCCCCACGCTCCGGCCGGGGGCGGCGTCCGGGGCGGCCGCCGGCCCGCCGGTGGCCAGTTCGGCGCGCAGATCGCCGCCGACGGCCCCGACGAGCGCCGCGGCGACGCGTTCCCCGTCCGGACCGGCGAAGACCGAGCGCCCCGGGGGAGTCACGAGGACATCGCCCCCGTAGACCGCCTCCGTCACCAGCAGGGCACCGAGGGAGCCCGTCACGGCGGCCGGGGCCCGTCCGTCGAGCGCGGTCAACAGACGGGCCACGGCGGCGAGTTCGCGGGGCGTGCGGTCGATGTCCGGGTCGGTCAGCGCGTCGGTGAGCCGGTGGGTGCGCTCCTCGTCCAGGGCGTACGGCCGCTCGGCGGCCCACTCGGCCGCCGCGGCCCGCTCACCGGGCCCGAGCGGAACGTCCGCGCAGAGCGCCGTCACGGCGAGCGGCCCGGCGGCGAACGGCCCGCCGGGCAGTTCGGCCGCCGCCCGGAACAGCTCGGGGGACCGGTTCCGCCAGATCCGGGCGCAGGTCTCGGCCCAGGCGTCGTCCACCGGCTCCCCGGGCCGGGCGCCCGTGCAGTCGTGCACCCGCAGCGGCCCGGCCCCCGGGTCGTCGGGGCCGTCCGCCGGAGGGGCGTCCTGCGGGAGCACACCGATGATCCGGTACGGGGAACGCGCCGGACGGCGGGTGTACGTCGTGAACGTCAGCCGGTGCGCGTCGTCCGGCGGGAGCACGGCCGAGGCGAGGGCGATCCACCTGGCCACATCGGCGCTGTGCCGCTCCACCAGCACCAGGCGCCCCGCCGCCGGGTCCTCGCACACCCGGCGCAGATCGGCGAAGACCGCCGCCAGCCAGGGGCTCCGGGAGACCGCGAAGTCGTTCAGTGCCCCGGGACCGAAGGCGGCGGAGGCGGGCAGCGCGGATATCCGGTCGGGGGTGCCGCCCTCCGGTGGGGAGGAGGCCCAGTTCGGCGACCGCCAGGCGGTGATCGGCAGAACGCCGCCCGGCAGCCGCGTACCGGCCGGCAGGTGCACCGCGTGCGCGTGGAACCCGAGGGAGCCGTGCCCGGCGAACGCCACCGCGCGGGACAGCAGGTGCCCGCCGTCCGGCAGGGCCCCGAAGCTGAACGCCTCGGGGAGGGAACGGAGTTGGTCGGGGGTCGGCCGGTGCGGGGCGTCGGCGGGCGGCTCGTAGCGAAGGAGTTGCTCGGCCTCGGCCAGCACCTGCGTGGGCAGTCCGGCACTGACCGCGGTGAAGCGCGCGCCGCCCCCGCCCCCGTCGTCGTCCGCGGAGGCGGCAGCGGCAGAGGTGTAGTGCAACTGCGCGAGACTCATGCGTCGGGCCCTCTTCGTCCTTGCCGCGGAACCCCCCGTGCCCCTCGGGGCGGGCCGTACGACGCACGGCGACGACCCCGGCGGGAGGCGGGAACCGCGATCGCGGGAGCGACGCTATCAAGGCGCGCGCCTCCCCGCGCGCCCCGCCGAACGGCCGTACCGCGTACCGGAATCGCTCCGGTACGCGGCACGGTGCGTCAGACGCGCGCGGTGCCCACCGCGTACGTGACGAAGCCGGTCCAGGCGGCGGGGGAGAGGGCGAGCTGCGGGCCCTGCTCGACCTTGGAGTCCCGGACGTGGACGGTGGTGGGGCAGGCGGCGACCTCCACGCAGTCGTCGCCGGACCCGCTGCTGTAGCTGGACTTGTGCCAGGAGAGGGCGACTTCGACGCAGGAGTCGCCGTCACCGCTGCTGTAGCTGCTCTTGAACCAGGACAGGTCTGTTGTGGTGCTCATAGCGCTCCTCGCATCCGCTGCAACAGACCCACGGAGTCCTCGGGGGTGTGAGCCTGCGAACGCATCCTGGCATACCGCATCTGGAGCACGCTGACCACAGCGGGGTCGGCATGGAGCTGGCCGGACATCTGACCCTCGCTGTAGCCGAGCCACTTGTGCTCCGGCGTCTCCAGCAACTGGATCGGCCCGTGCAGCCCGGCGTGGCTCTCGCGGACCTGCGGCATGATCTGAAGCTCGACGTTGCGGAGCTCGGCGAGTTCGAGCACGTGGTCGATGGCCTCCCGGGTGACCTGTGAGCCGCCGGTGCGCCGCAGGAAGAGGTGTTCTTCGAGGATGAAGCTGTAGGTGGTGTTGAGCCGCTCCCGCAGCAGTTGCTGGCGGTCCATCCGGGCCGCGAGCTGCCGCTCGATCTGCTCGTCGTCGAGCACCGGGAGCTGGTTGAGGAACAGCGTCCGCGCGTACGCCTCCGACTGCAACAGGCCCGGGATCAACCGGCATTCGTACGTGAACAGGCTGATCGCCTCGGTCTCCAGCTTCGCCCACTGCTGGAACCAGCTCGCGATCCCCGGCCGCCGGGACAGATGCTTTGCCGCCGCCCTGATGGTCCCGAACGCGTCCAGCACGGCCTCGGAGCGCTCGACGAAGGGCAACGGCGGGAACCTGCGGCCCTGTTCGATCGAGGCGACGGTCGGCACCGAGTACTGCACCAGCGGCGCGAACTGCTCCTGGGTCAACAGCGCCCGTTTGCGGAAGACCTTGACGATCTCCCCGAACGTCCTCAGGCTCTCCGTGGGTTCGGGCTCCCCGCCCGACCTCGCCGCTCCGCCCGTCGTGCCCACGCCGTCCGTCATGTCCGGCCACCTCCGTACTCGCCGCGCTCCGTGCCTCTACCGGCAGACAACTCGCCCATCGTCACGGACCGTTACCCCTACTGTCCACCGTCCGTACCCGTACGCTGACCGAGCGTACGGGTTCTGCTGCTGGTCCCATGGGGTTCCGGCCGCCACGGTGAGGGCATGGAAGCACTCGCCACCCCCCAACCACCGGTCACCGTACGTGTGTTCGTGCAGCGCTTCAGCTCCACACCGCGCGGCGCCAGGCTCGCCCGCCACCTCGCCCTGCACGTGCTGCACGACTGGGGCATCCCGTACGGCAGTGACGCTTCGGAGACGGCGGAGCTGATCGTCGCCGAGCTGGTCACCAACGCGGTGACGCACGGTCGGGTGCCGGGGCGGGACTTCGAGCTGCGGCTCGGCCACTCGCCGGGCATCGGAGGCGGACGGGGCGTACTGCGGATCGAGGTCAGCGACACCCGGGGCGAGTCGCGGCCCCCGGGACCGACGGAGCTGGTGGCACCGCCGCCCGGCTCGGAGGGCGGGCGCGGACTCGTCCTGGTCGACGCGCTGGCCGACCGATGGGCGGTGCTGGACCGCAATCCCCCGGGCAAGACGGTCCGGGCCGAGCTGGACGTGTCGCACTGACGCCGTGCGGGGTCCGGTCGGCGCACCGTGCAGGGCCTCGCCGCACCGCCGTTCACGCCACCTCCCCCCATCGGTCTCTGCCTGCCCGACACCGTTGCCTGACGGCGCACTCCGCGCGGCGGGCCCTGCCGAGTGCGCCGGGCTCACCTCAATGGCTCACGCACCGGCCGCCCCGTCGGTCGTTGGTCGTCTTCGGATCGATCGATTCCCCCGAGGGCACCGCTCGACGGGCCCAAGGGGTCATCCGAGCAGAGGAGTTACTCCGTTGAACCTCAAGACTCTCTCCGTGGCGACGGCCGTCCTGGCCCTGACCGGTCTCGCCGGTGCGGCCACGGCGGGCGCGGCGCCCGGCACGGTCTCCGGCGACGGCGGCAACCGCATCGGCACCCTGCGCGTCAACGGCGATGCCTACGTGAAGGAGGGCGGTCTCAGCGCCACCTGGGTCAAGGAGTCCGGGAACGTCAAGCAGATCGCCCTGTCCGGCAACCGCATCGGTGTCCTCACCGGTGACGGAGTGGCGTGGGTGAAGGAGGGCGGCCTCAGCGCGACCTGGGTCAAGGAGGCCACGGACGTCAAGCAGATCGCGCTGTCGGGCGACCGCATCGGCGTCCTCAAGGACAACGGCGACGCCTATGTGAAGGAGGGCGGTCTCAGCGCGACCTGGGTCAAGGAGTCCGTCAAGGTCAAGGAGCTGGAGCTGTCCGGCAACCGCATCGGTGTCCTCACCGGTGACGGAGTGGCGTGGGTGAAGGAGGGCGGCCTCAGCGCCTCCTGGGTCAGGGAGTCCGACAACGCCATCGGCATCGACCTGGCCGGGAACCGCATCGGCGTCCTCGCCGGCAACGGCGTCGCCTGGGTGAAGGAGGGCGGCCTCAGCGCCTCGTGGGTGCGGGAGGCCGACGACGTCATCCAGCTCGAACTGTCCGGCGACCGCATCGGCGTCCTCAAGGACGACGGAAAGGTTCACGTCAAGGAGGGCGGCCTCGGTGCGACCTGGGTGCACGAGTACGACCAGGCCATCCAGATCGCCCTGTCGGGCAAGCGCATCGGCGTCCTCAAGGGCGACGGCGACGCCCGGGTGAAGGAGGGCGGCCTCAGCGCGACCTGGGTCCTGGAGGCGGGCGACGTGACGGAGCTGGCGCTCTCCTGACCCCGCCGTCCGGCATGTGACCCGTGGGACCCGCCGCACCGCGCACCGGTGCCGACTTCGGTGTGCGGCGCGGTGCCGCCCGGGACGGACCGCCGGTCCGAAAAAATCATTGGCCAGAGCTTTGCCGTTCCATTACAAAGAGTGCCATGAGCACTTCCTCCACCCCGCAGGCCGCCCAGAACCCCGGCCCCGTCGACCGCAAGACCTTCATTCGCACCACCCTCGATCTGGGAGACGTGGTGCTGCGCCCCTGGACCCGGGAGGACGCCGGATCGGAAGCCCTGCTGGACGGCCTGGTGGCCGCCGGGACGGACCCGGACATCGCCCTCTGGAACCCCATCGCGGTCGCCGACCGGGACGCGGCCCGCGCGTGGGTGGAGGCGCGCGACGGAGTGTGGGAACGCGGCGCGGCCGCCCCCTTCGTCGCCCTGGACGCCACCGACGGCACCCTGCTGGGCGGCGTCAACCTGCGCTGGGTCGACCGCGAGGACGGGCTGGCGATGATCGGCTACTGGCTGCTGCCGGCCGCCCGCGGACGGGGCCTGGCGACCCGGGGAACCCGGGCGGTGACGAGCTGGGGCTTCGCGACGGCCGACGCCCGCCGCATCGAGATCGCCCACGCCGTCGGCAACGAGGCGTCCTGCCGGGTGGCCGACCGCTGCGGCTACCTCCCCGAGGGCACCCTGCGCGACTCCCATGTCTTCGGTGACGGCAAGTACCACGACGAGCACCTGCACGCCCGGCTGTCCACCGACCCGGAGCCCGAGGGGGCCGAGGGGAAGTAGCCCGGACGACACCTCGGTACGCCGGTTCGGTGACGGCAACTCCGTTGGAGTGAAACCGATTTGTCGGTTCGTCACCGACACCGGCGTCCGTCCGGGAATCCCGGACGTCTTGTTGGCGCAATAGTTTCCCCGGGAACCGGCAGCCCCTCTTCCGTACTCATAGGATCGACGCGACTTCGGGATACGGGGGTGGTCGATCGTGGTGCGCGGCGGGCCGATACGCGGGTGGCGCGGGTACGGAGTCCTGGTGGCGGTACCGCTGCTGCTGGCGACCGCGTGCGGCGGGGGCGACGGAGGGGACGGGGACGCGGCGAAGAAGCGGCCGGGCGCCTCGAAGGCCACCGCCACCGCGAAGGGGTCGTCCGGCGCCACGGCCGAACCCGTCATCGACGCCGACCCGGCGCGGCTGCCCACCACACGGAAAGCCGCCCTCGACCTCATCGGGCAGGTCATCGCGGACCCCGAGAGCTTCGGCCCCGGGGTCGTCGCGCGCACCCCGTACGAGAGCGGCCCGGACTCCTGGCCGGTGCTCGGCGACGACTGCGTGTGGCAGCAGGGCGATCCGGGCCGCGGCGTCCTCGCCACCCTCACCCGCTCCTTCGAGGTGCCCGCCGCCAAGGGCAAGGGGCCGCTGCGGCTGGCCGCGATCGTGACCGTCCACCGCACGGACGACGGCGCGCGGTGGGAGATGGCCGAATCGATCGAGGAGACGATGCGCTGCCCGACGCAGCAGTTGCGCCAGGGCGAGTTCATCGGCGGACTCGGCGCGGGAGCCCTGGGCCGGGGCGAGGCCAACCAGATCAACTCCGAGGACTCGCTGATGGAATCCGGCGAGTACCGCAGCAACGAACTCGGCGGCCCCCACCCGTACTTCTGGGAGCAGGACCAGATCCTCCGGTTCACCTTCGCCGTGACCGCCAAGGGCGCCAAGGGATGGACGGACAAAGAGGTCACCGATCTCAGCTCCCAGGCACAGGGCACCATGCTGATACGGCTCCACCAGGCCGTCGGGAAGAAGAAGGGCTGAGGGCGCATGGAGGAGCTGCGGGCCTCGGACCCGTCATGGATCGGCGGACACCGGCTGCTGGGGCGCCTCGGCGCCGGCGGCATGGGTGCCGTCTACCTCGGCAGGACCGCCGACGGGGCGCTGGCCGCCGTCAAGGTGATCCTGCCCGAACACGCGGGGGACGCCGACTTCCGGGCCCGCTTCCACCGCGAGGCCGAGGCCGCGCGCCGGGTGGACAGCCCCTGGGCGGTACGGGTGACCGGCTCCGGCACGGAGGACGAACGCCCCTGGCTGGCCACCGAGTTCGTGCCCGGGCCCGCACTGTCCGAAGCGGTCGCCCGGTGCGGCCCGCTGCCCGCACGGAGCGTCCGGGTCCTCGGCCGGCTGCTGGCCCGCGCCCTGGCGGCGGTGCACACGGCCGGGCTCGTCCACCGCGACGTCAAACCCGGCAACGTCCTGCTCGGCGCCGACGGGCCGAGGCTGATCGACTTCGGCGTCGCACGGATCACCGACGCCACCGCGCTGACCGCGACGGACCTGGTGGTGGGAACCCCCGGCTTCCTCGCCCCCGAACAGGCCACCGAGGGCGCCGCCGCCGTCGGCCCGGCCGGTGACGTCTTCTCGCTCGGCTGCCTCCTCGCGTACGCCGCGACCGGACGGCCGCCCTTCGGGAGCGGCGCCGTGGACGCCCTGCTCTACCGCACCGTCCACGACGCACCGGATCTCGACGGCATCGACGACCCCGAACTGGGCGCCCTGCTCGGCGCCATGCTCGACAAGGAACCGGCCGCCCGCCCCACCGCCGCCGCACTCGACGAGCGGATCGCCGAGGACGCCCCGGACGGCTCGATCGACTGGCTGCCCGAGGACGTCGTACGGCTGATCGCCGACCGGTCCGCCGAGATCCTCGCCCTGCCCGGCATCGACGCCACCCAGGTCGCCGCGGACACCGTCGTCCCGGCCCCCTCCCGGCGCAGGCTGCTCCTCCTCGCGGGGGCCGGAGCGGTGGCCGTCGCGGGCGGTGGTGCCTTCGCCGTACGCGAGTGGCTGCGCGACGACGACACCGCCGGATCCGGCGGGGACGGCCCCCGGACCTGGACCATCGGCGTGCAGGCCGACCTGTCCGGACCCCGGGCGGCGGTCGGACGGGCCCAGGAACGCGGGGTGCGGCTCGCGGTCGACCGGTTCAACTCCCGTACGGACAAGCCGTTCACGCTGCGGGTGAAGGTGATCGACGACCGGGGCACGGCCGCCGAGGGCAAGCGCGCCGCCGAGCGGTTCACCCGGGACCGCGACGTGCTCGCCGTCGTCGGCCCCACCGACGACCCCGTCACCACCGCGGTGCTCGGAACCTACGACGAGGCGATGCTGCCGATCGTCACCGTGTCGTCCCAGCAACTCACCTTCGCCGTACGGTCCATGAGGTCCTTCTTCCAGGCGGTCCCCTCCGACGCCGCGCTGGCGTACCCGATCCGCAACCGGCTGGTGCTCCGGCCCGACGTGCAACGGCTCGGGGTGCTCCTCGACCGGGCCGGCGGCCAGTCCGCGTACCAGGCGGGCTACTTCCTGAACCGGATCATCGGCACCACCACCAACGGGACCACCTATCCGCGCGTGGTGCCCGCCGGCACCCGCGACCTCGCCCCGGTCGTCGACGACCTGCTCGCGAACCGCAGCGACGCGCTCTTCCACGCCGGGGACCAGGCCGGGGCCGCCCGCGCCGCGCGGGCGCTCGCCGCCACTCCCTACAAGGGCCCCCGCATGGCCATGCACACGGCCATGGGCCCCCGCTTCCTGGCGGACGCCGGGGCCGCCGCCGAGGGCTGGGAGTTCGTCTCGCCCTGCGTCGGTGCGACGGCTCCCGCCGTGAAGGAGTTCGCCGCGGCGCACCGCAAGAAGTACGGCGGCGCCCCCGCCCTCTGGGCCGCCGAGGCGTACGACGCGGCCGGGCTGGTCCTCGCCGCCGTCACCGCCCTCGCCCGGAGGAACCGGCCCCCCGCCCGGACCGCCCTCGTCAAGAAGATCGCCACCTCCTCGTACCAGGGCGTCTCCCGCGACTACGCCTTCGGCGAGGACTACCGGCTCAAGGGGATCACCGCCCACCTCCACGGAGTCCGCGACGGCGCGTTCCGCTACCTCGGCCCGGCTCCCCAGACCGAGAACTGACCGGGCATGCGACCACTCACCCCGGACGACCCCCGGACCGTCGGCGAGTACCGGACCCTGGTGCGGCTCGGCGCGGGCGGCATGGGCGTGGTCTACCTGGCCCGTTCCCCCGGCGGGGCGCTGGCCGCGGTGAAGGTGATCCGCGCCGAGCACGCCACCGACCCCGGCTTCCGGGCCAGGTTCCGGCGCGAGGCCGAGGCCGCCCGCCGGGTCACCGGGCCCTGGGTGGTCCCGGTGACGGGCGCCGACGCCGAGGCCCGTGAACCCTGGCTCGCCACCGGGTTCGTCCCCGGCCCCTCGCTGGCCGAGGTCGTCGCCGCCGAGGGGCCGCTGCCGGTCACGACCGTCCGGGCCCTCGGCGCCCGGCTGGCCGGCGCCCTCGTCGCCGTGCACGGGGCCGGGCTCGTCCACCGCGACGTCAAGCCCGGCAACATCCTCCTCGCGCTCGACGGGCCCCGGCTCATCGACTTCGGCATCGCGCGCCACGAGGGCGCCACCGCCCTCACCGCGACCGACGCCGTGATCGGCACCCCCGGCTACCTCGCCCCCGAGCAGGCGTCGGCGGGACCGCTCGGACCGGCCTGCGACGTCTTCTCGCTGGGCTGCGTCCTGGTGCACGCGGCGACCGGGCGGCGTCCCTTCGGCGACGACGGGGCCGCGTCCGTGCTGTTCCGCACCGTGAACGAGCCACCGGACCTGCGCGGCCTGCCGCCCGAACTGTTCCCGCTCGTCGAGGCCTGCCTCGCCAAGGACCCGGCGGACCGGCCCACCGCACGCCAGGTCGAGGAACGGCTCGGCGGCACCGGACACGCCCCCGACTCCTCCTGGACGCCGCCGCCGGGGCTTTCCGCCCTGATCGCCGAACGCTCCGCCACCGCCCTCGCGCTCCCCGTCCCCGAACCCCCGACGGTCGTCGAGGACCCCGACCCGCCCCGACTCTCACGGCGCCGTCTGCTCACCGCGTCGGCCGCCGGCGCGGTCCTGCTGGCGGGCGGCGGAACGGCGGCCTGGCTGGCGGGGCGAGGGACCGAGGGGGAGACGGAGCCCCGCCGCGCCCTCCCCGTCCACACCATCGGCCTGCACGCCGACCTCACCGGCCCCGGCCGGGCGGTCGGCCTGGCGCACCGGCGCGGCATGCAGCTCGCCGTCGACGACCACAACGCCCGCGCCGGCATCACCTTCCGGCTCGCCCTGCGCGCCGAGGACGACGCAGGGGACCCCGCCCGCGCCCTGCGCGTCGCCGACCGGCTGGCCGCCGACCCGAAGGTGCTGGCCGTCGTCGGCCCCACCGGGAACGTCGTCGCCGAAGCCGTCGTCGAGCGCTACGAGCGGACCGACCTCGCCCAGGCCGTCGTCTCGGCCCGGTCCACCACCGCCAGGATGGGGGCCGTCGAGACCCTCTGCGTGCTCAGCCCCTTCGACGACGTACTGGACACCGGCATCCTGCGCTATCTGTCCCAGGTCCGCCCGGCCCGGCGGCCGGCGATCGTCGAGGACGGCGCCGACCCCGAGGGTGCCTGGGTGATCACGAAAACCTTCCGGGAGGCCCCGCCCGAGGGCTCGAAGGTGACCGAGCACCGGGTCGCGGCGGACACCGACGACTTCGGCCCGGTGGCCCGCGCGGTGGTCGCCGGGGGCGCGGACGCCGTCGTCCTCGCCTCGACGTCCCCGAGCCGGGGCGCCCGCTGCGCGGTGGCCCTGGCCGCCGCCGGGTTCACCGGCAGCCGGGTCTCCACCGGGTCCGTCCTGGCGCCCGCCTTCCTCGACGGCGCGGGGAAGGCCGCCGAGGGATGGGTGTTCGCCCAGGCGTACAGCGACCCGACGGCGCTCCCGGCCGCGAAGGCGTTCACCGCCGCGTACCGGAAGCGGTTCGGGGCACCGCCCGCCCGCTGGGCCGCCGAGGCGTACGACGCGGTCGGGCTGATCGCCCGCGCGGCCCGCGCCACCAGCGCCACCGGGGCGGAACGCGAAGGCATCGGGCAACGCCTCTTCCTGACCACCCACAAGGGCATCACCCGGACCGTGTCCTTCCGCCCCGACCGCCAGCTGCGGTTCGAGGAGGGGATATTCCTCTACCGGGTCGAGGACGGCCGGGCCCGCTTCCTGGGGCCCTACCTGAAGGTATGAGCCGGACCGTCCGGATACCGGACGGGGGGTGTGCACCGGACAGGGGCATGAAGCGGAGCTGCGGGCGCGTTTAAGAAAACCTCGATGGACCTGTGGCGCGGGGTGCGGCAGATTTCTCCGTGACGGCGGAGGATGGTGCGCGGCAGCCGATCGACGCGCGCTGCCATGGAACCCGTCCCTCTCATTCCTCCCCGGGCCGCAGGCTCGCTCAAGGCCGCCTCCGGCCCGGGGCACTCAACGCCGTACCAGCGCAGGGAGCCACCGCCGTGAAGGCACTCGTGAAGCAGAAGGCCGAGCCCGGACTCTGGCTCATGGACGTGCCCGAGCCGGAGATCGGCCCCTCGGACGTGCTGATCAAGGTGCTCCGCACCGGCATCTGCGGCACCGACCTGCACATCCGCAACTACGACGGCTGGGCGCAGCAGACCGTGCGCACCCCGCTCGTCCTCGGACACGAGTTCGTCGGCGAGGTCGCGGCGACCGGCGCCGACGTCGTCGACATCAACGTCGGCGACCTGGTCAGCGGCGAGGGCCACCTGGTGTGCGGGAAGTGCCGCAACTGCCTGGCCGGCCGCCGCCACCTGTGCCGCGCCACGCTCGGCCTCGGCGTCGGCCGGGACGGGGCGTTCGCCGAGTACGTCGCCCTGCCCGCGTCCAACGTCTGGGTGCACCGCACCCCCGTCGACCTCGACGTCGCCGCGATCTTCGACCCGTTCGGCAACGCCGTCCACACCGCGCTGTCGTTCCCGCTGGTCGGCGAGGACGTGCTGATCACCGGCGCCGGTCCGATCGGCATCATGGCCGCCGCCGTCGCCCGGCACGCGGGTGCCCGCAACGTCGTCATCACCGACATCAGCGAGGCCCGGCTGGAACTGGCCCGCAAGGTCGGGGCCAACCTCGCCCTGAACGTCGCCGAGGAGACCATCGCCGAGGGGCAGCGGCGCCTCGGCCTGCGCGAGGGCTTCGACATCGGCCTGGAGATGTCCGGCCGGCCCGAGGCCATGCGCGACATGATCGCGAACATGACGCACGGCGGACGCATCGCCATGCTCGGACTGCCGTCCGAGGAGTTCGCGGTGGACTGGTCCAGGATCGTGACCTCGATGATCACCATCAAGGGCATCTACGGCCGCGAGATGTACGAGACCTGGTACGCCATGTCCGTGCTCCTGGAGGGCGGCCTCGACCTCACCCCCGTGATCACCGGCCGCTACGACTACCGCGACTTCGACGCGGCCTTCGACGACGCGGCGAGCGGCCGCAGCGGCAAGATCATCCTCGACTGGACCTCCTGACCGACACCCCTCGGACCGGGCCGACGCCCTCGGACCGGCCGACCGCCCCCGGACCGGACGACGCCACCGTAGACAGCTGGGAGACACCCCTCATGTTCGACTCCGTACGCGACGACCTGCGCACCACCCTCGAGGAGATCGAGGCCGCCGGACTGCACAAGCCCGAGCGGGTGATCGGCACCCCGCAGTCCGCGTCCGTCGCCGTCACCGCGGGCGGACGCCCCGGTGAGGTGCTCAACTTCTGCGCCAACAACTACCTGGGCCTCGCCGACCACCCCGAGGTGATCGCCGCCGCCCACGAGGCGCTGGACCGCTGGGGCTACGGCATGGCCTCGGTCCGCTTCATCTGCGGCACCCAGGAGGTCCACAAGGAGCTGGAGCAGCGGCTCTCCACGTTCCTCGGCCAGGAGGACACGATCCTCTACTCCTCCTGCTTCGACGCCAACGGCGGTGTCTTCGAGACCCTCCTCGGCCCGGAGGACGCGGTCATCTCCGACGCCCTCAACCACGCCTCCATCATCGACGGCATCCGGCTGTCCAAGGCCCAGCGCTATCGCTACGCCAACCGCGACATGGCGGACCTGGAGAAGCAGCTCAAGGAGGCGTCCGGCGCCCGGCGCCGGCTCGTCGTCACCGACGGCGTCTTCTCCATGGACGGCTACGTCGCCCCGCTGCGCGAGATCTGCGACCTCGCCGAGCGCCACGACGCCATGGTCATGGTCGACGACTCGCACGCGGTCGGCTTCGTCGGCCCCGGCGGCCGCGGCACCCCGGAACTGCACGACGTGATGGACCGCGTCGACATCATCACCGGCACCCTCGGCAAGGCGCTCGGCGGCGCGTCCGGCGGCTACGTCGCGGCCCGCGCCGAGATCGTCGCGCTACTGCGCCAGCGCTCCCGCCCGTACCTCTTCTCCAACTCCCTCGCCCCGGTCATCGCGGCGGCCTCGCTCAAGGTCCTCGACCTGCTGGAGGCGGCCGGCGACCTGCGCGAGCGGCTCAACGCCAACACCGAGCTCTTCCGCACCCGGATGACCGCGGAGGGCTTCGACGTCCTGCCCGGCGACCACGCCATCGCCCCCGTCATGATCGGGGACGCGGCGAAGGCCGGCCGGATGGCGGAGCTGCTCCTGGAGCGCGGGGTGTACGTGATCGGGTTCTCGTACCCGGTCGTCCCGCAGGGCGCGGCCCGCATCCGCGTCCAGCTCTCCGCCGCCCACTCCACCGAGGACGTGAACCGGGCCGTGGACGCGTTCATCGACGCGCGCGCGGCACTCGGGGAACAGTGACGGGGCGGACGGGGCCGCTGTCCGGGCGCCCCGTCCGCCCATCCGCCCGAGGTCTCGGCCGGGCGGCCGGGTCACCTCCGTGACCTGGGACAATGGGGACATGATCGATTCACGGCGGCTGCGCGTCCTGCGTGCGGTGGCGGACCATCGCACGGTGACGGCCGCAGCCGCCGCCCTGTACCTCACCCCCTCCGCGGTCTCCCAGCAGCTCGCCGCGCTGGAGCAGGAGACCGGGCACCGGCTGGTCGAGCGCGGCGCGCGCGGCGCCCGGCTCACCCCCGCCGGGGACATCCTGCTGACCCACACCAACGCGGTGCTGGCCCAGCTGGAGCGGGCCGAGGCGGAACTCGCCGCATACGGATCGGGGGACGCCGGTACGGTCACCGTCGCCGCGTTCGCCACCGGCATCGGCCTGGTCCTCGCCCCCGCGATCGCCGAACTGACACTCACCGCACCCGGCATCCGGGTCCGGGTCCAGGACGCGGAGGGCGACGCGAGCGTGCCGATGGTGCTCGACCGGCAGGTCGACGTGGCGGTCGCGGTGGAGTACCGGGGTGCGCCGGGCGAGGACGACCTGCGGCTGACCCGGGTACCGCTGTACTCCGAGCCGTTCGACGCGGTGCTGCCGGTGGGGCACCGGCTGGCCGGCCGGGAGCAGGTGGCGATCGCAGACCTGGAGAAGGACTCGTGGATCGGCCCGTACCCGGGCAACCCCTGCCACGACGTGGTGGTGCTGTCCTGCGAGTTCGCCGGGTTCCAGCCGAGGATGGAGCACTCCTCGGACGACTTCCGGGCGGTGGTCGCGCTGGCCGGGGCGGGGGCCGGGGTGGCGCTGGTGCCGCGGTCGGCGCTGCGGGGGATGGAACTGACGGGGGTGGTGGTGCGGCCGGTGCAGGGCAGCGCGCCGACCCGCCGGGTCTTCGCCGCGGTGCGGCACGGGGCGGAGGGGCATCCGCTGATCGCCCCGGTCCTCGACGCGCTGGCCTCGGCCGCGGGCCGGGAGGCCGCGCTGCCGCTGCCCGCGTCCTCGTGACCCGGTTCGGCCCCGGGGCACCCGCCGCGGGCCGGGCCCCGGAGCCGAACCGGTCGTGGGCTCACCGGCGGGCGTACCGGCCCCCGGCCGTGCCCGGCCACATCGTGCCCAGCCCCGCCGCCACCGTCACGGCCAGCGCCAGCACCCCGTAGTGCGCCGGTGGCAGATACGGCACCGAACCGGTCGTCGACACCGCGAACGCCATCAGCGGGACCGCCGCGACCAGCGTGCCGACGGCCAGGCCCGCCACCGCCACCAGACCGGTCTCCAGGACCAGCATCCGCCGCACCTGGCGGCGGCCCGCGCCGATCACGCGCAGCAGGCGCAGCTCCGGACGGCGGCCCACCGAGATCAGGGACAGGGTGCTGACCACGGCGAGCAGCGCGAAGCCGCCGATCACCCCGACACCGATGACGACCAGGGCGTCGTCCCCGTCCGACGCCGGCGGGGCGATCCGTACGTCGTCCGCCGTCGCGGCACCGACCCGCGCCCCCGCGTACGGGGCGAGCGCGCGCCGCAACGCCGGGACCGGTACCGTGCCGCCGTCCGCCGAGCGGATCAGGACCTGCTGGTCGTACGGGGCCGAGACGTGCTCGGCCAGAAGCTCGCGCGGCAGCATGAACTCGCCCAGCCCCAGGGCCCGTTCGTAGAGCGCCACCACCCGAAGCCGGACCCGGGCCCCGTCGCCGAGGCGGAGCTCCACCGTGTCGCCGGTGCCGATGTCCAGGTCGGCGGCCCGGTCCTCGCCGACCGCGACCGTGCCGCGGCCCCTCAGCTCCGCCAGGTCGCCCGCGGTGACGCCCGGGTCGAGGGTGCCGGACAGCCGGTCCGCCGTCACGCCCAGCACGGGCAGCCGGTCCAGCACCGGATCGCCCAGCTCGCGACGGGCGAGGACGACGGTGGACCGCAGCACACCGGTCGCCGCGGCCACCCCGGGAACCCCGCGCACCGCGCGTACCGCGTCGGCGGGCAGCCCACCCGGCCCGGTCGCCACCAGATCGGCCCGGAGCGCGGCGGCGGCCTCCCGGCCGGCGGCCCGCTCCAGCGTCGAACCCGCCGCCAGCTGCACGCAGACGAAGGCGACGACCAGCACGACCGGGGTGATCGCCGCCCCCAGGCGCCGGTGGTGCGCGGCGGCGGACCTGGCGGCCAGAAAACCGGAGGCCCCGCCGAGCCGCCGCACCGGCGCCCCCAGCACCCGCGTCGCGCCCCGGGCGATCCACGGGCCGAGCAGCGCCACCGCGATGATCAGCGAGGTCGCCGCGCCCGAGGCGGCCACCGCCGCCGCCTGCCCGCCCTGCGCCGTCGCCGCACCGGCCGAACCGACCCCGGCCACCGCCAGCACCGCCCCGGCGACCGTGCGGAACCGGCCCGGCTCGGCCGGTTCGGCCGCCCGTGCCGCGCCGGGCGCGTCGGCGGGCCGCACCCGGGTGACGGACCGGGCCGCGAGCAGTGCCACCGGGCGGGCGGCCAGGGCGATCAGCGCCGCCCCCGTGGCGGCCGCCACGACCGGCAGCCACACCGGCACGGGCAACGGCAGCGCGTCCGTGGCCAGCAGCGACCGCATCACCAGCCCCAGCGGCAGGGCACCGGCGCCGCCCAGCAGCGCGGCGTACCCGGCCACCCGGCCCGCCTCGCGGCCGACGGCGGACCTGAGCTGCCGGGGCGTCGCCCCGACCGCGCGCAGCAGCACCAGTTCGCCGGACCGCTGGTGCACGGCCTGGGCGATGGTGGTGGCGATCACCAGGAGCGCCACCATGAGGACGGTCGCCGCGACGGAGGCGAGCAGGGGCAGCAGTTCGGCGCGTGCGCCGGGCGCGTCGAGGTGCTCGGCCCGGCCGCGCTCCGGGCCGGTGAGGACCAGGATCCCGCGGTCGCCGCGGGCACGGTCGGGCAGTGCCCCGGCCAGTGACTCCCGCAGCGCCCCGGCCGGGACGCCCCGCTCGGCGACGATGCCGACGGCGTCGACCGTGCCGGGGTGGCCGGCCAGGTCGGTGAGCCGCCGCTCGGTGAGGAAGACGGCGGGGGAGGCGCCCCGGCGACCGGTGTCGGCGACCCCGCTGACGGTGTACGGCCGAAAGGCCCCGTCCGCCCGCAGGGTCACCCGGCTGCCGGGACCGCTCCCGGTGGCGGTGGCCACGGCCCGGTCGACGACCACCTCGCTCCCGGTCCTCGGCGCCCGCCCGGCCGTCAGCCGGTACGGGGTGAGCTCGGCGGACGCCCAGGACCGGCCGACGGCCGACATCCCGCCGGCAGTGCCGCCACCCACGGCCAGGGGGACCGAGTCGTCCGCGACGGCCTTCGCGACCCCGTCGGCCGCGGCGGCCCGCGCCACCACGGAGCGGTCCAGA
This sequence comes from Streptomyces sp. NPDC006435, assembly GCF_040612315.1. Lineage (NCBI taxonomy): Bacteria > Bacillati > Actinomycetota > Actinomycetes > Kitasatosporales > Streptomycetaceae > Streptomyces > Streptomyces sp. NPDC006435. The sequence continues at coordinate 138,304 of NZ_JBEXPY010000016.1, forward strand.
CGCACCCGTTCGGACAGGTACGCGCTCACGGTCTGCGGTTCGCTGCCCCACGGCTTCGCCGTGTACGTCACCCGCTGGTCGGCCGTCACCACGGCGTCGGCCGCGGCGTACCGCTCCACCGGCGGCCGCGCCGACAGCAGCGAACCGAGCACGAGGGCGAACGCACCGATCAGTGCCGCCGCCGCGGCCGCCGCGACGAACACCGCGGTCCAGGCCCGGCGATGGGCCCGCAGCGAGCGGCGGGCCAGGAACGCCGAGGCCCGCCGCATCCCGTGCCGCACCGCTGCGCCGGGCCGCCGTTCCTCGGGCCCGGACCCCGGTGCCTTCGCGCGGCGCCCCCGCGCGTCGGCGCGGCCCTTTCGCCCGCCCGTGCGGGACGTGGAGATTTTCGTGTTCATCGCAGCCGGCCGCCGTCCATCGTCAGCACGGTGTCCGCCCGGCCCGCCGCGACCGGGTCGTGGGTGACCATCACGACCGTGCGGCCCTCGGCCCGTACCGCGTCCCGCAGCAGATCCAGCACCAGCGCCGCCGACTCCGGGTCCAGGGAAGCGGTCGGCTCGTCCGCGAAGATCACATCGGGTTCGGTGACCAACGCCCGTGCCACCGCGACCCGTTGCTGCTGGCCGCCGGAGAGCGTCGCGGGCCCCCGGCCGCCGTGGCCCGCCAGACCGACCCGGCCCAGCAGCGCCCGGCCCCGCTCCAGCACCCGCCCGTCCGCCGGATCGGCGCCGCCCAGCACCAGCGGCAGCACCACGTTCTCCTCGATGGTCAGCGACGGCACCAGATTCAGGGCGTGCGACTGGAAGACGAAACCGATCCGGTCCCGGCGCAGCCTGGTCAGCGCCGCCTCGGACAACGACCCCAGGTCGGTGCCCGCCACCCGTACCGTCCCCGACGTCGGACGGTCCAGACCCGCCGCGCACTGGAGGAAGGTGCTCTTCCCCGACCCCGAGGGGCCCACCACCGCCGTGAAGCTCCCGGCCGGGACCGTACAGCTCACCCCGTCGAGCGCGACGACCTCCCCGCCCCCGCGCCGCCCGTGGCGCCGGCTCACCGACTCCAGACTCAGCGCGGTCGCCCGTGCCGTTGTGACCGTGTCCACCGTGGACCCCGTTCCTTCCTCGTTACGTACCTCTTGACCTGCGAAAAAGCTACGAGCCGGACGAGGGCCGGACGAGGGGGCACGTGCCCCGGAAGGGGTGCAGCGGACTCCACCACGGGTGTGGGAGAGGGCCCCACTCCGACCGCGGGCGGACCGCCGTAACGTGAGGTGCCATGAGTACTGATCCCGCCCCGCTGACCGTCGCCGTCCGGCGTTCGTGGGACGCGTCGCGCTATCTGTTCATCGGGCTCGGGATCGGGCTGGCCGCCTACGTGGGCACGTTCCTGGTGGTGGCGGTCCTGCTGTTCGCCGCGGTCGTCGTCGGGCTGCCCGCGCTGCCCGAGGCCGCCAAGGCGCTGCGCGGGGTCGCGGAGTTCGAGCGCCGCCGGGCGGCGGCACGGCTCGGCGTGCCGTTCGCGCCCACCCCGTACCCGCCGCTGGACAGCACCGAGGTCACCGAGCGGGTGCGACGGGTGCTCGCCGACCCGACGGCCCGGCGCGACGCGCTCTGGCTGCCGGCCCAGGCCCTCGCCGGGAACGTGCTCGGCTACCTCACGATGGTGCTGTGGCCGGTGGGGCTCCTGGTGGACGGGATAGGGCTGTCCGTCGTCCATCTGCTGGACCGCCGGACGGCCGACGAGTACGGCACGGAGCGGCCGGTGCGGCGGGGCTGGCTGCTGCCCCTGCACGGGGTGCTCGCCGATCTGTCGGCGAGCTGGTCCAGGGCGCTGCTCACCCCGGCGCCGTCCGCCGCGCTCACCGAGCGGATCGCCCAGCTGACCGAGAGCCGGGCCGGGGCGGTGGAGGCGCACGGCGCCGAACTGCGCCGCATCGAACGGGACCTGCACGACGGGGCCCAGGCCAGGATCGTCGCCCTGTCGATGCGCATCGGCCTCGCCAAGCAGCTCCTCGACCGCGACCCGGCCGCCGCACGGGTCCGGCTCGACGAGGCGCAGGACGGCGCGGACGCGGCCCTCGCGGAACTGCGGCACGTGGTGCGCGGCATCCACCCGCCCGTGCTGACGGACCGTGGACTGGCAGGAGCGGTACGGGCGTTGGCCGGTGACGTCGCCGTGCCCGTGACCGTCGGACTCGACGGCGTCGAGGACGGGCGCCGGCTCCCGGCCGCGATCGAGGCCGCCGCCTACTTCGTGATCGCCGAGGCCCTCACCAACATCAGCAAGCACAGCGGCGCCACGGCCGCGACCGTGCGCATCGACCGACCCGCCGGGACGCTGCGCGTGGCCATCGGCGACGATGGCCACGGCGGCGCGGACGAACGCGCCGGCAGCGGACTGGTCGGGATCAGGCGGCGCGTCGCGGCGCTGGACGGCACCACCCGCATCGACAGCCCCACCGGGGGGCCGACGAGGATCGAGGTGGAGCTGCCGTGCGGATCGTGATCGCGGAGGACAACGCGTTGCTGCGGGAGGGGCTGATCCTGCTGCTCACCAGCTCGGGCCACGAGGTGGTGGCCGACGCGGCGACCGGGCCCGAGGTGCTGCCCGCCCTGCTGGAGCACCGGCCGGACGCGGCCGTGCTCGACGTGCGGCTCCCGCCCACCTTCCGCGACGAGGGGCTGCGCGCCGCGATCGCCGCCCGCGAGCAGCTGCCCGAGCTGCCCATCCTGGTCCTGTCGCAGTACGTCGAGGAGACGTACGCCGCCGAGCTGCTCGCCGGGGGCGCCCAGGGCATCGGCTACCTGCTGAAGGACCGGGTGGGCCGGGTCGACCAGTTCCTCCAGGCGCTCGACCGGGTGGCGGCCGGCGGCACGGCCCTCGACCCCGAGGTGGTGACGCAACTGCTGACCCGCAAGGCGTCCGCCGAGCCGCTGCAGAGCCTCACCCCGCGCGAGCGCCAGGTCCTGGAACTGATGGCGCAGGGCAAGGCGAACGGCACCATCGCCGCCGAACTGGTGGTGACGGAACGGGCGGTGAGCAAGCACATCGGCTCGATCTTCCTCAAGCTCCGCCTGGAACCCGACGACGGCACGGTGCACCGACGGGTGCTGGCGGTGCTCGCCTACTTGGAGGGCAAGGGGGCCCGCTGACGCCCCCCTCGACGGGGGTGGTTCTTCGCGGCACCCCGCCCGACTCCCGGCGGCGGCACAATGCCCCGCATGGACCTCAGCGACCTCAGCGACTTCGGTGGACTCACCGCCCGCGCCCGCCGACTCGCCGTCCCCGGTCGGCGCCGCGTCCTCGGCATCGCGGGGCCGCCCGGAGCCGGCAAGTCCACCCTGGCGGCCCGGCTCGTCGAGGCGCTCGACGGGCTCGCCGTCCTCGTCCCCATGGACGGCTTCCACCTCGCCGGTGCCGAACTGGTCCGGCTCGGACGCGCCGGGCGCAAGGGCGCCCCCGACACCTTCGACGCCGCCGGTTACACGGCCCTGCTCGCCCGCCTGCGCGCCCCGCGGCCGGGCACCACCGTGTACGCCCCCGACTTCGACCGCGCCCTGGAGGAACCGGTCGCCGGCTCCGTCCCCGTACCCCCCGACGTCCCGCTGGTCGTCACCGAGGGCAACTACCTGCTGCACGACGAAGGGCACTGGGCGGGCGTGCGCCCGCTGCTCGACGAGGCGTGGTACCTGGACCTCGACCGGGCCCGGCGGGTGCGGCGGCTCGTCGAGCGGCACGTCCGGTTCGGGAAGCCCCGCCCGTACGCCGAACGCTGGGTGGCGGACTCCGACGAGGCCAACGCGCGCCTGGTCGAGCGGGGCCGCGACCGGGCGGACCTCGTCGTCCGGTCCGCCCCGCGGGACCGGCCGCGCCCGGCCGCCGGCCTCCGGGCGCCCCGGGGCCCACTCGCGTCGACCGGCGCGGACGGGCAGGATGCTGTACGCAGTGTCGCGCCGTCAGGAGGATCCCGCATGTCCAGTCCGAACCAGCCCGCGCCGTTCACCGCCGACGACTACCGGGCCCGCATGAAGCGGGCGGCCGACGCCGCCGCCGAGGCCGGGCTCGCGGGCGTGCTGGTCGCACCCGGCCCCGACCTCGTGCACCTCACCGGCTACCGGCCGGTGAACACCGAACGCCTCACCGTCCTCGTCCTCACCCCCGGTCAGGACCCGGTCCTCGTCGTCCCGACGCTGGAGGCCCCGGACGCCGAGGGCGCCGTCGGGGCCCCGGCCCTCACCCTGCGGGACTGGACCGACGGCAAGGACCCGTACGCCGTCACCGCCCCGCTGCTCGACGGCCGGGGCCGGTTCGGGGTCAGCGACAACACCTGGGCGATGCACCTGCTCGGGCTGCAGCGGGCGCTGCCGGACACCTCGTACGTCTCCCTCACCGAGGCCCTGCCGATGCTGCGCGCGGTGAAGGACGCCCACGAGCTGGAGCGGCTCGCCGCCGCCGGGGCCGCCGCCGACGCCACGTACGAGGAGATCCTCAAGGTGCGGTTCTCGGGCCGCAAGGAGACCGACATCGCCGCTGAACTGGCCGATCTGCTCAAGCGGTTCGGGCACTCCCAGGTCGACTTCACCGTCGTCGGCTCGGGGCCGAACGGCGCCAACCCGCACCACGAGGCGGGCGACCGCACCATCGAGCGGGGCGACATGGTGGTGCTCGACTTCGGCGGTCTCAAGCACGGCTACGGCTCCGACACCTCCCGCACCGTCCACGTCGGCGAACCCACCGCCGAGGAGCAGCGGGTCCACGACATCGTGCGGGAGGCGCAGGAGGCGGGCTGCCGGGCGGTCCGGCCGGGCGTCTCCTGTCAGGAGATCGACCGGGCGGCCCGCGCCGTCATCACCGAGTTCGGCTACGGCGAGCGCTTCATCCACCGCACCGGCCACGGCATCGGTGTCACCACCCACGAACCGCCGTACATGATCGAGGGCGAGGAACGGCCGCTGGTGCCCGGGATGTGCTTCTCCGTGGAGCCCGGCATCTATCTGCCGGGCCGGTTCGGGGTCCGGATCGAGGACATCGTGACCGTGACCGAGGACGGCGGCCGCCGCCTCAACACCACCGCGCGCGACATGGCGATCGTCGAGTAACCGGCAGGCCGGCCGATCGGCCGGGCCCCGGGACGCCCCGCGCCCCGGGGCCGCGTGCCGTTCAGCCGTTCAGCCGTCCGCCAGGACGACGCACGACTCCGGCGGCAGGTGCAGCAGGCCGTCGCGGCCCGGGGACGCCACCGGGTCCCAGGCCGCCACCACCCGCCCCGCCCCGCCCCACCGCCGGCCGCCGCCCAGCGGGATCGTGGCCGGCTCCCCGGCGAGGTTGACCGCGACGCGCAGATCGCCCCGCCGGTACGCCAGCCAGCGCGCCCGCTCGTCGTGGGCGGTGCGCACCGCGGCCAGGTCCGGGTCGGAGAGGTCAGGCAGGGCGCGGCGCAGGGTGATCAGTTCGCGGTACCAGGCGTGCAGCCGGGCGTGCGGTTCCTTCGCGGGCTCGTCCCAGTCCAGACAGGAACGGTTCCGGGTGGCCGGGTCCTGCGGGTCCGGCACCTGGTCCGTCGCCCAGCCGTGCGCCGCGAACTCCCGCCGCCTGCCGTCGCGGACGGCCTCGGCGAGGGCCGGGTCGGTGTGGTCGGTGAAGAACTGCCAGGGGGTGCGGGCGCCCCACTCCTCGCCCATGAACAGCATCGGAGTGAAGGGCCCGGTCAGCACGAGCGCCGCGGCGCAGGCCAGCAGCCCGGGGGAGAGGGTGGCGGAGAGCCGGTCGCCCAGGGCCCGGTTGCCGATCTGGTCGTGGGTCTGGGCGTAGCCGACGAAGCGGTGGGCCGGGGTGCTGACGACGTCGACGGGGCGGCCGTGGCTCCGGCCGCGGAAACCGGAGTACGTCCCGTCGTGGAAGAACGCGCGGGTCACGGTCTTGGCGACGGCGGCCAGCGGGGCGGCGGCGAAGTCCGCGTAGTAGCCCTGGGACTCACCGGTGAGCGCGGTGTGCAGCGCGTGGTGGAAGTCGTCGTTCCACTGGGCGTGCAGGCCGAGGCCGCCGGCCTCGCGCGGGGTCGTGGTCCGCGGGTCGCAGAGGTCGGACTCGGCGATCAGCGGGAGCGGCCGGCCGAGCTCGGCCGCCAGTGCGTCCGTCGCCGCGGACAGCTCCTCCAGGAAGGTCAGCGCCCGGCCGTCGACCAGGGCGTGGACCGCGTCCAGCCGCAGCCCGTCGAGCCGGTAGTCCCGCAGCCAGGCGAGGGCGCTGCCCAGCAGGTACGCCCGCACCTCGTCCGAGCCGGGGGCGTCGAGGTTGACCGCCGCGCCCCACGGCGTGTGGTGGGTCTCGGTGAAGTACGGGCCGAAGGCCGGGAGGTGGTTGCCGGACGGGCCGAGGTGGTTGTGGACCACGTCCAGCACGACCGCGAGCCCGAGACCGTGCGCGGTGTCGACGAAGCGCTTGAGCCCCTCCGGCCCGCCGTACGGCTCGTGCACCGCCCAGAGCGACACGCCCTCGTACCCCCATCCGTGGGTACCGGGGAACGGGCAGACCGGCATCAGCGACACATGGGTGACGCCCAGTTCGGCGAGGTGCCCGAGCCGTTCGGCCGCGGCGTCGAAGGTGCCCTCGGCGGTGTACGTGCCGATGTGCAGCTCGTACAGCACGGCGCCCGGCAGCCCCCGGCCCGTCCAGCCGTCGCGCCACTCGAACAGGGAGTGGTCGACGACGGCGCTCTCACCGTCCGGTCCGTCCGGCTGGCGGCGCGAACGCGGATCGGGAAGCACCCGCCCGGCGCCCCCGTCCCCACTCGCGTCCCCGTTCCCGTCCAGGACGAAGCCGTAGCGGTCCCCGTCCGACGCCTGCGCCTCGACCGTCCACCAGCCGGCCCGCGCGGCGTCCCGCTCCATCGCCCGCAGCCCGCCCGCCAGCCGCAGCCCGACCGAGTCCGCATCCGGTGCCCATACCTCGAACAGCATGCAACGCTCCTCGTCTCGTCGCCGTCCTCGCGTTCCGCGCCCCGGCCCGGGGCGCACGGCCGCGATCACCGGCCCATGACACTGGATCGAGCCCGTTACCGGCGGTTAAGGTCTGGTTCTGATCATTGCCCCGTCAGATTCTGCTCAATACGCACTCGCTCTTACGGCTGTGGAGGCCGAGATGAATGTGCCGCCGTTCCCGCCCGGTTTCCTCTGGGGAGCCTCCGCGTCCGCGTTCCAGACCGAGGGCGCGGTCGACACCGACGGGAAGGGCCCCTCCGGCTGGGACGCCTTCGCCGCCCAGCCCGGACGGATCAAGGACGGCACCGACACCACCCGCGGCACCGGCTTCCACCAGCACTACCGCGAGGACGTGGCCCTGCTGGCGGGCCTGGGCGCCGACGCCTTCCGGTTCTCCGTCAGCTGGCCGCGCGTGGTCCCCGGCGGCAGCGGCGCGGTCAACCCGCAGGGCCTCGACTTCTACGACCGCCTCGTCGACGAACTCTGCGCCCACGGCATCACCCCGGCCCCCACCCTCTACCACTGGGACACCCCGCTCCCGCTGGACGAGGAGGGCGGCTGGCTCAACCGGGACACCGCCTACCGCTTCGCCGAGTACGCCGGGATCGTCGCCGAGCGGCTCGCCGACCGCGTACCGATGTGGATCACCATCAACGAACCGGCCGAGGTGACGCTGCTCGGCTACGCCCTCGGCGAGCACGCACCGGGCCGCGCCCTTCTCTTCGACGCCCTGCCCGCCGCCCACCACCAGCTCCTCGCCCACGGTCTGGCCGTGCGCGCCCTGCGCGGAGCGGGCGCGGACAACATCGGCGTCGCCGTCTCGCACACCCCCGTCTGGACCGCGGGGGACTCCGACGAGGACCGGCAGGGCGCGGAGCTGTACGACACGATCACCAACTGGATGTTCGCCGACCCGATCCTCACCGGCCGCTACCCCGACGAGAGCATCGCCGCGCTGATGCCGGGCCCGGTCGAGGACGACCTGTCCACCATCTCCACCCGGCTCGACTGGTACGGCGTCAACTACTACAGCCCCACGCTCGTCGGCGCTCCCGTCGCGGACGCCCCGGAGGACTTCTCCGGCTTCCGGATGCCCGCCGAACTCCCCTTCGGCATCCGGGAGATAGAGGGTTACGAGAAGACCGACTTCGGCTGGCCCGTGGTGCCCGACGGACTGCGCGAGACCCTCGTCCAGCTCCACGGCCGCTTCGGCGACCGGCTCCCGCCGCTCTACATCACCGAGAACGGCTGCGCCGTCGACGAGCCCGCCGCGGACACCCGCCGCATCGACTACCTGGAGGGGCACCTGCGGGCCCTGCGCACGGCCATCGACGCGGGCGTCGACGTGCGCGGCTACTTCACCTGGTCACTCACCGACAACGTCGAGTGGATCGAGGGCGCCAGCAAGCGGTTCGGCCTGGTCCACATCGACTACGAGACGCTGCGCCGGACCCCCAAGGACTCGTACGCCTGGTACCGCGACCTGATCCACGCGCAGAAGGCGGCCGGCCCGGCACACTGACCCGGCGCACCCGGCCCTGCGCACCCGCTTCCGGGGCCGGGGGTTACGAACGGCCCCGGAATGATCGATACTTCGCGCCATGGTCGCTTCCTGGTGGTCCCGGGCCGGACTGGGAATCCTCGTGCACTGGACGCCCGCCTCCGTGCCGGGCTGGGCCCCGTCGCACGTCCCGGCGGACGAACTCCCCCTGGCGGGACGCCGCGCGCCGCTCGGCTGGACGTCGCGCGCCGAGTGGTACGAGAACGCGCTCCGCTTCCCCGGCAGCCCCGTCTCGGCCCACCACCGCGCGACCTACGGCACCCGCCCGTACGCCGCGTTCGGGGGCGACTTCAACGACGCCCTGCACGCCTGGGACCCCACCGGATGGGCCCGCGCCTTCCGGGCGGCGGGAGCCCGTTACGCGATGCTCGTCGTCAAGCACCACGACGGCTTCTGCCTCTGGCCCTCCGCGATCCGCAACCCGCACCGGGCCGGCTGGCACACCAGGCGCGACGTGGCCGGCGAGTTCGCCGAAGCGGTACGGGCCGAGGGGATGCGCTTCGGCGTCCACTACTCCGTCGGGCTCGACCGGACCTTCGACGGCCGCCCCGTCGCAGGCCCGGCCGACCTCGTCCGGGCGGTCCCGCGCGGCGCCTACCCCGACTACGCCAGTGCCCAGCTGCGCGAACTGACCCGCCGCTACCGGCCCGACGTCCTGCGCACCGACCTCTTCTGGCCCGGCACCCGCATCGACGCCCGGCGTCTCGTCGACTACCACCGGTTCACCGTCCCGCACGGCGTCGTCGACCACCCGGTACCGGCCCCGCCGGTCCGGCACGCACTGCGGCTGCCCGGCGCCGGGACGCTGTACGAGCGGTGGGCGCGCCGCGCCGGAACCGGGGACGGCGGGCCGGCCGTGCGCGGGACCGTCCGCGACATCGGCCCCGGCGCCGGCCACAACCGCGCCGCATCGCCCGGGGCGTTCCTCCGCCGGGAGGAACTGGAGGCACTGGTCCGCGACACCGCCGCCGCCCGCGGCAACCTGCTGCTCACCGTGGGCCCGCGCGGCGAGGACGCGACGATCCCCGCCGAACAGCGGCTCCGCCTGGACTGGCTGGCGGAGTGCTCCGGGCGCTCCCGGGCCGCCGCGACGGCGGGGGAGTGACCCGGGGCGCCCCGCCCCGGCCGGTCCTTCAGTCCCAGACCATGTCGAAGGAGCGCTCGAAGTTCACGTACCCGAGGCGGGCGAAGGACCTCGCCATCGGGACGTTGCCGAGGTCGGTGGCGGCCCGGATGCGTTCCACGCCGTCCTGCGCGGCCAGCACCCTGGTGCCCTCGGCGAGGATGTCGTCGATGTAGCCGTGGCCGCGCCGGGAGGGCAGCACCCCGATGTAGGCGATGATCGGGTTGTAGGCGTTGCGCGCCGGAATCACGAACCCGACCGGTTCGCCGTCCGGGAGCTCGGCGACGCGCCACCACTCCCGAGGCGTCGTGTACCCCGCCAGTTCCTCGTCGTAGTGCTTCTCGGCCGCCTCGCGGGCGCCGAGCCCGGACGCCAGGTCGGCCTGCCCGTGGGCGTCGAGGGTGCCCTCCATCACCGGGGTCATCAGCGCGAGGAGGTCCTCGCGCCCCTCGACCGGGCGGAACCGCAGCCGGCCGCCGTCGGCCGGGACCGGCGTACCGGCACGCCACTCCAGGCGCAGCCGCTCGACCAGCAGCCGTGCGCCGGAACGCTCCATCACCCGCATCCGGGCCTCGACGACCTCGCGCACCGCCGCGTCCTCGCGCCAGTCCGGCGGGACGAACCGCCCGTACTCGGGCCGCTCCGTCCCGGCCGGGACGACCGCCGCCGTCGCCGTCTCCAGCAGCCGCAGGCCCACCTCGCCGCGCTCGGGCTCGGGCAGGGTGTCGTCGAGGTCGAAGAAGTCGAGCAGCAGCGGAGGACCCCCGGCCCGGCCCCACCACGCGAGCCGCGCCACCACGCGGTCGCCGCGCAGCGCCACCCACATCCACCCGGGGAGGCGGCGCCCGCTCTCCAGGTCGTCGGCGAGCTCGTGGTCGAGCACGTACGTGAGCTGCCGGAAGAGTCCGAGCTCCTGCGGACCGGCGAGCGGGCGGACGATCAGTTCCTGCGGAGCAGGGGGCACACGGTCTCCTCGAAGGGCGAAGGGCCGTCCGGCGGGCGCCCGACGGCTTGCGGCGGCAGACACTAGCAACCGCCCCCGGACTCCGCGCGGGAATTCCGGAGCGGTCCCTCCCGGCCCGGCACACGGGTCCGGACGCAGGCAGGGGCGCAGGTCGGGACGGGAAGCGGGACCGTTCTGGACACCCCGGGGCGGTCGGGCCGACAATTGGTCCCGTGACGTCCCCCTTCGAGTCCCACACGTATCCCGTGCGGCTGTCCGACGCCCAGCGCGACCGTGTCCTCGGCGTACTCAGAGACGGCGCCGCACAGGGCAAGCTGTCCCACGACACCTTCATGCGACGCATGGAACTGGCCCTCACCGCCCGGCGCCCCGAGGACCTGGAGCCGCTCACCGCCGACCTGGAGGGCGGGGGCCGCTGGTCGCGACGGATACTCCGGGTGGTGGGCGGGGTGTCCGGCTTCCCCGGCCGGGTGCGCCGCGTCTGGCAGACCGAACGGCTCCCGAAGCTCCTGCTGCCCGCCCCGAGCCCGCACCCCCTGCTCATCGGCCGCGACCCGGGCAACGGCCTGCGGCTCAACCACGAGACCGTCTCCCGGCTCCACGCGGAACTCACCGTGCGGGACGGCCGGTGGCTGCTGCGCGACCTCGGCTCGACCAACGGCACCTGCGTCAACGGGCAGCGGGTCATCGGCACGGTCCCGGTCCGCGAGGGGGACCAGGTGAGCTTCGGGCAGATGAGCTTCCGCCTCTCCGTACCCGCCGCCGGCCCGCCCGCCTGAGCACCGGCGCGCCGGACCGGCCCGCCCCGCCCCGTCGGCCCGCCCGCCGCCGGTGAGCCGGTCCGCCGGATCCCGCCCGGCCGGACCCGTCGCGAAGTGCCCGTAGGGGAACGGCGGTTCCACCGGTGGCGGTACGAACGGCGCGCCGCCGCCCGCGACTTCGGCGACCGGACGCCCCGTCACCGGCGCCCCCGGCACGCCACGGCCCCGGAGCCGGGATCACCCGGACGGCCGTACTCCGACTGCGCCGCGTCCGGGCCGGTGGTCCCCTGGTGGGAAACCGCGCCGCACACCGGCGCCCTGAGCCCCGGGGGTACGGATGCAGGCCGACGCGCCGCAAGGCATACCCGCCCCGGCCCCCGGCCGCACGGCCCACGGCCCCGGCCTGCTCGCCCCCGAAACGGCGCACGACCCGCACCGGCTGTACCGCGTCCTGCGCGAGGAGCACCCGCTGGTCTACGACGCGCCCCTGGGCGCCTGGCTGGTCAGCCGGTACGCGGACGTGGCCACCGCCCTCACCGACCCCCGGTTCACCGGCTTCCCGCACGACGCCGCACCGGGCGGCGGCCCCGCGCCCCTCGGGCTCTGCCACGGCGGCCCGCAGTGCGCCCCCGGCCGGC
>NZ_JBEXPY010000017.1:0-149953 GCF_040612315.1 Streptomyces sp. NPDC006435
CCCTGCCGCCGCTGCCGCCCGCCTTCCAGCCCGCCGCGCCGCAGCCCGCCCAGCAGTGGACCGCCTCGGCCCCTGCCCCGGCACCCGCTCCCGCACCGGCGCCCACCCCCGCTCCCGCTCCCGCTCCGGACGGGCAGGCGGTCGGTGGTTACGGGTTCCCCGGGGCCGGAACGCCCCAGCCCCCGCAGGGTGGTTACGGATTCCCGCAGCAGACCCCTCCTCCCGCGCAGCAGACACCGCCGCAGGGTGGTTACGGGTTCCCGCAGCAGACGCCGCAGCAGGGCGGCTACGGATTCCCGCAGGCATCGCAGGCACCGGCACCACAGGCACCCCAGGCGCCTCAGCAGCCCCAGGGGCAGGCTCCTCAGTGGCCCGCGCAGCAGGTCCAGGGCACACCCCTCCCGCCCCAGGTACCTCAGACGCCTCAGACTCCCCAGGGCGCTCAGGCACCCCAGCCGTCGGCCCAGCCCGCGCCGCACCTGCCCGCGCAGGCCGACACCCCGCAGGCCGCCGCCCCGCAGCAGCCCGCACCGCAGCCGCCCGCCCCGCAGCAGCCCGAGCAGCAGCCGTACGGCGGCCCGCAGCCCCAGGACCAGCAGGGCCGGCCCGTCGACCCGCGCACCGGGGCCGCCTGGCCGAGCCCGGTCACCCACGACCAGCGCGAGCGTTCCGTGCCCGGCGCCCCGCTCGGGTACACGGCGGCCGTGGAGCTCTCCTCCGACCGGCTCGTCCGGGGCAAGCAGAAGGCGAAGAGCAGCCGCAACCCGTCCGGGGTGTCCCGCTTCAAGCTGGGTGGCAAGAAGGAGGAGGCCGAGCGGCAGCGCAGGCTCGACCTGATCCGTACGCCGGTGCTGTCCTGCTACCGGATCGCGGTCATCAGCCTCAAGGGCGGCGTCGGCAAGACCACGACGACCACCGCCCTCGGCGCGACCCTGGCCACCGAGCGGCAGGACAAGATCCTCGCCATCGACGCCAACCCGGACGCGGGCACGCTCGGGCGCCGGGTGCGCCGGGAGACCGGGGCCACCATCCGCGACCTGGTCCAGGCGATCCCGTACCTCAACTCGTACATGGACATCCGCCGCTTCACCTCGCAGGCGCCCTCCGGGCTGGAGATCATCGCCAACGACGTGGACCCGGCGGTCTCCACGACGTTCAACGACGAGGACTACCGGCGCGCCATCGACGTGCTGGGCAAGCAGTACCCGATCATCCTCACCGACTCGGGCACCGGCCTGCTCTACAGCGCGATGCGCGGGGTGCTGGACCTCGCCGACCAGTTGATCATCATCTCGACGCCGTCGGTCGACGGTGCGTCCAGCGCCTCCACCACCCTGGACTGGCTCTCGGCGCACGGTTACGCGGAGCTGGTGCAGCGCTCCCTCACGGTCATCTCCGGGGTCCGCGAGACCGGCAAGATGATCAAGGTCGACGACATCGTGCAGCACTTCGAGACGCGTTGCCGCGGTGTGGTCGTCGTGCCGTTCGACGAGCACCTGGCGGCGGGCGCCGAGGTCGACCTCGACATGATGCGACCCAAGACCCGCGAGGCGTACTTCAACCTCTCCGCACTGGTCGCCGAGGACTTCGCGCGCGCCCAGCAGCAGCAGGGACTGTGGACCTCGGACGGCTCCGCGCCGCCCCCGCAGTACGCCCCGCCGATGCCCGGCCAGCAGTACGCCCCGCAACAGCCGTACCAGCAGCAGCCGTACGGCGGTCAGCAGCCCCCGCAGCCGTACCCGCCGCACGCCGGTCCCGGAGCGCAGCAGAACGGCTGGCAGCAGTCGCCGCCCCCGCAGGCCCAGCCCCCGGCGCACCCGGCCGGACTTCCTCCGATGCCCCATCAGCAGCAGCCCGGCCAGGGGGCGCAGCCCGGTCCCGCGTCGCCCGGCGGATGGCAGCAGCAGCCACCGTCAGCGCCTCAGCAGTAAGGCTTCAGAGGTCTGAACCAATGAGGGCCCGCACCGTCTCCGCGGTGCGGGCCCTTTTGGGCATTCCCGCAGACCACACGCCGTTTCGATGACCGTTGACGGGGCTTGACCCCCGCTGATAAACCTTCGCTTCACCAGCTGGCGAACCACAGATCAACCCGCCTTCTCCGTGCGAGTCATGACGCGAGGTCCCCGACCATGGTCGAAAGAGTTCCACCGTCCCCTGTCCAGCCACGCGCGCGCCTGCGCGTCCTCCTGGCCTCCGGTGCCGCCGCCCTGGCCCTGACCGCCGCTTCCGTCGTACCCGGTGTGCCCCTCGGCGCCGCGCCGCAGCAGGCCCAGGCCGCCGACAGCGGCAAGTCGACGCTGACCGTCGCCGTCGCGCAGAGCGTCGACTCGCTGAGCCCGTTCCTCGCTCAGCGGCTCATGAGCACCAGCATCAGCCGGCTCATGTACGACTTCCTCACCAACTACGACCCCGAGGACAACCACGCGATCCCCGGTCTCGCCACCAAGTGGGAGCCGTCCGCGGACAAGTTGACCTGGACGTACACCATCCGCTCCGACTCCAAGTGGTCGGACGGGCAGCAGGCCACCGCCGAGGACGCGGCCTGGACGTTCAACAAGATGATGACCGACGAGGCCGCCGCGCAGGCCAACGGCAACTTCGTCGCGAACTTCAAGAAGGTGACGGCGCCCAGCCCGACGCAGCTGGTCATCGAGCTCAAGGAGCCGCAGGCCACCATGGCCGCGCTCGACGTGCCGATCGTCCCGAAGCACGTCTGGGAGAAGGTCGGCGACTTCTCCAAGTTCAACAACGACAAGACCTTCCCGATCGTCGGGAACGGGCCGTTCGTCGTGACCGACTACAAGGTCGACCAGTACGTCAAGCTCAAGGCCAACAAGGACTTCTGGCGCGGCAAGCCGAAGTTCGACGAGCTGGTCTTCAAGACGTACAAGGACCAGGACGCCGCGGTCGCCGCCCTGCGCAAGGGCGAGGTCTCCTTCGTCGCCGGCTCCCCCGCGCTGACGCCCGCCCAGGCCAACTCCCTCAAGGGCGACAAGAACATCAAGGTCAACGAGGGTCCGGGCCGCCGCTTCTTCGCACTGGCCACCAACCCGGGCGCGCAGACCAAGGACGGCAAGAAGTTCGGCAACGGCAACAAGGCCCTTCTCGACCAGAAGGTGCGCCAGGCCCTCTTCCTGTCCATCGACCGCAAGACCATCATCGACAAGGTCTTCCAGGGCCACGCCGTCGAGGGCCAGGGCTACATCCCGCCGCGCTTCACGGCGTACCAGTGGAAGCCGACCGCCGGGCAGAGCCTCGCGTACGACCCGGCCAGGGCGGCGAAGCTGCTCGACGAGGCGGGCTACCCGGTCAAGGGCGACCAGCGGGTCGGCAAGGACGGCAAACCGCTCGACCTGCGCATCCTGTGCCACGCCACGGACCCGAACGACAAGGCGATCGGCAAGTACCTCAAGGAGTGGTGGGGCAAGCTCGGCATCGGCCTGAAGGTCGACTGCCTCGACAACGTCTCCGTGCCCTGGTACGCGGGCGAGTACGACCTCGCCTTCGACGGCTGGTCCGTCAACCCGGACCCGGACTTCGTCCTCGGCATCCACACCTGTGCCGCACTGCCCTCCAAGGCCAAGGACAGCGCCTCCACGGACAACTTCATCTGCGACAAGAAGTACGACGAGTTGTACAAGAAGCAGCTCGCCGAGTACGACCCGGCCAAGCGCACGGAGATCGTCAACCAGATGCAGTCGTGGCTGTACGACTCCGGGTACATGAGCGTCCTCGCGTACCCGAACGCGGTCGAGGCGTACCGCACCGACCAGATCAAGTCGATCACGACGATGCCGAAGTCCGCGGGCAACATCTACGGCCAGGACGGTTACTGGAGCTGGTGGTCGGCCGTTCCGGCGGACGGCGAGGGCTCGGACGGTTCCGGCGGTTCGGGCTCCACCGGCGTCGTCATCGGCATCATCGCGGTGGTCGTGGTGCTCGCCGGTGGCGGGCTGTTCGTCGCGATGCGCCGCCGCAACACGGCGGACGACCGCGAGTAATCACCTGAACGGGTGAAGAGGGGCCGGCCGGGGAACACTCGCTCCACCGGTCGGCCCCTCCTCATTGCGGCACGAGTAACGAGAGTTCCCCATGACAGCTGACAGCACTCCGGCGCTCGTGCAGAACGCGGACGCGGACACCGACAAGCCGGCCCCGGCCGGTCCGTCGGCCGGCCGCGATCCACGGGCGCGCAACACCAAGGCATATCTCCAGTACGTCGCGGCCAAGATCGCGGGCGCCGCGGTCTCCCTGTTCGCGGTCCTGGTCACCAGCTTCTTCCTCTTCCGGCTCATCCCCAGCGACCCGGTCAAGCAGATGACCGGCGGCCGGCCCGTGTCCGCCGAACAGCTCCAGTCGCTCAAACGCCAGTTCGGGCTCGACCAGCCGATGTGGCAGCAGTTCACGTCCTACGTGGGCGACGCGCTCACCGGTGACTTCGGGCTGTCGTTCCAGTTCCACACGCCGGTCATCGACAAGATCACCGAGGCGCTCCCGGCGACCCTGCTCCTCACCGGCACGTCGTACGTCCTGTACACCGCGCTCGGCATCTGGCTCGGCACCCGTACCGCCTGGCGCAACGGCTCCCGCAGCGACCGCTTCAACACCGCGTTCGCCCTCACGCTCTACTCGGTGCCGGCGTTCTGGCTGGGCCTGCTCCTGATCATCGTCTTCGCGGTGGGCGTCGGCCCGATCCCCGGGCTGTTCCCGACGGGCAACCTGGACTCCGGCACCGGCGAGACCGGCTTCGCCTACGTCCTCGACGTGGCGCACCACCTGGTCCTGCCGGTGATCACACTGGTGTCCGTCGGGTACGCGCAGACGCTCCTGGTGATGCGTTCCTCGCTGCTCGACGAGATGGGCAGCGACTATCTGACGACGGCCCGCGCGAAGGGGCTGCGGGACGACGTCGTGCGCCGCAAGCACGCCGTGCCCAACGCGATGCTGCCGACCTTCACCCTGATGTTCGTGAACCTCGGGCACGTGGTCGCCGGGCAGATCCTGGTCGAGACGGTGTTCTCCTGGCCGGGTCTGGGCGGGCTGTTCTACGAGGCGCTCAGCGTGCCCGACCTGCCGCTCGTGCAGGGGCTGTTCTTCGTCTTCGCCACCGCGGTGATCCTGGCGAACACCCTTGCCGACGTGCTCTATCCGCTGCTCGATCCCCGGGTGGGCCGATGACGACCGAATCCATGCCCACGCCGACGCCCGCGGAGGCCGGGGCCGCCCCGAACCCGCGCGCCCTGGCGCGGGCCCGCAAGCGCCGGTCCGCCGCCCGCTTCTGGCGGGAGTACCGAAGCCACCGGGGCGGTCTGTGGGGGCTGGCCGCCCTCGTCCTGATCACACTGGTCGCCGTGTTCGCGCCGCAGCTCGTCGGCGCGGACTCGCAGTCCGTCACGGGTGCCCCCGGCGGGGCGCTGGAGTCCCCCAGCGGCGAATTCCCGCTCGGCACCGACCAGTTCGGCCGCAGCGTGCTGGCGCTGCTGGTGTGGGGCACCCGGGTCTCGCTGACGGTCGGCCTGCTCGCGGCGTTCCTGTGCGTCTCCATCGGCACGGTCGTCGGCATCGTCGCGGGTCACTTCCACGGCTGGTACTCGACGGTCCTGATGCGTGTCACCGACTGGTTCCTGGTGATGCCGACCCTGGTCCTCGCGATCGCGCTCGCCACGGTGATGGACCGTTCGATGTGGACGGTCATCATCGCGATCGGGGTCACGACCTGGCCGACCACGGCCCGGCTGGTCCGGGCCCAGACCCTCGCGGTGGAGTCCCGCCCGTACATCGAGCGGGCCCGCGCGCTGGGCGGCGGCCACGGGCACGTCATGGTCCGGCACGTGCTGCCGAACGTGATGCCGCTGGTGCTCGCCCAGACGACGCTGGTGATCTCCAGCGCGATCCTCACCGAGGCCACGCTGGCCTTCCTCGGCCTCAGTGACCCGACCACCACCTCCTGGGGCGGCATGCTCCAGGACGCCCGCGAGGCGGGTGCGGTGAGCGCGGGCCACTGGTGGTACCTGGCACCGCCCGGCATCGCCATCGCCGTGGTGGCGCTGGCATTCACACTCTGCGGGCGCGCGATCGAGTCCGTCCTCAATCCCAAGCTGGGGGTGACCCGTTGAGCACCACGAACATCCACCGGCCGCCGCTCCTCGACGTACGGGACCTCACGGTGACGTACGCCGGCGGGGCGCGGGCCGTGCGCGGCGTGAACCTCACCGTCGACGCCGGGCAGAAGCTCGGCATCGCCGGCGAGTCGGGCTGCGGGAAGTCGACGCTGGCCCTCGCGCTGCTGCGGCTGCTGCCCGCGGGCACGAAGGTCACCGGCGAGATCCTGCTGAACGGCGAGGACGTCCTGGCCATGAAGTGGGGCCAGGTCCGGGCGGTGCGCTGGGCGGGGGCCTCGATCGTCTTCCAGGGCGCGATGCACTCGCTCAACGCGGTGCACCGCATCGGCGACCAGATTGCCGAACCGATCCTGCTGCACCGGAAGGCGACCCAGGCCGGGGCGGCGAAGAAGGTCGGCGAGCTGCTGGAGCAGGTGGGCCTGCCGGCCGCCCGCGCCGCCGCCTATCCGCACGAGCTGTCCGGCGGGCAGCGCCAGCGCGTGATGATCGCGATGGCGCTGGCCTGCGATCCGGGACTGATCGTCGCGGACGAGCCGACCACGGCGCTCGACGTGATGATCCAGGCCCAGATCCTGCGGCTGATCGAGCAGCTGGTGTCCGAGCAGGACCTCGGCCTCGTCATGATCAGCCACGACCTCGCGGTGCTCTCGGACACCTGCGACCGGCTCGCGGTGATGTACGCGGGCCGGGTCGTGGAGGAGGGCCCGGCGTCCGAGGTCTACGAGAACGCGCACCACCCGTACGGCAAGGCCCTGTCCGGCGCCTTCCCGCGCATCGGCGACCCGGCCTCCCGGTTCGCGCCCCGCGGGCTGCCCGGCGACCCGCCGGACCCGTCGGCGCTGCCCGGCGGCTGCACCTTCCACCCGCGCTGTCCGGTGGCCCTGGACTCCTGCGCGACCGAGGACCAGGAGCTGCGGGTCGCGGGACCGCAGCGGCGGGCCGCCTGTGTGCTGGTGGAGCCGGGAGCGGCCGCGGCCCTGCCGGACGCCGAGGAAGCAAGGAGCACCCCATGAGCACCACCCCTCCCCTGCTGAGCGCCCAGGAGCTGAAGGTCACCTTCCCCGGCCGGCGCGGGGCCGCCCCGGCGCGGGCCGTGGACGGCGTGGACCTGGACATCCGGCCCGGTGAGATCGTGGCGCTGGTCGGCGAGTCGGGCTGCGGCAAGACGACGCTGGCGCGTTCGCTGCTGGGCCTGGTCCCGCCGACGTCCGGGCAAGTCACCTTCGGCGGCAAACCGCTGGACTACGGGAGCCGGGCGCTGAAGGCGTACCGCAAGCGGGTCCAGCTGGTGCTCCAGGACCCCAGCGGCTCGCTCAACCCCCGGCACACGGTGTACGACGCCGTCGCCGAGGGCCTGCGCATCCACGGGTACGCGGGGGACGAGCGGGCGGCGGTGTCCGAGGCGTTGTCGCGGGCGGGGCTCCGTCCGCCGGAACGATTCTTCCTGCGCTACCCGCACGAGCTGTCCGGCGGGCAGCGTCAGCGCGTGGTGATCGCGGGCGCGCTGGTCCTGGAGCCCGAGCTGATCGTGGCCGACGAGCCGGTGGCCTCGCTGGACGCCTCGGTGCGCGGCGAGATCCTGGCCCTGATGCTGCGGCTGCGGGACGAGCTGGGCCTGTCCGCGCTGGTGGTCACGCACGACCTGGGTCTGGCGTGGAACATCGCGGACCGGGTCGCGGTGATGTATCTCGGGCGGATCGTGGAGACCGGTGAGGTGGAGCAGATCCTCACGGCCCCGCGCCATCCGTACACCCGGGCGCTGCTGTCGGTGCTGCCGGAGGCCGGGGGCGAGCCGGTGGTCCTGACCGGTGAGCCGCCGGACCCGTCCAGGGTGCCGTCCGGCTGTCGCTTCCACGCCCGCTGCCAGGTGCTGGCGTCGGGCGAGGCGGAGCGGGCGGGCGTCGCGGACGCCTGCCGCTCCGAGGACCTGCCGGTGCTCACGGGCGGTGGCCGGGCCCAGGTGGCGTGCCACTGGGCGGCCGCCTCCGCTCCGGCCGTGCGGGTGGAGCAGGCGTAGGAAGCGCGACCGGGCCGGGCCCGTCCGGGGATCATCCCCGGACGGGCCCGGCCCGGTTCGGTCGGCCGGATGTGCCGGAAGGGTCAGCCCCGTTCGTACGCGGCGACCAGTTCGGAGCACCGCTTCACATCGGCGGCCATCGCCACGAGCAGGTCGTCGACCGTGTCGAACCTCAGCATCCCGCGCACGTACGCGAGGAAGTCCACCGAGACGTGCAGCCCGTACAGGTCGAGGCCGACGCGGTCGATCGCGTACGCCTCCACCGTCCGCTCCGTGGCGTCGAACTGGAGGTTCGTGCCGACCGAGATCGCGGCGGGCATCGCCTCGCCCTCCACGTTCAGCCAGCCCGCGTAGACGCCGTCGGCGGGGATCGCGGTGTGCGGCAGGGTCTCCACGTTGGCCGTGGGGAAGCCGAGCTCGCGGCCGCGCTGCGCGCCGCGCACGACGATGCCCTCGACCCGGTGCGGGCGGCCCAGGATCTCGGCGGCGCCCGCGACGTCGCCCTCGGCGATCAGCCGCCGGGTGAGGGTGGAGGAGAACGGCTCGCCGCCGCCCGCCTCGCCGCTCACGTACAGGTCGATGACCTCGACGCGGTAGTCGTAGGTCGCGCCGAACTCGGCGAGCAGCTCGACGTTCCCCGCCGCCCGGTGGCCGAAGCGGAAGTTCGGGCCCTCGATGACCAGCTGCGCGTGCAGCTTGTCGACGAGCACCTTCACGATGAAGTCGGCCGGGGCCAGCTTCGAGAACTCGGTGGTGAACGGCAGGATCAGCATCGCGTCCACGCCCAGCTCGGCCATCAGGTCGGCGCGCCGGTGGTGCGGGGCGAGCAGCGGCGGGTGGCTGCCGGGCCGCACGACCTCGCTGGGGTGCGGGTCGAAGGTCACCACGACCGACGGAACGCCCAGCTCGCGGGCCCGCTCCACGGCACGCCCGATGATCAGCTGGTGTCCGCGGTGCACCCCGTCGTAGGAACCGATGGTGACGACGCTGCGTCCCCAGTCCTGGGGGATGTCCTCCAAGCCACGCCAGCGCTGCACTCTGACCGCTCCTCGCCCGAACCTGTGTACGTGGATATGCCTTACGCAGGTCTAAGACTGCCATGCTCACGCCCTGCGACCCGCATCGGCATCGCCTTGGGCCCGCCCAGCTCCCGAACCGTCCGCCGTGCGTCCGGGCCGATGAGCGGTGTCCATTCCTGCGGGGCGCCGGTCAGCCACTCGGTGACCAGGGTCGCGAATCCCGGCACGTCACGGGCGAGTTCGACCAGCAGGCGGTCGAAGCGGTCCGCGCCCCCGGGGGTGCGGAGCAGCAGTGTTCCGGTGCGGTGGACCAGGGCGCGGGTACGGGCCGGGGCGCGTCCTCCGGAGCCGGTCGCGGCGGCCCGCAGCAGTGCGTCGAGCACGTCCGGATCCCGTCGGGTGTCCTGTTCGAAGTCGAGCAGGACCTCCAGGAGCTCCCCCCGCAGCTGTGCGGAGGCCGGGCTGCCGGGCGCGGCGAACACCGCGGCGAGCGCCCCGCGCACGGGCGACGGGACGGGGCGGTCCCGCAGCAGCCCGGTCACCAGCGGCAGCAGCAGGGCGCGGGCGGCGGGCCCGTGCTCCAGCCTCCGGTGGATGTACGAGGCGGCGTGCACGGCGTCGTCCGGGTGGCTCTCGACGTAGGCGCGCACGAGCCCGGCGGTGTGCAGGGCCAGTGCGGGGGCGTCGATCGCGGCCAGTGCGCACAGCACCTCGCCCGCGCCCTCGTCCGGCCGGGTCAGCCGCTCCCGGAACGCGGCGAGCACCGGCTCCGGATGGGACGGCAGGGCCGCGGCGAGCACGTCCGGGGACAGCCGCGGCTCGCCCCCGACGAAGGCCCGCAGGGCCTGCGGGAGGCAGCCGTCCCGGCTCTGCGGGTCCCGTACGAGGAGGGCGAGCGCGGCCCCGTGCAGGGCGGCGTCGCCGGGGCGGGCCAGCAGGGCGCGGGCGGCCCCGCGCAGCAGCTCCCGGTCGGTGTCGAGGACGGCGTGGGGCGCGGCGACCGCCGCGTACGTGGCGGCGGCGGTCCGGCGGGCGGGCCGGTCCCCGTCGTGGGCCCAGCGGTGGACGGCCCGGCACAGCGCGGCGGGCTCGTCCTCGGCCAGCGCGGTGAGCAGTTCCCCGGCCCGGGGGTGGTGGGCCGCGACGAGTGCGTCGGTCAGGTCGTCGACGGCCAGGTCCCGGTGGGTGTGCAGCAGCGCCTGCGCGGCGGTGGCCACGGTCGGCCGCATCGTGTCCCCCTCCCCGGCGGGGAGCGGGCGCTCATCGGTGAACCAGCCGCAGAGCAGGGGCTGCACGGTCCGGGGCCGGGCGGCCAGCCGCCGGGCGACGGCGTCCAGGAACCGTTCGCTTCCGTCGCCGCAGGGCGGGCCGTCGGCGGGGACCAGGCGCCGGAACAGGTCGATCCGGTCCGCCTCGGGCAGCGTCAGCCGCCGCCAGAACCACGGGCCGAACTCGGCGTACGTGCCGGGGCCCGACGGTCCGCCCGGCGCGGCACCGCGCACGACCCGGCCGGCGAGGAGCCGCAGCACCCCGAGGTACGGCCGGGCGTCGGGCACCTGGATCAGGGTCTCGGAGAGCAGGTGGACGGCCCACCACCGGGCGTCGCGGCACACGGCGTCCCCGTCCTCCCCGTCGAGGGGGGTGGCGGTGCCGGTGTCCGCCCGTCCCGGGTCCCCGGGTCCGGGCAGCAGCCGGTCCAGGGCCTCGATGAGGTCGGCCAACTGGTGGGAGAGGGCAACGGGGCCCTGCCGGCGGCCCAGCCGGAGCATCGCCTGGACCACCGGGCCGATCCGGTGGCGCGGTACGGGCAGGGTGCGGGGGCCCGACGGGGAGCCCGGGGAGCCGGGCCCCGCCCCGGGGTCCGTTCCCGCGTCCGGTGCGGGCGCCCCGCCGCTCCCGCCGCCCGGCCGGGCCGCGACGGTGCTCCGGCCGCTTCCCTCGGGCCGCCTCGGCTGCGGCACCCGGCGGACCGCCGCCGCGCCCGGCGCTTCCTCCGCCTTCCCGTCCGCCGGGTCCGGTGCCCCGTCGTCGGACTCCTTCCGCGCGTGCCACCGGTGGACGAGCGCGTGCAGCGCCGCGTCCACGTCCAGATGGGCGCCCTGGACCCAGTCCCCCAGCTCCTCGTGCGCGAAGCGGTAACCGGCCCCCGCCGGGACGAGCAGGCCCTCGGTGAGGACGGCCGACGCCCAGCCGGGGCGCCAGGGGAAGACCTCCTCGAACGCCGCCCGGTCCAGCTCCCCCTGTCCCGGGCCCAGACAGCGCCGTGCCGCCTCGTGCACCTGCCCCGCCACCCGGGCGGCCAGCCTGCGGACCGCACCGCCGCCGGGCGCCCGGCCCGAGGCGGCCGCGACCCGGACCGCGACGCGCAGGCACATCAGGTCCAGGTGGGCGCCGAACACCTCCTCCGTGTCGGGCTGCCCGGCGACCTCTCCGGGCATGGCGGCGCGCACCTCCGCGAGGAGGCGCAGGGTGAGCGGGTGCCGGTCGTGTCCGGGGGCGAGCGCACCGGGCGGGATGGCGTACCGCTGCCGGGCCTGTTCGGCCTGGCCCGCGGTGAGGTCGCCCAGCCGGATCGCGGACGGCAGCCGCCCGGCCGGGCGGGCGGGGCGGTGCAGCGCGCCGGGCGGGCAGAGCGCACCGGCCGTCTCCCAGTACTCGGGCCGGCAGGCGATCACCAGCCGCGCGCCGTTCGTCCGCAGCCAGTCGACGGTGGCGGCGGTCCACCGGGCCGTCTCGTGGGCCAGCGCGGGAGGCATCTCCTCGGGGCCGTCCAGCAGCACGAGCAGCGGGATTCCGGACTCCCTGGCCAGCCTGGCCACCCGTTCGGGGGTGGCGGTGGTCATGTCGCCCCGGGCCCCGGCGGCGGTGACGATCCGGCCGGCCCTGCCCAGCGCGCGGGTGACGGCGTCGGCGACCGAGGTGTCGTCGGCCAGCAGGTCGGCGCCGCGCAGCCAGAGGGTGGGCGCGGGGACCGGGCCGCGGGCCCGGCGGGCGGTGAGCGCCGTCAGTTCGGTGGTGCGTCCGGTGCCCGGCGCCCCGACCAGGCCGAGGACGACCGCGGTGCCGCCCGCCGCGGACGAGGCCCCGGCCGGTCCCGCGAAGGCCATGAACTCCGCGCTGACGTCGGGGCGCTCGACCGGCTCGGGCCCGGCACCCGGACCGCCCGCCGAACCGAGCGAGGTCGCCGTCAGGTGCAGGGCGCCCGCGAGGTTCAGATCGTGTCCGTAGCCGGGGACGCTCGTCGCGTTGCGTCGCAGCAGCACGTCGAGCGGGCCCTCGGTGCCCGTGTCCCGCAGCGGTACGGCGAGGCCGGCCGCGGGGTGCTCCGCCCGCAGCGCGGTGCCCAGTACGGCGATGACCGCGCCGCTCTCCGGGTCGAGGACGGGCCCGCCCACGGCCGCGCCGCGCAGTTGCAGCGCATCCCTGCCGTTCGTGCCGAGCGCCAGTTCCAGCGCCGCGCCGATCCGGTGGCAGCGGCCGCGCGCGGTGTACGTCACGGGGGTGGTGCCGAGCACCCGGGCCTCGCGCCAGCCGTGGGCGGCGATCGTCACGTACGTACCGACGTCGATCCGTTCCCGCAGGGTGATCGGCACCGGTTCCACGCCGAGCGCCCCGGGCCCCGGGGTGCGCAGCAGGGCGAGGCCGAACTCGGGCAGCGCGGTGATGTCGTCGGCCCCGAGGGTGCGGCTGCGGCCGTCCGCTCCGTGCAGGACCGGTCCGTCGAGGCCGTCGACCGCCTCGTGGCTGGTCAGTACCGTGCCCCGGTCGTCCGCGACGAATCCGGTACCCCGCGGCCGACCGGCCTGATCGCAGATACGCACCAGCACTGCCCGGTCCCCGCTTCCCATGGTCGGAACGTTAGGACCGATGATCAGCACGTGTACCACTCGGAGCAAAAGCGCCCCCCAATGCACCCCTGTTTCACTCCGAGCGCCTGCTCGTTGGGGTGAATTGCTGGCGTCGGGTGGACAGGAATCGTTGGGGAACCGTGGAGCGGGCGTGGGGTTGTCCCGCCCGCTCCACGACGATTCCGTCCCGGTGAACGGCCCGGGGGCCGTCCGGAACACGCCGGACGGCCCCCCGCGAATCGCCCGTCAGGCGCTCAGGCGAAGACCGCGAGGCTCTTCGCCTTGCCCTTCTGCTCCTCGACGAGGACCAGGAACCGTCCGTCGGGCCCGAAGACCCCGACCGGCCCCGGCGGGAAGGCCGGCATGTCCAGCCGTACGCCGTTCAGCAGCAGCCTGGCGCGCTTCTCGTCCACGTCCCAGCGGGGGAACGCGGCTGCGGCGGCCTCGGCCACCGGCATCACGGTCAGCTCCTCCTGGTGCTGGTCGAGCGTCCGCGCCGCGTCGAGGCCGTACGGTCCGACCCGGGTGCGCCGCAGCGCGGTCAGGTGCCCGCCGACGCCGAGCCCGGCACCGAGGTCCCGGGCGATGGCGCGGATGTACGTGCCCGAGGAGCAGACGACCGAGACGACCAGGTCGACGACCGGCGTCCCGTCCTCGGCGACCTCGTGGCGGACGTCGTAGACGTTGAAGGACGAGATCGTCACCGGGCGGGCCGGGATCTCGAACTCCTCGCCGCCCCGCACCCGTGCGTAGGACCGCTTGCCGTCGATCTTGATGGCGCTGACCTTGGACGGCACCTGCATGATCGCGCCGGTCAGGGCCGCGACACCCGCGTCGATGCCCTCCCGGGTCACCCCGGACGCGTCGGCGGACGAGGTGATCTCGCCCTCCGCGTCGTCCGTGACGGTGTTCTGCCCGAGCCTGATCGTGCCGAGGTACTCCTTCTCGGTCAGCGCGAGGTGACCGAGCAGCTTGGTGGCCTTCTGGACCCCGAGCACGAGCACGCCGGTCGCCATCGGGTCCAGCGTGCCGGCGTGCCCGACCCGGCGGGTCCGGGCGATGCCGCGCATCTTGGCGACGACGTCGTGCGAAGTGAAGCCGGACGGCTTGTCGACGATGACAAGGCCGTCCGGCGTGTTCTGCGATGTCATTCGGAGGCGGTGTCCTCGTCGTTCTCGTCCTCCGGCTTGCGGTACGGGTCCGCGTCACCGGCGTACGTGGCGCCCGAGGACGCCTCGCGCACCTTGGCGTCCGAGGCCCGCGCGCGGTCGAGGAGGTCCTCGATCGCCCGCGCGTTCTCGGGCAGCGCGTCCGCCACGAAGGCGAGGGTCGGGGTGAACTTCGTCCCCGCCGCCGCACCGACCGCCGACCGCAGGATGCCCTTGGCGCTCTGCAGACCGGCCGCGGCGCTCGCCCGCTCCTCGTCGTCGCCGTAGACCGTGTAGAAGACCGTGGCCTCCCGCAGGTCGCCGGTGACCCGGACGTCCGTGATGGTCACGTGCGTACCCAGGCGCGGGTCCTTGATTCCGCGCTGAAGTTTCTGGGCGACCACCTCCTGGATGAGGTCCGCCAGCTTCTTAGCCCGCGCGTTGTCGGCCACTGGTCCGTCTCCCTCTTGCTCAATCGTCTTCGTCGCTGTGGACCCGCCGTCGTACGGACAGCAGTTCCACTTCCGGCCGGGCGGCCACCAGCCGCTCGCACCGGTCCAGAACATCTGTGAGGTGTCCGGTGTCCCCGGAGACCACGGCAAGGCCGATCTCGGCCCTGCGATGGAGATCCTGACCGCCGGTCTCCGCCGCGCTCACCGCGAATTTTCGTTGGAGTTCGGCGACGATCGGACGGACGACGGAGCGCTTCTCCTTCAACGACCGTACGTCGCCGAGAAGCAGATCGAAGGACAGTGTCCCCACATACATGAATGTCCGGATGTCCCGCCGGTTCGGGGTCGTGTCCTGCCAGCGCTTGGCAGGAACACGAGAACCGTACACGGAACGGCCGGGGCCGATCGACGGAAATACGCCCCGTCGACCGGCCCCGACTGTGAAAGAGAGGTCCGGGGGTGTTCCCCCCGGATTCCCCGCGGATCAGCCTCGCGGCTTCTCGCGCATCTCGTACGTCGCGATGACGTCGTCGATCTTGATGTCGTTGAAGTTTCCGAGGTTGATACCGCCCTCGAAGCCTTCGCGGATCTCGGTGACGTCGTCCTTGAAGCGGCGCAGACCGGAGATGTTGAGGTTCTCCGCGATGACCTTGCCATCGCGCAGCAGGCGCGCCTTGGTGTTGCGCTTGACCTCGCCGGAGCGGACCAGCACACCGGCGATGTTGCCCAGCTTGGACGAGCGGAAGATCTCGCGGATCTCCGCCGTACCGAGCTCGACCTCTTCGTACTCCGGCTTGAGCATGCCCTTGAGGGCCGCCTCGATCTCCTCGATGGCCTGGTAGATCACCGAGTAGTAGCGGACGTCGACGCCCTCGCGCTCCGCCATCTGCTGGGCACGCCCGGCAGCGCGGACGTTGAAGCCGATGACGATGGCGTCGGAGCCGGTCGCCAGGTCGATGTCCGACTCGGTGACCGCACCCACACCGCGGTGCAGGACCCGGATGTCGACCTCGTCGCCGACGTCGAGCTGGAGCAGCGAGGACTCGAGGGCCTCCA
The DNA here is from genome assembly GCF_040612315.1 of Streptomyces sp. NPDC006435. NCBI lineage: Bacteria > Bacillati > Actinomycetota > Actinomycetes > Kitasatosporales > Streptomycetaceae > Streptomyces > Streptomyces sp. NPDC006435. The sequence goes on from NZ_JBEXPY010000017.1 coordinate 15,663, forward strand.
CCGAACCGGACGCGTCGCCCTTGATGATGAGGTTGAGCTCCTGGACCAGACCGGCCTTGAGCGCCTCGTCCAGGTTCTCCAGGGAGAACCGGACACCCTTGCGGGCGAAGTTGGCGTTGCGCTCGCGGGCGGCACGCTTCTCGGCGATCTGACGGGCCGTACGGTCCTCGTCGACCACCAGGAAGTTGTCGCCGGCGCCCGGGACGTTGGTGAGACCGAGCACGAGGACGGGGGTCGAGGGACCCGCTTCCTCGACGTTGTTGCCGTTGTCGTCGAGCATCGCCCGGACACGGCCGTACGCGTCGCCGACCACCATCGTGTCACCGATGCGCAGCGTGCCGCGCTGGACCAGGACGGTCGAGACGGCGCCGCGGCCGCGGTCGAGGTGGGACTCGATCGCGATGCCCTGCGCGTCCTGCTCCGGGTTGGCCCGCAGGTCGAGCGAGGCGTCGGCGGTGAGGACGACGGCCTCCAGCAGCTGGTCGATGTGCAGACCCTGCTTGGCGGAGATGTCGACGAACATCGTGTCGCCGCCGTACTCCTCGGCCACCAGACCGAACTCGGTGAGCTGACCGCGCACCTTGGTCGGGTCGGCACCCTCGACGTCGATCTTGTTGACCGCGACCACGATCGGCACGTCGGCCGCCTTGGCGTGGTTCAGCGCCTCGATCGTCTGGGGCATCACACCGTCGTTCGCCGCCACCACGAGGATCGCGATGTCGGTGGACTTCGCACCACGGGCACGCATGGCGGTGAACGCCTCGTGACCCGGGGTGTCGATGAAGGTGATCTTCCGGTCCTCGCCGTTGACCTCGGCGGAGACCTGGTACGCACCGATGTGCTGCGTGATGCCGCCGGCCTCGCCCGCAATGACGTTCGTCTTGCGGATCGCGTCCAGCAGTCGGGTCTTACCGTGGTCGACGTGACCCATGACGGTCACGACCGGAGGACGCGGGATGAGCGCCTCTTCGCCGCCCTCGTCCTCGCCGAACTCGATGTCGAAGGACTCGAGCAGCTCGCGGTCCTCCTCCTCCGGGCTGACGATCTCGAGGACGTAGTTCATCTCGTCCGCGAGCAGCTTGAGGGTGTCGTCGGAGACGGACTGCGTCGCCGTGACCATCTCGCCGAGGTTCATCATCACGGCGACGAGCGACGCCGGGTTGGCGTTGATCTTCTCCGCGAAGTCGGTGAGGGAGGCACCGCGCGAAAGACGGACGGACTGCCCGTTGCCGCGGGGCAGCATGACGCCGCCCACCGACGGGGCCTGCATGGCCTCGTACTCCTGGCGCCTCTGCCGCTTCGACTTGCGGCCACGACGGGCCGGACCGCCGGGACGGCCGAACGCACCCTGCGTGCCACCGCGGCCGCCGGGGCCGCCGGGACGGCCACCGAAGCCGGGACGGCCGCCGAAGCCACCGCCGCCGCCACCGGGACGACCCGCACCGCCGCCGCCACCACCGCCGCCGGGACGGCCGGCGAAACCGCCGCCACCGCCGCCGGGACCGGCCGGACGACCCGCGAAGCCGCCGCCGGGACGACCTGCGCCGCCCGGACGACCGCCGCCGCCGGGACCACGGCCGCCGGGGCCGCCACCGGGACGCGGGCCCGCAGCGGGACGCTGCGGCATCATGCCCGGGTTCGGACGGTTGCCACCGGGGGCACCGCCCGGACGGGGAGCCTGCGGACGCGGCATGCCGCCGGGGGTCGGACGGGGACCGCCCTGACCCTGCGGACGCGGCGCGCCACCGGGACCGCCCTGCGGACGCGGGGCACCCGGACGCTCCTGACCGCCACCGGGACGCGGGGCGCCGCCGGGACGCGGCGCCTGCGGACGGGCCATGCCCGTCGAGCCGCCGGAGGTGAAGGGGTTGTTGCCCGGCCGGGGGCCGGACGGACGGGCGCCGGGACGCGGTGCGCCCTGACCCGCGGGACGCGCGGGACGGTCGCCGCCGCGGCCGCCGTCGCGCTGACCGCCGTCACGCTGGCCGCCGGACGGGGCCGGACGGGCGGGACGCGGGCCGGGGGTGGCGCCGGTGGGACGCGGGGCCTGCTGCGGGGCCGGGGCCGGCGCCGAGAACTCGGCGGCGGGGACCGGGGTCACCGGAGCGGGCTTGGGCGCGGGACGCGGACCCGGACGCGGGCCCGGCGCGGAAGGCGCCGCGGGGGTGCTGCTCGCCGGGGCGGCGGGGGCCGGCTTGGGAGCCGGGGCGCCGGGCTTCGGGGCAGCGGGACGTGCCGCGGCGGCCGGAGAGGGCGCCGCGGGCTTCGCGGGCGTCGCCTTGCGGGGCGCGCCAGGCTTGGCAGCGGGCTTGCCGGCGTTGCCGCCGGGCCCCTGCAGTGCGTCAGTCAACTTGCGTACAACCGGCGCCTCGATCGTCGAGGACGCCGAACGGACGAATTCACCGAGTTCTTGGAGCTTGGCCATGACGACCTTGCTCTCGACGCCGAACTCCTTGGCGAGTTCGTATACCCGGACCTTAGCCACTTCGCTCCTTTTAGGTCCGGGTTACCGCCGGACCGTCGCTACTTCATGGGCGTACTCATCGCGTACTCATCGAGTGCTCATCGCAATCTCGACCTACTTCCAACTCGCGAGGTACCTGACCGCACGGGGTCCCGTGCCGTTCATTTCTTACGGTGTCGCCCGCTCGACGAACCGCTGCAGCGCGGCGGGGTCGAACGGCCCCTTGGCCTTGAAGGCCCGGGGGAATGCCCGGCGGCGAACCGCCAGGTCCAGACATGCGGGGACGGGGTGTACATAGGCACCCCGGCCGGGCAGCGTACCGCGAGGATCGGGAACGCATGCGTTCCCTTCCGCGACGATGCGCAGCAGTTCGCTCTTGGCCGCCCGCTCCCGGCATCCCACACAGGTTCGCTCAGGGCAAGCGCGGGCATGCGTCCGGCCAGACACGGCTAAGTCTACCTCCCCGCACCGACCTCACCCCTTTGGGGCAAAAATCGAACGGATGTTGTCGTGATCTCAGCGGCATGCCACTGGGATTTATTCCCGGCCCCGCCCGGCCTGCGCCGGGCGCCTCTCCGGAGAGCGGGCGCCCGGTGTCCCGTGCGGGTCGGTCCTTCCGGCGGGCGTCCGGCCGGAGCCGGCCGCCCGACCGGTGCTCAGCGCCGCTCGGACCGCTCGCGGGCGCGCTCCGCGCGCTCCCGGTCGGCGACGTCGCGCTCGGCGTCGGTCTCGGTGTCCGGGCGGATGTCGATGCGCCAGCCGGTGAGGCGGGCGGCGAGGCGGGCGTTCTGCCCCTCCTTGCCGATCGCGAGCGACAGCTGGTAGTCCGGGACGGTGACGCGGGCGGACCGTGCGCCGAGGTCCACGACCTCGACCTGGCTCACCCGTGCGGGTGACAGCGCGTTGGCGACCATCTCGGCCGGGTCGTCCGACCAGTCCACGATGTCGATCTTCTCGCCGTGCAGCTCGGCCATCACGTTGCGCACCCGGCCGCCCATCGGGCCGATGCAGGCGCCCTTGGCGTTCAGTCCGGAACGGGTCGAGCGGACCGCGATCTTGGTGCGGTGGCCGGCCTCGCGGGCGATCGCGCAGATCTCCACGGAACCGTCCGCGATCTCCGGGACCTCCAGCGCGAAGAGCTTCTTCACCAGGTTGGGGTGGGTCCGCGACAGGGTCACGGACGGGCCGCGCACGCCCTTGGCGACGCGCACCACGTACGTGCGCAGCCGCAGGCCGTGGGTGTACTCCTCGCCGGGCACCTGTTCCTGCACCGGCAGGATGGCCTCCAGCTTGCCGATGTCGACCAGGACGTTCTTGGGGTCCTTGCCCTGCTGGACGACGCCGGTGACGACATCGCCCTCGTGGCCCGCGTACTCGCCGAACGTCCGGTCGTCCTCGGCGTCGCGCAGCCGCTGCAGGATGACCTGCTTGGCCGTGGTCGCGGCGATCCGGCCGAAGCCGGACGGGGTGTCGTCGAACTCCTTGGGCTCCTGCCCCGGCTCCAGGTCGGCCGGGTCCTCCTTCGCCCACACCGTCACGTGGCCGCGCTCGTCGAGCTCCACCCGCGCGCGGCGGTGGCTTCCGTCGGTACGGTGGTAGGCGATGAGGAGGGCCGACTCGATCGCCTCGACGAGCACGTCGAAGGGGATCTCCTTGTCCTGTGCCAAGCCCTTCAAGAGCTTCACGTCGATGTCCACGGCTACGCCTCCTCTTCCTTCTTGTCCTTGCGGCTGAATTCGATCTCCACGCGCGCCTTGGCGATCTCGTCGAAGGCGACCCGGCGGGACGTGGGCCTGCGGCCCTTGACGCCCGGCACCTCTAGGTCGAGCCCCTCCTCGTCCACGGCGAGGATGCGGGCCACCAGCTCGCCGCCCTCGCGCAGGTGCAGCTTGGCCAGGCGGCCCGTGGCGCGTACGTAGTGGCGGTGCTCCGTCAGCGGACGGTCGGCACCGGGGGAGCTGACTTCGAGGACGTACTCGCCGTCGCCCATCGCGTCGGTCTCGTCGAGCTTCTCGGAGATCGCGCGGCTCAGCTCGGCGCAGGCGTCCAGCTCCACGCCCTCGTCGGAATCCACGATGATCCGCAGCACACGGCGGCGGCCGGCCCGGGAAACCTCGATCTCCTCGAGATCCAGCTGCTCGGCGCTGACGAGCGGTTCGAGCAGTCCGCGCAGCCTCTCGCTCTGGGTGGTGCTCATCCGGGTGACTCCTCGGCCGCGTGTGCTGTTGTGGGATCTCGCGTGTCAGGTCAAAGGGTATCCGGTCCTGAGGGGTGTTGCCGTCCGTCCTCTCCTCCGCCGCGGGTACGCTCGCCTGCGGTGATCACTTCAGGACAGATCCAGTCAAGACAGGTCCAGCCCGAAGGAGAAAAGTGCGGCGCACCGGGACGACGCGCAGGGGTGCGCTCACCGCGACGGGAGCGATCGCCCTGGGGGCGGTGCTGGCCGGCTGCGGCGGCGACTCCGGGCGCCCGAGGGAATCCGAGCGGGACGGGGCCCCGACCGCGGCCGAACGGGTCTCCGCGGCGCGGGCGGAGAAGAGGATCCGGGCGGACGCCGCGCGGAGCAGCATGGAGCTGCTCGGCCACTACGAGCGGGTGATCAAGGCCCATCCGGCCACCGCCGCCGCGCTCTCGCCGTTGCGGGACGCCGTCCGGGCGCACGCCGGGGCGCTGGTGCCCGGCGGGAAGCCGCCCACGCCCCCGCAGTCGCGCGCGACCGGTGCGAAGGCCGCGGTCGAGGAGCTGGCCGCGGCGGAGCGCCGCACTTCCGACGCGCATCTGGCGGCCCTCCTGGAGGCCCCGCCGGAGCTGGCCCGGCTGCTGGCGTCGACGGCGGCGGCCGGTGCGGCCCACGCCTACCTGCTGACTGAACTGGCCAAGGAGACCTCGTCATGAGTGCCACGGACCTGAAGGCCGCGCAGGCGGCCCTGGCCGCCGAACACGCGGCGGTGTACGGGTACGGGGTGGTCGGCGCCCGGGTCGACGGCAAGCGCCGGGCCGAGGCCCGGTCGGCCCACCACGCGCACCGGGCCCGGCGCGACGTGCTGGCCCGGACCGTGCGCGACCTGGGCGGCGAGCCGGAGGCGGCGCGGGCCGCGTACGCCCTGCCGTTCACGGTCGCGGACCCGGCCGCGGCGGTGCGGCTGGCCGCCCTGCTGGAGGACCGGGTCGCGAACGTGTACTCCGACCTGGTGCGGGCCGCCGAGGGGCCGCTCAGGCGGGAGGCCGCCGACGCGCTGCGGGAGGCCGCGGTGCGCGCGGTCCGCTGGCGGGGCAGCGGCGTACCCTTTCCCGGTCTCGCCGAGCGGGCCGCCGGGAAGACCGCCGCGGCGGGGGCCGGTGCGAGGACCGCCGACGGGGACGGGGCCGCCCCGGCGCACTGAGAGAGCCGCGACACGGGCCACGAGGCACCGAGGCACCGAGGCACTTCTGAAAGGGAACACAGCACGTATGGGTTTCGAACCGCCGCAGCGTCTGGTGCGGGCGCTGGGCGAGTCGTGCGGGGACGCGGCAGCCGCCGACTGGCTCGCACGGCTCCCCGCGCTGATCGAGGAGGCGCTGACCTCCACCGGGCGGCGGGTGACCGTGGAGCGGGTCGCCGCCCCGGGGGGCCGCAGCAGTCTGGTGCTGCTGGTGACGTGCTCCGACGGCGCTCCGGCCGCGTTGAAGCTCGCCCCGGCCGGGGCCGCTCCCGGCCCCGAGCGGGCGGCGCTGGCCCACTGGAACGGCTGGGGCGCGGCGCAGCTGCTCGGCGACGGGCCCGGCGCACTCCTGCTGGAGCGGCTGCACCCCGAGGTGTCGCTGCGCTCGCTGCCGGAGGCCAAGGCGCTGCTGGAGGCGGCGGGCACGGTGCGCAGGCTGTGGGTCGAGCCGCCGGCCGGGCACGGCTTCGAGACGGTCGCCGAACGGACCGGGCGCCGGGTCGAGCCGATGCGCGCCGCCGCGGCCGCCGATCCCGCCCTGGAGCCGCTGGTCTCCGCGGCGCTCGCGGCACGTGCCGAGCTGGTCGCCCACTCCCCCGAACTCCTGCTGCTGCACGGCAACTTCCGCCAGAGCAAGGTGCTCGCCGGGGAACGGGCGCCCTGGCTGACGGTCGGCCCCGAGCCGCTGGTCGGTGAGCGGGCCTACGACCTGGCGCGCCTGGTGCGCGACCGGGTCGAGGACCTGATCGCGTCCCCCGGCGGTGCGGTGACGGCCCGGCGGCGGGTCCGGAAGCTCGCCGACTCGCTGGACGTGGACCGGGAGCGGCTGCACGGCTGGACGCTGTTCCGCGCGGTGGAGTCGGGGACCCGGGCGATGGCCGTGGGCCGCCGCCAGGAGGGCGAGCTGACCCTGGAGTTCGCGAGCTGGCTGTAGGGAAGCGCCGAAAGGCTTCGGGAGGACGCGAGGAGGCCCCCGCGCGGTGCGCGGGGGCCTCCTTCGTGCGTTTCCGGATCAGCCCTCGGCGGTGAGGCGGGCGATCGCCTCGTCGACCGTGAGCTCCTCGCGCTCGCCGGTGCGGCGGTCCTTGAGCTCCAGGACGCCCTCGGCCGAGCGGCGGCCGGCGACCAGGATCTTCGGGACGCCGATCAGCTCGGCGTCGGTGAACTTCACGCCGGGCGAGACGCCCGCGCGGTCGTCGACCATGACCCGCACGCCCGCGGCGCCGAGCCGCTCGGCGACGTCGAGGGCCAGCTCCGTCTGGAGCGCCTTGCCCGCCGCGACGACGTGGACGTCGGCCGGGGCGATCTCGCGGGGCCAGCACAGCCCCTGCTCGTCGGCGGTCTGCTCGGCGAGCGCGGCGACGGCGCGGGAGACGCCGATGCCGTAGGAGCCCATGGTGACCCGGACCGGCTTGCCGTTCTGGCCGAGCACGTCGAGCTGGAAGGTGTCCGCGTACTTGCGGCCCAGCTGGAAGATGTGGCCGATCTCGATGGCGCGGTCCAGCTTGAGGCCGGTGCCGCACTTGGGGCAGGGGTCGCCCGCCTCGACGACGACGACGTCGAGGTAGTCGTCGACCTCGAAGTCGCGGCCGGCGACGACGTTCTTCGCGTGCACGCCGTCCTTGTTGGCGCCGGTGATCCAGGCGGTGCCGGGGGCGATGCGCGGGTCGGCGATGTAGCGGACCTTGTCCAGACCCTGCGGGCCGACGTAGCCGCGGACCAGGTCGGGGCGGCCCTCGAAGTCCTCCGCGGTGACCAGCTCGACGACGGCGGGTGCCAGGTGCTCGCCCAGCTTGCCGAGGTCCACCTCGCGGTCGCCGGGCACACCCACCGCGACGATCTCGCCGTCGATCTTGACCAGCAGGTTCTTCAGGGTCGCGGAGGCGGGGACGCCCAGGTGCGCGGCGAGGGTCTCGATGGTCGGGGTGTCGGGGGTGTCCAGCTCCTCGACGGGGCCGTGCGCGGAGCCGTCGGCCTGGGCGGCCTCGAAGGTCACCGCCTCGGTGTTGGCGGCGTAGTCGCAGGCGGGGCAGTCGACGAAGGTGTCCTCGCCGGCCGGGGCGGGGGCCAGGAACTCCTCGGAGGCCGAGCCGCCCATGGCGCCGGAGACGGCGGAGACGACGCGGTAGTCGAGGCCGAGCCGTTCGAAGATCCGGATGTAGGCGGCGCGGTGCAGCCCGTACGCCTCGGCCAGTCCCTCGTCCGTGGTGTCGAAGGAGTACGAGTCCTTCATCTGGAACTCGCGGCCGCGCAGCACACCGGCGCGCGGGCGGGCCTCGTCGCGGTACTTGGTCTGGATCTGGTACAGGATCACGGGCAGGTCCTTGTAGGACGTGATCTGATCCTTGACGACCTGGGTGAAGATCTCCTCGTGGGTGGGGCCGAGGAGGTACTCGGCGCCCTTGCGGTCCCGGAGCCTGAAGAGCAGATCGCCGTATTCGTCGTAGCGGCCGCTGGCCTCGTACGACTCCTTGGGCAGCAGGGCGGGCAGCAGGACCTCCTGGCCGCCGATGGCGTCCATCTCCTCGCGCACGACGCGGGTGATGTTCTCCAGGACCTTCTTGCCCAGCGGCAGCCAGGTCCAGATGCCGGCCGCGGTGCGACGTACGTATCCGGCCCGGACGAGCAGCTTGTGGTTGAGCGTCTCGGCGTCCGCCGGGTCGTCGCGCAGTGTCTTGATCATCAATCGGGACATGCGCTGGACCTGGGCCATGGTGAACTCCTGCTAGGAAGGGTGATGTGCAGGAGGTTAGCCGGGCAGCACGGGTGGGCGGAAATCCATTGGCCTCCGGGTCAGTGCGCGCGGCGCAGCGGGAGCGGGGCGCCCATCACCGCGTACGGCTTGGGAGCGCTGGGAAAGAGCACCTGCCGGGCCAGGTCCTGGTAGCCGAGACTGCGGTACAGACCGCGTGCCGGGCTCTCCGTGTCGATCGCGGAGAGGATGGACCGGGGCTGGTCGACGGCGTCCGTGATGGTGGTGATCAGCGTGCGGCCGATGCCGAGGTTCTGGAACTGCGGCAGGACGTGCAGTTCGGTGATGACGAAGGAGTCGTCGAGCCAGTGCGCGGAGCCGGTGGCGCGGAGGTAGGGCTCGACGACGGTGGACCACCACTGGCCGCGTTCGTTGGGCATGCCGTAGACGAAGCCGACGAGCCGGTCGCCGGGGGTGGTGGCGCCGAGGGCGCGGGCCTCGGGGTGGTCGAGGTGTCTGAGGACGATGTGGCGTCGTACCTCGACCTCTTCCGGGCCCAGTCCGAAGGCGACCGCCTGCACGGCGAGCGCCTCGTCCACGCGCGCGGCGAGATCGATCGGCCCGATCCGGACGCTGGGAATGCGGGGGGCGCCCCCGGGAACTGCTGCCATGGACCGACCCTACTGGCCCGGCGGGATGTGCGGTACGGGACGGCGGGGCCGGTCAGAACAGCACGCTCATGAACGCGCCGGTCTCGCGGAAGCCGACCTTGGCGTACGCGCGGCGGGCGGGGGTGTTGTAGTCGTTCACGTAGAGGCTGACGACGGGGGCGACGTCGGCCAGGGCGTAGCGCAGGACCGCCGCCATGCCGGTTTCGGAGAGGCCCTTGCCACGGTGTTCGGGGGCGACCCAGACGCCCTGGATCTGGCAGGCCTGGGGGGTCGCCGCGCCGATCTCCGCCTTGAAGACGACCTTGCCGTCCTCGATCCGGGCGAAGGAGCGTCCGGAGCCGATGAGTTCGGCGACGCGTGCCTGGTAGAGGAGTCCGCCGTCGCCCGCGAGCGGGGAGACGCCGACCTCCTCGGTGAACATCGCGACGCAGGCGGGCATCAGGACGTCCATCTCGTCCTTGCGGATGCGGCGGACGAGGGGGTCGGGGGCGACCTCGGCGGAGGGGCTCTCGGTGACCATCAGCGGCTGGTTGGCGCGGACCTCGCGGGCCGGTCCCCAGCCGGGTTCGAGCAGCCGCCACAGCTGGGCGGTGGGTTCCGCGGGGCCGACGATGGAGGAGCAGCGGCGGCCGGCCCGGCGGGCCCGGTCGGCGAAGGCCCGGACGGCCTCGGGTCCGGCGCAGATGGGGACGAGGTTGGCGCCCGAGTAGCAGAGCGAGCGCAGTCGTCCGTCGGCGTACCAGCCCCACATCTCGCCGCCCAGGCGCCAGGGATCGAGACCTGCGATCTGGACCCGGGACGTGACGAAGGCGTTGGCGACGGGCTCGCTCTCCAGGACGGCGAGAGCGGCACCGAGGTCGCTGGGTTCGAGGACCCGGGTGGTGGTCTGCGTCAACACGAGGGGGCCTCACCATACGGTCTGCTGATTTCCGCACTGTACCCAAAGAGGCTCATCTGCGCCGCTCGTGCTCGTGATCGGCTTTCCGGGCGCACCGTGAGGTCGCTCACGACGGCGCCCCGCCGGACGGGGTCGTCCGGCGGGGCGCCGTGGGATTGTCGTGCGGTCCGGCCGGGGCCGGAGGCCGGTTCAGCTGACGGAGACCTCGGGCTCGCCCGAGGCGACGCCGTCCTTCTCCATCTGCTCGGCGATCTTCAGGGCTTCCTCGATCAGCGTCTCGACGATCTTCGACTCGGGCACGGTCTTGATGACCTCGCCCTTCACGAAGATCTGTCCCTTGCCGTTGCCCGAGGCCACTCCCAGGTCCGCCTCACGGGCCTCGCCGGGGCCGTTGACGACACAGCCCATCACGGCCACCCGCAACGGGACCTCCATGCCCTCCAGCCCCGCCGTCACCTGGTCGGCCAGCTTGTACACGTCCACCTGGGCCCGCCCGCACGACGGGCACGACACGATCTCCAGCCGCCTCTGGCGCAGGTTCAGCGATTCCAGGATCTGGATGCCGACCTTGACCTCCTCGGCCGGCGGCGCGGACAGCGAGACCCGGATGGTGTCCCCGATGCCCTCCGACAGCAGCGCGCCGAAGGCCACCGCCGACTTGATCGTGCCCTGGAAGGCCGGCCCGGCCTCCGTCACGCCCAGGTGCAGGGGGTAGTCGCAGCGCTCGGCCAGCTGCCGGTAGGCGTTGACCATCACGACCGGGTCGTTGTGCTTCACGGAGATCTTGATGTCCCGGAAGCCGTGCTCCTCGAACAGCGACGCCTCCCACAGCGCCGACTCCACCAGCGCCTCCGGGGTCGCCTTGCCGTACTTGGCCAGCAGCCGCGCGTCCAGCGAGCCCGCGTTCACGCCGATGCGGATCGGGGTGCCGGCCTCGCCCGCGGCCCGCGCGATCTCCTTGACCTTGTCGTCGAACTGCTTGATGTTCCCGGGGTTCACCCGCACCGCCGCGCAGCCCGCGTCGATCGCCGCGAACACGTACTTCGGCTGGAAGTGGATGTCCGCGATCACCGGGATCTGCGACTTCTTCGCGATCGTCGCCAGTGCGTCCGCGTCGTCCTGCGTCGGACACGCCACGCGGACGATCTGACAGCCCGACGCCGTCAGCTCCGCGATCTGCTGCAGCGTCGCACCGATGTCGGAGGTGCGCGTCGTGGTCATCGACTGCACCGACACCGGCGCGTCCCCGCCCACCGCAACCGACCCGACCTGGATCTTGCGGCTGACCCTCCGGTCGGCGAGCTTGGTCGGAACGGACGGAATTCCGAGAGAAATCGCAGTCATGCGCTGAGCATCCCCAAGGTGTGGATCGAGGTCCCGAGATCGGCGGGCTCCGGCCTTCGAGGTTACGGCACCGGCGGCGGCCCCGAGCACACCCTGCCCGAAGGTGCAGCACCGAATGGAGCGGCCCGGCACACGCTGTGTGCCGGGCCGTCACCCGCCGTGCACGGGGCGGGCGGTGGTCAGGAGATCTTGACCGGGTTCACGATGTCGGCCACCAGCACCAGCAGCGTGAAGCAGATGAAGACGCCGGCGACGACATAGGCGACCGGCATCAGCTTGGCCACGTCGAACGGGCCGGGGTCGGGGCGCCGGAAGACCCTGGCCACGTTGCGGCGCAGGGATTCCCAGAGCGCCCCGGCGATGTGCCCGCCGTCGAGCGGCAGCAGGGGCAGCATGTTGAAGAGGAACAGCGAGAGATTGAAACCGGCCAGCAGGAACAGCATCATCGCGATCTGGTTCTGCGCCGGTACGTCCAGCGTCATCACCTCGCCGCCGATCCTGGCCGCGCCGACCACGCCGACCGGGGAGTCCGCCGCCCGTTCGCCGTCGCCGAAGGCGGCGTCCCACAGGTCCGGGATCTTGGACGGGAGGGCGATGATCGAGTCGACGCCGTTCTCGATCATGTCTCCCATCCGGACCACCGAGTCGCCGAAGGAGAGCGGGACGATCTCGGTCTGGGCGGCGAAGCCGAGGTAGCCGGCCTTCACGTACTCGTCGGGGATCACCTCGCCCCTGGAGTCCTTCTTCGCCACCGCGTTCTCCTTGAGCACGGCGTGGAGGGTCTTCTCCTGGCCGTCGCGCAGGACGGTGATGGTGGCGGGGCCGATGGTGTCGCGGATCTTGCCGGAGAGCGTGTCCCAGTCGGCGACCTTCTGGCCGTTGAAGGCGACGATCTTGTCGCCCTCCTCCAGTCCCGCCGCCTTCGCGGGCGAGACCGGGTCGGACTTCTTGCAGGTGTCGCGGTTCTCGCTCTGGGCGATCACGCACTTCTGGACGCCCGCGACCTCGGTGGTCTGGGTCTGGAAGCCGAAGGTCATCGCCACGCCGAGGAAGATCGCGACGGCGAGGACCAGGTTCATGAACGGTCCGGCGAACATCACGATGACGCGCTTCCACGGCTTGCGCGTGTAGAAGAGGCGCTTCTCGTCGCCGGGTTCGAGTTCTTCGTAGGCGGCGGACCTGGCGTCCTCGATCATGCCGCGCCACGGCGACGTGGAGCGCGCCTCCAGGCGCCCGTCCTCGCCCGGCGGGAACATGCCGATCATGCGGATGTAGCCGCCGGCCGGGATGGCCTTGATGCCGTACTCGGTGTCGCCCTTCTTCCGCGACCAGATCGTCGGTCCGAAACCGACCATGTACTGGGGGACGCGGATGCCGAAGAGCTTCGCGGTCGACAGGTGCCCGAGTTCGTGCCACGCGATCGAGAACAGCAGGCCGATGACGAAGACGGCGATGCCCAGAATCGTCAACAGGACCGTCGTAATGCTCATGCGCGCGCCTCCGCTGTCGCTTTCGCCGAGAGTTCACGGGCCCGGACGCGGGCCCAGGTCTCCGCTTCGAGGACGTCTGCGACCGTGAGCGAAGTTCCCGTGGCGGGGGTGCCGTGTTCGGCCACCACCGCCGTGACCGTATCCATGATTCCGTTGAACGGCAGCCGTCCCGCGAGGAATGCGTCGACGCACTCCTCGTTCGCGGCGTTGAAGACGGCCGGGGCGGTGGCGCCGAGTGTGCCGACGTGTCTGGCCAGTCCCACGGAGGGGAAGGCCTCGTCGTCCAGGGGGAAGAACTCCCAGGTGGACGCCTTCGACCAGTCGAACGCGGGGGCGGCGTCCGGGATGCGGGCGGGCCAGCCGAGACCGATGGCGATCGGGCCGCACATGTCGGGGGGCGTGGCCTGGGCGAGGGTGGAGCCGTCGGTGAACTCCACCATGGAGTGAACGTACGACTGGGGGTGGACGACGACCTCGATCCGGTCGAACGGGATGTCGTAGAGGAGGTGGGCCTCGATGACCTCCAGCCCCTTGTTGACGAGCGTGGCGGAGTTGATCGTGATGACCGGTCCCATGGCCCAGGTCGGGTGGGCGAGGGCCTGTTCACGGGTGACGCCGGCCAGTTCGTCCCGGGTCCGGCCGCGGAAGGGGCCGCCGGACGCGGTGACGACGAGCTTGCGGACGTCGGCGCGGGTCCCGGCGCACAGTGCCTGGAAGAGCGCGGCGTGCTCGGAGTCGACCGGGATGATCTGTCCGGGCTTCGCCAGCGCCTTGACCAGCGGGCCGCCGACGATCAGCGACTCCTTGTTGGCCAGGGCGAGGGTGCGGCCGGCTTCCAGCGCGGCGAGGGTGGGGGCGAGCCCGATCGATCCGGTGATGCCGTTGAGCACGGTGTGACAGTCGCTCGCGGCGAGCTGGGCGGCGGCCTCGGGGCCCGCCAGGATCTCGGGGAGCGGTTCGCCCGGCCCGTACTGCTCGCGCAGCGCGTCGCGGAGTGCCGGTACGGCGTCCTCGACGGCGACGGCCACGGTGCGCACCCGCAGTTGCCGCGCCTGCTCCGCGAGGAGGGCGACCCGCCCGCCGGCGGCGGAGAGCCCGGTGACGCGGAAGCGGTCGGGGTTGCGCAGCACCAGGTCGATGGCCTGGGTGCCGATGGAACCGGTGGAGCCGAGGATGACGAGATCCCGGCGGCCTTCCGCTGCGTCGAAGACGAGGTGCGGGTCGGCGAGGGGGGCAGGGCTGTCGCTCATGCCCCCCATTCTTGCCGCATCCCCCGCCGACGTGGACAGTGCGTCCCGGTCGCCCGGTCCCGGGCTTGCCGGCCGGTGACCGCACGGGGCCTCCCGTACCGGGACGTTCGCGGTCATCCGGCCATGTCGCCCGCCGGCCACGGACCGGGGCCGGGTCGTGCCCGGCCCCGGTCCGTGGTCGCGCTGTCCGGTGGTCCGCGGCCGGGCGGTCCGGTGGCCCGTGGCCGGACGGTCCAGTAGTCCGTGGCCGGACGGTCCGGTGGTCCGCGGTCAGACGGTCTGGTGGTTCATGGCTCCGACGAACTCGGCGAACGCCTCGTGGAACCCGGGGAACGTCTTCCGGACACATCCGGGGTCGTCGAACGTGATGCCCGGCACCCGCAGTCCCGCGACGGCGAACGACATGACGATGCGGTGGTCGCCGTGGGTGGCGATCTCGGTGGGGCGGGGAGTGCCCGGCCGGATCTCGATCCAGTCCGGCCCGGTCTCGGCCGTGATGTCCATCCGTCGCAGGTTCTGGGCGCAGGCCTCCAGCCGGTCGCACTCCTTCACCCGGGTGTTGCCCACGTCCTCGATGCGTACCGGGCCCGAGGCGAAGGGGGCGAGTGCGGCCAGGGTCGGCATGGTGTCGGAGATGTCGCGCATGTTGACCGTGACGCCCGAGAGCCTGCCGTCGGAGCGGACGGTGGTGGACTCCTTCGTGACCCGCACGTCGGCGCCCATGCGGCGCAGTACGTCGACGAACCGCAGGTCGCCCTGGAGCGCGTCGGTGCCGAGCCCGGGGACGGTGACCTCGCGGCCGGTGAGGGCCGCCGCGGCGAAGAAGTAGCTGGCGGTGGAGGCGTCGGGTTCGACCGTGTACGTGGTGGCCCGGTAGCCGCCGGGCGGCACGGTGAAGACGTCGCCGTCCCGGACGACCTCGACGCCGAAGTCGCGCATCATCGCGAGGGTGATCTCGACGTACGGGGCGGAGACCAGGTCGGTGACGGTGATCCGCAGCCCGTTCCCGGTCAGCGGGCCGAGCATCAGCAGTGCGGTGAGGTACTGCGAGGACTCCCCCGCGTCCAGGGTGATCCCGCCGCCCTCGATGCCGTGCGCCTCGATCCGCAGCGGGTGGTGCCCCTCGGCCCCGCCGTGGCGCAGGTCGACGCCGAGTGCGCGCAGTGCCCCGGTGAGCGGGGCGAGGGGGCGGCGGCGCATCTGGGCGGAGGCGTCGAAGCGGTAGGTGCCGCAGGCCGCGGCGGCGGCCAGGGTCGGCAGGAAGCGGGCCGTGGTGGCGCCGTCGCGGCAGTGGACGTCGGCGTCGGTGACGGCGGGGCCGGCCGGGCGGCCCTCGATGTGCCAGCGGTCCGCCTCCTGCGTGATCCGGTAGCCGAGGCGGGTGAGCCCTTCGGCGAAGCCCTCGGTGTCGTCCGAGCGCAGGGGCCGTACGAGGGTGCTGGTGCCGTCCGCGGCGGCGGCCAGGAAGAGGGCGCGCGCGGTGACGGACTTGGAGCCGGGGAGGTGAATGACGGTCACGACCGGTCATCCTGCCGCACCGTGAGCGGCCGTACGGGGCCTGTCCGGTGCGTGGACGGGCCCCGTACCGCGGGTGGTTCAGCGGATGGTGCGGCGGACGTCGTCCCGGACGCTCGGCCCCGGTGCGGTGTCGGCGATCCAGGGTCCTTCGCCGCTGGGGTCGACGACGCCTTCCTCCAGCCAGGTGTACGCGCCGGACAGGACGCCGTCGACCAGGCGCCGGTCGAGGTCGTCGGTGTTGGACCACAGGCGGGTGAAGAGTTCCTCGGTCCGGACCCGGGACTGGTGACAGAACACGTCGGCCAGCCGGTACGCCTCGCGGCCGTGTTCGCCCGAGGAGCGCAGCAGTTCGGCGCGGACGCACGCGGCGCTCATCGCGAAGAGTTCCGCGCCGATGTCGACGATCCGGCCGAGGAAGCCCTGTTTGGTCTCCATCCGGCCCTGCCAGCGCGACATGGCGTAGAAGGTGGCGCGGGCCAGCTTGCGGGCGGATCGTTCGACGTAGCGCAGGTGGGCGGACAGGTCCGGATGACCGGCCGGGTTGAACTCGGCGTACGTGCCCGGGAGTTGGCCGGGTCCGGTGACGAGGCCCGGCAGCCAGCGGGCGTAGAAGCCGGCCGCGTTCGCCCCGGCCCGCGCCTTCGCCGAGAGGGATTTGTCGGGGTCGATGATGTCCCCGGCGACCTTCAGGTGGGCATCGACGGCCTCCCGGGCGATCAGCAGGTGCATGATCTCGGTCGAGCCCTCGAAGATCCGGTTGATCCGCAGATCGCGCAGCAACTGCTCGGCGGGCACGGCCCGTTCGCCGCGGGCGGCGAGGGAGTCGGCGGTCTCGAAGCCGCGTCCGCCCCGGATCTGGACCAGTTCGTCGGCCATCAGGCAGCCCATCTCGGAGCCGTACAGCTTGGCGAGGGCCGCCTCGATGCGGATGTCGTTGCGGTCCTCGTCCGCCATCTGGGAGGCGAGGTCCACCACCGCTTCGAGGGCGAAGGTGGTCGCGGCGATGAAGGAGATCTTGGCGCCGACCGCCTCGTGCCGGGCGACCGGCCTGCCCCACTGCTCGCGCCGCGAGGACCACTGACGAGCGATTTTCAGACACCATTTGCCGGCGCCGACGCACATGGCGGGCAGGGAGAGCCGTCCGGTGTTGAGCGTGGTGAGGGCGATCCTGAGTCCGGCTCCCTCGGGGCCGATGCGGTTCGCTGCGGGGACCCGGACGCGGTGGAAGCGGGTGACGCCGTTCTCCAGGCCGCGCAGGCCCATGAAGGCGTTGCGGTTCTCGACGGTGATGCCCGGGGAGTCCGCCTCGACGACGAAGGCCGTGATGCCGCCCTTGTGCCCCTCCGACTCCGGCACCCGGGCCATCACGACGAGCAGGTCGGCGATGACGCCGTTGGTCGTCCAGAGCTTCACCCCGTCCAGGACGTAGTGGTCGGGTCCGTCCGGGACGGCCGAGGTGGCGAGCCGGGCCGGGTCGGAGCCGACGTCCGGCTCGGTGAGGAGGAACGCCGAGATGTCGCTGCGGGCCAGCCGGGGCAGGAAGGCGTCCTTCTGCTCCTGGCTGCCGAAGAGCTTCAGCGGCTGGGGCACGCCGATGGACTGGTGGGCGGAGAGCAGCGCGCCGATCGCCGGGTTCGCGGAGCCGACCAGGGCGAGGGCCTTGTTGTAGTACACCTGGGTCAGGCCGAGCCCGCCGTACTTCGGGTCGATCTTCATCCCGAGTGCGCCGAGTTCCTTGAGGCCGTTGATCACCTCGTCCGGGATGCGGGCCTCGCGCTCGATGCGGGCGGCGTCGATCCGGGTCTCGCAGAACTCGCGCAGCCGGTCGAGGAACGCCTCGCCGCGCCGGACGTCGTCCGGGGGCGGCATCGGGTGCGGGTGGATCAGATCGAGCCGGAAGCGGCCGAGGAACAGTTCCTTGGCGAAGCTGGGCTTGTGCCAGTCCTGTTCGCGCGCCGCCTCGGCCACCCGGCGCGCTTCGCGCTCGGTGACGCCGGGCGCGTCCTTCGACGCGGACGATGAGGAGGATGCGGATGGTGCGGACATGAGGAGCTCACCTCGCCGCTTCGCGGGTGGGGGGACGGGGCCGGTCCGCGCGGGGCGCGTCCGTGCGCCCGCCCGGCGTCACCGGCCGGCTCTACTCGTCCGTGTGTACCCGACTCCCGGCGGGCCCGCCATCGCCCGGGTACCGATCGGGTCGGGCGCCACTCCACTGACCCGCCCGCGGTGGCGGCCGCGGCGGGGCGGTGGAACGGGGTGGAGAACCGGGACGGCCGGAGCCCCCGCACAGTCGGGCTCCGGCCGTTCCGTGGTCGCCCGCGTGCTGTCCAGGCGGACGCGGGCGACGACGGTGGATCGGCTCGTGGCCGATCGTGGACTACAGGGCGAGGCCGGTGAGGACCAGGACCCGCTCGTAGGTGTAGTCGTCCATGGCGTAGCGGACGCCCTCGCGGCCGACGCCGGACTGCTTGGCACCGCCGTACGGCATCTGGTCCGCGCGGTAGGAGGGGACGTCGCCGATGATCACGCCGCCGACCTCCAGGGCGCGGTGGGCGCGGAAGGCGGTCTGCAGGTCGTGCGTGAACACCCCTGCCTGCAGGCCGTACTTGGAGGAGTTGACGGCCTCGAACGCCTCGGCCTCGCCGTCGACCTTCTGCACGGAGAGCACCGGTCCGAAGACCTCCTCGCAGGAGAGGGTGACGCCGTCCGGGAGCTCGGTGAGCACGGTGGGCGCGTAGGTGGCGCCGTCCCGCTTGCCGCCGGTGAGCAGCTGGGCGCCGGCCTGCACGGCCTCGTCGACCCAGGACTCGACGCGCTTGGCGGCGTCCTCGCTGACCAGCGGGCCGACCTCGGTGGCGGGGTCCGACGGGTCGCCGGTGACCTGGGCCTCGACGGCGGCGACGATCTTCGGGAGCAGCCGGTCGTGGACCGCGGCGTCCACGATGACCCGCTGCACCGAGATGCAGGACTGGCCGCCCTGGTAGTTGGAGAAGGTCGCGATGCGGGTCGCGGCCCAGTCCAGGTCCTCCTCGGAGGCGTAGTCGCCGAGGACGACCGCAGCGGCGTTGCCGCCGAGCTCCAGGGTGCAGTGCTTGCGCGGCACCGACTCCATGATCGAGTAGCCGACCGGGCCGGAACCCGTGAAGGAGATGACGGGCAGGCGCTCGTCCTGGACCAGGGCGGGCATGCGGTCGTTGGGGACCGTCAGCACGGACCACGAGCCGGCCGGCAGGTCGGTCTCGGCCAGGATCTCGCCCAGGATCAGCGAGGAGATCGGGGTGGCCGGTGCGGGCTTCAGGATGATCGGGGCGCCGACGGCGATGGCCGGGGCCACCTTGTGGGCGCTCAGGTTCAGCGGGAAGTTGAACGGCGCGATGCCGAGGACCGTGCCGCGCGGGAAGCGCCGGGTCAGGCCGAGGCGGCCGGTGCCGCCGGCGTCGGTGTCCAGGCGCTGGGCGTCGCCGCCGTTGAAGCGGCGGGCCTCCTCGGCGGCGAACCGGAACACGGAGACGGCACGGCCGACCTCGCCGCGGGCCCACTTGATGGGCTTGCCGTTCTCGGCGGAGATCAGCTGGGCGATCTCCTCGGTGCGCTCCACCAGGCGCCGTACGACGTGGTCGAGGGCGGCGGCCCGGACGTGGGCCGGGGTCGCGGCGAACTCCTCGCGCACGGCGTGCGCGGCCGCGACGGCCTCCTCGATCTGGGCGTCGGTCGGCACGCTGACGGTGCCGACGAGACGGCCGTCCCAGGAGTTGGTGACGTCGAAGCTGTCCTCACCGGTGGCCTGGCGGCCGGCGAGCCAGAAGGCGTGGGTGGAAGTCATGGAGGTCCGGCCCTTCGGAGTCGTGGGGGTGTGCTGTCCCCACCGTAGGGCCGGAGGGCGCGCCTGGCGTTTGTCCGGCGTGGAGCAGTACGTGTCGGGGGCACGCCGCTTTGTCCGATGCGGCGGGTACGGACGCGGACGTGACGGGACCGGGCGCGGACGCGGCGGGCACGGATGCGACGGGCCTGCGCGGACGCGACGGGACCCGGCGTGGAACGTTCGGCTCCGGCCGGGGGCGCCCGCGCGTGTCCTCCGGCGCGGTCACGACTCCGGGGGCGGCGGGTTGCTCGTGGCCTTCAGGGCCAGCCACAGCTCCATCCGGACGTCCGCGTCGTCCAGCGAACGGCCCAGGATCTCCTCCACCCGGCGCATCCGGTAACGCAGGGTGTGCCGGTGCACGCCCAGGTCCACCGCCGCCGCGTCCCACTGCCCGTGGTGGGCGAGCCAGGCGCGCAGCGAGGCCACCAGGTCGCCGCGCCCCTTGGCGTCGTGCTCGC
Organism: Streptomyces sp. NPDC006435; assembly: GCF_040612315.1. Classification (NCBI taxonomy): domain Bacteria; kingdom Bacillati; phylum Actinomycetota; class Actinomycetes; order Kitasatosporales; family Streptomycetaceae; genus Streptomyces; species Streptomyces sp. NPDC006435. The sequence continues at coordinate 35,732 of NZ_JBEXPY010000017.1, forward strand.
GCAGGGCCCGGAGCATCCCGTCGGCGAAGGCCCGTACCGCGTCGTCGGCGAGCAGCGGGAGCACCGAGCCGGCCGCGAGCTCCTCGTGCTCGACCAGTGCCCTGCCCCGGCGCCGGGCCACCGACAGGGCCTGTTCGGCCTGCTTGTACGCGGCGGAGACGGCGATCGGGCCCGCCGGTGCGGAGAGGCCCACGACCACCCGGCCCTCCTCCGTGCCCCCTTCGGCGGGGGTCCGCGCCTCCTGTGCCTCCGCGCGGGCGGCGCAGGCCGCGACCGCGGCGCCGCCGTCCGCGGCGAGGACGACGAGCCGGTCGCCCTCGGGGACGGCGAGCAGGGCCTCCCCGGTCCGGAAGGCCGCCGCCTCCATCGCCTCGCCGAGCGCCGCCGGAACCGCGGGGTCGGACGCCTCCGCGATGAGCAGCCGGAACGGGGCGTCGAGGAGGTCCCCGTACAGGTCCCCCGCGACCGCCCGCGCGTGGTCCGGCTGACCGGCCAGCAGCATCCGCAGCACCGCGGCGCCGAGGCGCTGCTCGGCGCCCTGGAGGGACCGGGAGCGGGCGGTGGTCAGGGTCAGCAGGGCGACGGCGGAGTGCACGGCGTACCGTCCGGCGGTGCCGAGCGCCGCGTCGGTGCCGACGGCCAGTGCTCCCCCGACCCGGCGGCCGGTGCCCAGGGACTGGAGCTCGACCCGGTCCTCGGCGCCGCCGACGACCATGCTGGCCGGGGCGGGACGGTCCCGCAGCCGTTCCACGTCGGGGGTGAGCCGGGCGGCCCGGCGGGCGGCCCATTCGGGGGCCGCGGCGACGACCTGGCCCGCCGCGTCGTACAGCGCTGCCCAGCCGTCGAGGTGGGCGGCGAGACGGCCGAGGAGTTCGCCGGGTCCGTCGCCCGAGAGCGCGGCCCTGGTCAGTTCCCGCTGGACCTCGAACCCGGCCGTCACGGCCCGGTACTGCTCCTCGGCGATCGTCGAGGACACGGCCTTGGCGATGGCGATGAACGGGGTGCGGCGGGGCACTTCGAGCAGCGGGAACCCGGCCTCCGCGGCGGCGTCGATCAGCGCGCGGGGCACCTCGTCGTAGTTGACGCCGACGGCGAAGCCCAGGCCGACGACCCCGGCCCCGGCCAGCCGCCGTACGTAACGCCGCATCGCCTCGGGGTTCTCGGCGTCGAGGTTGGTGGCGGTGACGAGCAGGAACTCGCCGCCCTCCATGTACGGGACGGGGTCGGTCAGCTCGCTGGCGTGCGCCCAGCGGACGGGCACGTCGAGCCGGTCCGCACCCGCGCGCACCGTGAGTCTGAGCGCGGAGTGCTGGACGAGCGAGGCGAGAGTGAGGGGCATGGGAAGCGCGGGACCTCGGGGAGTCGGTTTTCGCCGTCCCGTATGAACGACTCCCGTCAATTCTGCCAGAGCGGCAGGGTCCGCCATGACCATGGCGGCGGGGTCCGTCATGGTCATTCCGACGGACCCCGCGCCCGGCGCCCCCTCAGCCGTTCAGGTCCACCAGCAGGGGCGGCGCGTGCTCGTTGTCGACCGTCGTCAGGGAGAGGACCGCGTGCCCGGCGGGCACCTGGCGGGCCAGCTCGGAGGCCGACCAGCGCTCCCGCTCGACCTGGCGGACGGTGACCGCGTCGGTGGTCACCGCCTTGCCCGTGACGAGCTTGCGCAGGGCGTGCACGGCCCGGGTGAGCGGCTGGTCGGCGAAGACCGTGTGCTTGGCGACCTCGGTGGTCTCCACCCACTCGGTGCCCCACGCCTGCGCGAAGAGCCGCCCGTCCCAGGTGGTGACGCCGGAGAAGGCCATGTGGCAGCCGAAGGAGCCCAGCAGCGTCGTGTGCAGGCCCTCGGGGACGTCGTCCAGCCCGCGCAGGGTGAGCAGCACCCCCGCGTTGCGGCTCCGCAGCCGCTGCACGGCCCGTACGGACTCGGCGGTGACGGTGTGGGTGGCGTCGTCCAGGGCCAGGAAGGCGAACAGGGAGCGGTTCGTGCGGGCCGCCGCGCCGGCGGTGAACTGGGCGAGCACCAGACGGGTGAGGAGGCGGGCGGCCTCCGGGTGGGCGCGCTCCGGGAGGTCGATGCGGACCCGCAGCGGGTGTTCGAGGGTGCGCGCCGAGAAGGCGCGGGGGTCGGCCCCGGGGTCGAAGAAGCCGGCGAAGGCCGGCCGGTCCAGGGACGCGAGCCGCTCGGCGAGCCGGAGGCCGGGGTCGCCGGGGGTGGCCGTCTGCCGGACCCGGCCGTCGAGTTCGCGGATGTAGGAGCGGTGCGTGTCGGCGTCGAGCCGGGCCCGCAGCTCGGCCAGGGCCCCGGGCGAGCCGTCGAGGAGTTCGCGGAGCACCGGGACCGCGGGGAAGCGCCCGTGGGCCGCCCGGTACGGGCCGAGGAGCTGGGCCAGCGCCGTGGTGGCCCGTCGCGCGTCGACGTCGGGCAGGTCCCCGGCGAGTGCCTCGGCGAGCAGGGCGGCGGCCTCGTCGGCGTCGTCCGTTCCGCTGTACAGGTCCAGGTCGTGGGCGGAGGACGGGTCGCCCGGCTTGATCACCACGTCGTAGCCCTCGTCGGCCCCGAGCGGGGTGCCGGCCGCGCAGACGGCCACGACCACCGCCTTCCCGGCGAGGGCCTGGAGGGCGAGCGACTCCACGACCGGGCGCACCAGGCGCCCGGTCTTGCCCGCGCCGAAGGGTCCGACGGCCAGCAGGGACGCGCCCAGCACCGCCGGGTCGACGGCGGCGCCCGCGCCCCGCCGGGCGGCCGGGCTGCGGTCGTGGTCCGGGTAGCGGCCGAGCCGGACCTGCGAGGTGAGCAGGTCGTGGGTGGCGGAACGGGCGGGCAGGTCCCGGGCCCCCGAGGGGTGCGGGCAGGCCGCCGCGCCCTGGCCGAGCACGGCGTCGACGAACGGGCGGAGCCGCGCGGGGTCGGCCGTCACTCCACTCCAGGCGCGCCGGATGCGTACGCAGTCGACGTCGTTCATGCGGCCGGCGCGCTGCTCCTCCGCCAGCCGGTCGGCGGCCTCCTGCTGGCCCGCGGCGCGCAGCAGCGGCCAGTCGGCCGGGTCCTGTGCCGGTGCCCGCTCCGGCTCCGGGGCGTTCCTGCGGCCGCCGCGCAGCTCGCGGACGGTCCCGGGCCAGTCGGCGGCCCGTCCGATCAGCAGCAGAATCACGGCGGCGCCCGTCAGGTGGAAGACGGTCGTGAAGGTCTCCACCTGCGCCGCCACCTCTTCAGCGGTGCCGCTGAAGAGCCAGGAGTGCGGGGTCAGTCCCAGTGCCAGGTTGTCGAAGGGCAGCACGTCGTCGGCGTTCACGAAGCACCAGATGAGCACGGCGGCGGTCAGCACGGTGCGCAGCACCCGGCTCGGCAGGGGGTGGTCGACGGCGTAGCGGCGGAACACCTCGCGCCAGTTGCCGAGACGGCCGAAGCCCCAGATCACCAGGACGGCGACCAGGCTGTTGTAGACGGCGAGCGCGGTCACGGCCGACATGGGGCGTTCGAGCCCCCACCAGTCGGAGGGGGTGACCAGTTCCAGCAGGATGCGGCTGTGGGGCACGTAGCCGTTGCGCCAGAGCGACCAGACCAGCAGGGCGGCGAGCAGCGCCACCACCGCGCCGCTGATCAGGGACCGGTCGGGCACCCGGTCGGGGTCGGCCTCGGGCCGGGGCCGGTGGCCGAACCGCCACAGGCCGGGCTCGGCCGCCGCGCGCGGGGTGCGGATCCAGTCCCCGAGGGAGGGGCCGGCGGAGGGGGCGTGGCCGGGCCTCGGCGGCAGTTCGGGCGGTGGCGGGCCGGCCGGGCGCGGCACCGGATGGCCGGAGCGGGTGTCGCGCGAGCCGTACGTGCCCTCGGTGTCCATCTGCTGTCCCTCGTCCCCTGACCAGCTCCGACCGGTAACTCCGGGCGCGGGCGCCCGAAGTCATCAATCTAGTGCCCCGCGCCACCCTGTCGGACGCGGTCCGCCGGGATGTTCCGGGCCGTGCTCCGGGGCCCCTCGTCCGGTCCGCGCGCCGTGGCGGCGCCCGCCCCCGCGCCCCCGCTATGTCCGTGGCGGACAACGGCGCGCCGGCACCACTCCCGAACGGAACATGCCGGACCCCGGGCCTCGCCCCTAGCCTGCTGGGGAAGCGTCCGAAACATCCCCCCAGGAGCCCCTCATGACCGAAATTCCGCAGGAGCGACGCATCGTCACCGCCATTCCCGGCCCGAAGTCGGTGGAGCTGCAGGCCCGCCGTCTGAACACGGTGGCGGCGGGCGTGGGCTCCACCCTGCCGGTGTTCACCGCCCGCGCCGGCGGCGGAATCATCGAGGACGTGGACGGCAACCGCCTGATCGACCTCGGCTCCGGCATCGCCGTGACGTCGGTCGGCGCCTCCGCCGAGGCCGTCGTGCGCCGCGCGTCCGCGCAGCTCGCCGACTTCACCCACACCTGTTTCATGGTCACGCCGTACGAGGGCTACGTCGAGGTCTGCGAGCAGCTCGCCGAGCTGACGCCGGGCGACCACCCCAAGAAGTCGGCGCTGTTCAACTCGGGCGCCGAGGCCGTGGAGAACGCGGTGAAGATCGCCCGCATCCACACCAAGCGCACCGCGGTCGTCGTCTTCGACCACGGCTACCACGGCCGCACCAACCTCACGATGGCGCTGACCGCCAAGAACATGCCGTACAAGCAGGGCTTCGGTCCGTTCGCGCCCGAGGTCTACCGGGTGCCGGTGGCGTACGGCTACCGCTGGCCGACCGGTGCCGAGAACGCCGGTGCCGAGGCGTCCGCCCAGGCCATCGACCAGATCAACAAGCAGATCGGCGCGGAGAACGTCGCCGCGATCATCATCGAGCCGGTGCTCGGCGAGGGCGGCTTCATCGAGCCGGCCAAGGGCTTCCTCCCGGCGATCGCCCAGTTCGCCAAGGACAACGGCATCGTCTTCGTCGCCGACGAGATCCAGTCCGGCTTCTGCCGCACCGGCCAGTGGTTCGCCTGCGAGGACGAGGGCATCGTCCCGGACCTGATCACCACCGCCAAGGGCATCGCGGGCGGTCTCCCGCTCTCCGCCGTGACCGGCCGCGCCGAGATCATGGACTCCGCCCACTCCGGTGGCCTCGGCGGTACCTACGGCGGCAACCCGGTCGCCTGCGCGGGTGCCCTCGGCGCCATCGAGACGATGCGCGAGCTGGACCTGAACGGGAAGGCCAAGCGCATCGAGGAGGTCATGAAGGGCCGCCTCGCCGAGATGCAGGCGAAGCTCGACAACGGCGACATCATCGGTGACATCCGCGGCCGCGGCGCGATGATCGCGATCGAGCTGGTGAAGTCTGGCACGAAGGACCCGCACCCGGAGGCCGCCGCGAAGCTCGCCAAGGCGTGCCACGCCCAGGGCGTGCTGGTCCTCACCTGCGGCACGTACGGCAACGTCCTGCGCTTCCTGCCGCCGCTGGTGATCGGCGAGGACCTGCTGAACGAGGCGCTCGACGTCATCGAGCAGGCCTTCGCCGGGATCTGACCCGTGCGGACCCCGGCGGCAAGGGACCGCTCCCCCGCCGGGGATGCAGGCGTCGCGTGTGGGCCTGTGAAGAAGGTGTGCGGGGCCGATGGCGGGATACGTTTCCGGCTGTCGGTCCCCCATCGGCTGCCGTACGGTTTGCGCAGATGAGAGAAACACCTCGCCCGCAGGGGACTGCGGGCGATGCCGGACCGGAGCCTCCCCGGCGCCGTTTCGGCCGTGCCCTCGGGCACAGCTCCGGAGCCCTGGGTTCCGGAACTCCTCACCGATCGGACGGCCGCCCGCCCCAGACCCCCCGGGGCGCGCGGCGGACCGATCCGACCGGCCGCCCCGGAACCACCCCCCCTGTTCCCGGGCGGCCGGCCCTTCTCCTTCTCCTGGCACCGCTCCTGTCGGTGCTGTTCGCGCTCACCACCTGGCAGGTCTCGGCCGACGGCCCGTTGCGCGGTCTCGACGAGCGGATCGGCCGGGCGGTCGTGGGGCACGGTCCCCTCCGGCTGACGGAGTTCCTCGCCGATCTCGGCAACATGCAGGTCGCGCTCCCGGTGCTGGGCCTCGCGGTCGTCCTGCGCCTGGTGCGCGGTGAGCGCCGTGCGCCGTCGTGCGCGGTCCTGGCCATGGCCGCGGTGCCGTTCCTCGTCGTGCCGCTGAAGGACTGGATCGCCCGTCCCGGGCCGCTGACGGAGGCCACCGGCTACTACCCGTCCGGGCACGCGGCGACGGCCGTGGTGGCGTACGGGGCCGCGGCGCTGCTGCTCGCGCCGCACGCGCGGCGGCCGTGGTCGTGGATGATGCCCGTCGCCGCTGCCTTGCTGGCCACGGCGACGGGCATCGGTCTGGTGCTGCGCGGCTACCACTGGCCGCTGGACGTGCTGGGCAGCTGGTGGCTGTGCGGTGCGCTGCTGGTCGTTCTCCGGCTCTGTTGCCCACCCGGGCGCTCCCGGCCGCCCGGGCAGGCGTCCCCGGTCGCCCGGGTCCGAGGGGTCCGGGCGGTCGGAGTGGGCGTCAGCTGCCGAAGTAGGCGTCGAAGTTCTTCGAGAACTCCCCGTTGTTGAAGCGGTCCCAGTTGATCGACCACGACATCAGCCCGCGCAGCTGGGGCCAGGTGCCGTGGGTGGTGTACGAGCCGCAGTCGGTCTTCTTGGTCAGGCAGTTCAGCGCCTTGGTGACCTCGGCGGGCGAGGTGTGGCCGTTGCCCGCCTGGGTGGAGGCCGGCAGGCCGATGGCGACCTGGTCGGGCCGCAGCGCGGGGAAGACCTTGGTCTGGTCGCCGGCCACCGGGAACCCGGTGAGCAGCATGTCGGTCATGGCGATGTGGAAGTCCGCGCCGCCCATCGAGTGGTACTGGTTGTCCAGGCCCATGATGGAGCCCGAGTTGTAGTCCTGGACGTGCAGCAGGGTCAGGTCGTCGCGCAGGGCGTGGATGACCGGCAGGTAGGCGCCGGCCCGGGGGTCCTGGCCGCCCCAGGGGCCCGAGCCGTAGTACTGGTAGCCGAGCTGCACGAAGAAGGTCTCGGGTGCCATCGTGAGGACGAACTTCTCGCCGTACTTGGCCTTGAGGGTCTTCACCGCGGAGATCAGGTTGACGACGACCGGGGTCGTGGGGTTCCGGAAGTCGGTGTCGCCGGTGTTCAGCGAGAGCGAGTGGCCCTCGAAGTCGATGTCGAGGCCGTCCAGGCCGTACTCGTCGATGATCTTGCTGACGGAGGAGACGAAGGTGTCCCGGGCCGCGGTGGTGGTGAGCTGCACCTGGCCGTTCTGGCCGCCGATGGAGATCAGGACCTTCTTGCCCGCGGCCTGCTTGGCCTTGATGGCGGCCTTGAACTCGGCGACGGACTCGACGTTCGGGCACTCGGTGACCGGGCAGAGCGAGAAGCGGATGTCGCCGGAGGTGACCGAGGTGGGCTCGCCGAAGGCCAGGTCGATGACGTCCCAGGAGTCGGGCACGTCCGCCATGCGGGTGTAGCCGGAGCCGTTGGCGAAGCTGGCGTGCAGATAGCCGACGAGCGCGTGGGCGGGCAGCTTGCCGCCGCCGTCCCCGCCGCCCGCCGTGGTGGTGGCGGACACGGCGGCGGACCTGGCGGACTCGCCCGCGGAGTTGGTCGCGGCGACCCGGAAGCTGTACGCGGTCGAGGCGGTCAGGCCGGTGACCGTGGCGGAGGTGCCGGTGACGGAGAGGACCTTGGTGTCGCCCCGGTAGACGTTGTAGCCGGTGGCCCCGGTGGAACCGGTCCAGGACAGGTCGACCGAGGAAGCGGTGGCCGTGCCGGCCTTCAGTCCGGTGGGGGCGGCGGGCAGTTCGACGGGGGCGCCGCCGGGGCCGACGAGGGTGAGGTCGTCGGCGTAGTAGGCCGGGGTGCCGTACCAGCCGTGGGTGTAGACGGTGACCTGCTTGGTGGCGGGGCCGGTTTTGAAGGTGGTGGTGAGCTGCTTCCAGTCGGCGGACGACTGGGTCCAGGTGTGGACGTCGGTGGTGCCGGTGCCCTCGGCGCCGAGGTAGACGTAGGAGCCCTGCACCCAACTGCTCAGCGTGTACGTGGAGTCCGGCTGGACGTTCACCACCTGGGAGCACTTGGCGTTGTCGCCGCCGGCCGGGGTCGCCTTCAGCGCCGAGGTGCCGCCGTGGGCGGGGGTGCCGACGGCGGCTCCGCTGCCGCCGGTGCAGCTCCAGCCGTCCAGGCCGGACTCGAAGCCGCCGTTGCGCGCCAGGTCGACGTCGGCGGCGGCTGCTGACGGGGCGAGGGCGGTCAGGCCGCCCGCGGCGAGCAGCGCGGCCGAGAAGGCGGCCACAAGTCCGGTAAATCGGGCGGGGGGTCCCGTGCGTTCCACAACGGCCTCCGTGCATGGGGGAATTGAGTGCGGCGGCCACAACATGGTCCAGACCAATCAGGTTGTCAAGACCTCTGGCAGTACCCCGCCGTACCCGCCGCCGACATGTCCCGTTTCCCGCCCTTCTCCCTCCTCCGTGGTTCCGTCAGTCCCTCCCGTTCCGTCCCCGCCCGCCGTTCCTTCCGCTCTCGGCCCGCCCGGCCGCCGCCTCGTGCATCGCGAGTTCCAGGAGTGTCGTGTCGACGAGGGTTCCCCTGCCGTCCGGCGGGATCAGCCAGCGCACCCCGCCCACCGCCGCCGTCCGCCCGGGGTACGGCACGCCGATCCAGGTTCCCCGGCCCGCGCCCCGTACGCCGGTGCCGACCCAGTGCGCGGCGGTGCCCGGCGGCACGAGGAAACCGATGCGGGCCCCGCCGGAGCCGGCGAGTACGGGGCCCGGCCCGTCGATGAGCCGGGTGAGTACGTCGAGGGTGGGACGACCCAGCTCCCCGGGAAGGATCAGCGCGTCCCAGCGCCGACCGGCGGGAAGGAGTGCGATCCCCCGCGGATCGCACTCCCATTCCCGTCGGCAGGCGTCGGGGTCGGGCGCCACCGATACGAGCCACTCGACTGCTGCTTCGGGCCCCGCGCCAGTCATGACCGGCCTCCGTTCCGTGTGCCGCGCGCCGGCCGTGGGTGGCCGGCGCGTCCACACGGGAGACAGGGGTCGCCCCGATCCATTACGCGGGTTCGGACGATCGGCCGGAACGGAACCGGGCCGGTCACCCCGAGGGGTGACCGGCCCGGTGTCCCGGCGGTCCGGCGGCCGCCGGGCGAGGTCTCAGCTGTCGAAGCCGAGTCCGAGCCGGTCCATCGTCCGCAGCCAGAGGTTGCGGTGTCCGCCGTTGCGGTCGGCCCTGGCCAGGGACCGCTTGGTGAGCTCGATCCCGGTCCAGGCGAAGGGCTCCGGCGGGAACGGCATCGGCTTGCTGCGGACCATCTCCAGTTCGGTCCGCTCGGTCCGCTCGCCCGCCAGCAGGTCGAGCATCACATCGGCCCCGAACCGGGTGGCGCCGACGCCGAGCCCGGTGTACCCGGCGGCGTAGGCGACCCGGCCGCGGTGGGCCGTGCCGAAGAACGCGGAGAAGCGGGAGCAGGTGTCGATCGCCCCGCCCCAGGCGTGGCTGAAGCGGACGCCCGCCAGCTGCGGGAAGCACTCGAAGAACTGGCCCGCGAGCTTGAGGAAGGTCTCCGGGCGCTGGTCGAGATCGGCGTTCAGCCGGCCGCCGTACGGGTAGATCGCGTCGTAGCCGCCCCACAGGATCCGGTTGTCGGCCGACAGCCGGAAGTAGTGGAACTGGTTGGCGCTGTCGCCCAGCCCCTGCCGGTTCCGCCAGCCGATGGAGGCCAGCTGGTCCGCGGTGAGCGGCTCGGTCATCAGCGCGTAGTCGTAGACCGGCACGGTGTACGGGCGCACCCGCTTGACCAGCGACGGGAAGATGTTCGTACCGAGCGCCACCCGGTGCGCGAAGATCCTTCCGTAGGGTGTGCGGACGGCCATTGCGGCGTTGGTCCCGGCCAGTTCGAGGCCCCGGGTGTGCTCGTAGATCCGCACCCCCAGGCCGAGGCAGGCCCGCTTCAGGCCCCAGGCCAGTTTGGCGGGGTGCAGCATGGCGACGCCCCGCCGGTCCCAGAGCCCGCCCAGGAAGGTCGGTGAGTCGACCTCGGCACGCAGCGCGTCCCGGTCCAGGAACTCCGTCCCGGTGAAGCCGAGCTTCTCGGCCTCCTGGTGCCATTCTTGGAGCTCTTCGAGCTGGTGGGGCTCGGTGGCGACGTCGATCTCGCCGGTGCGCTCGAACTCGCAGTCGATGGAGTAGCGGGCGACGGCGGCCTCGATGGCGTCGAGGTTGTGCTCGCCGAGCTCCTCCAGCCTCTTGATCTCGTCCGGCCAGCGGTCCAGTCCGTTGGGCAGGCCGTGGGTGAGGGAGGCGGCGCAGAATCCGCCGTTGCGGCCCGAGGCGGCCCAGCCCACCTCGTGCCCCTCGATCAGTACGACGTCCCGTTCCGGGTCGCGTTCCTTGGCGAGCAGCGCGGTCCACAGTCCGCTGTAGCCGCCGCCGATGACGAGCAGGTCGCAGCGCTCGTCACCGGTGAGCGCCGGCAGCGCCGCGGGCTTTTCGGGGTCGTCCAGCCAGAACGACACCGGTTGTGCGTCGGAGAGTGATTGTGCAGCGGTACGCATGGCAACTGGGGCCATGGTTTCCAACTCCTTCAGGACTTTCTATCGTGTGCTTTTCTTGCGCCGGTTCGCGATCAGCTGGCCGACGACGACCACCGCCACGGCGATGACGAACATCGCCGTTCCGATGACGTTGATCTGTACAGGTGTGCCCCGCTGTGCCGATCCCCAGACGAACATGGGGAAGGTCACGGTGGAGCCCGCGTTGAAGTTGGTGATGATGAAGTCGTCGAAGGAGAGCGCGAAGGCGAGCAGCGCTCCCGCGGCGATTCCGGGGGCGGCGATCGGCAGCGTCACCCGCAGGAAGGTCTGCACGGGTCCGGCGTACAGATCGCGGGCGGCCTCCTCCAGCCGCGGGTCCATGGACATCACGCGCGCCTTGACGGCTGTCACGACGAAGCTCAGGCAGAACATGATGTGCGCGATGAGGATCGTCCAGAAACCCAGCTGCGCGCCCATGTTGAGGAAGAGGGTGAGCAGCGAGGCGGCCATGACCACCTCGGGCATCGCCATCGGCAGGAAGATCAGCGAGTTGATCGCGCCGCGCGCCCGGAAGCGGTAGCGGACCAGCGCGAAGGCGATCATCGTGCCGAGCGCGGTCGCGCCGACGGTGGCCCAGAAGGCGATCTGGAGGGACAGCGAGAGCGAGCCGCACATGTCGGCGACGCCGCAGGGATCCTTCCAGGCGTCCAGGGAGAAGTGCTGCCAGGAGTAGTTGAAGCGCCCCTTCGGCTTGTTGAACGAGAACACCATGACGACGATGTTCGGCAGGATCATGTACGCGAGGGTCAGCAGACCCACGAGGACGACCAGGTTGCGGCGAATCCAGCGCAGTACGGGCATCAGACCAGGTCCTCCGTCCCGGAGCGGCGGATGTAGAAGGTGACCATGAGCAGGACGACCGCCATGAGGATGAAGGAGAGCGCGGCGGCCGTCGGGTAGTCCAGGACCCGCAGGAACTGTGTCTGGATGACGCTGCCGACCATCTTGGTGTCGGTGGAGCCGAGCAGTTCGGCGTTGACGTAGTCGCCGCTGGCCGGGATGAAGGTGAGCAGCGTCCCGGAGACGACACCCGGCATGGAGAGCGGGAGGGTCACCTTGCGGAAGGTGGTGGCGGGGGTGGCGTACAGGTCGCCGGCCGCCTCGTGCAGCCTGCCGTCGATCCGCTCCAGCGAGGTGTAGAGCGGCAGGATCATGAAGGGCAGGAAGTTGTACGTGAGGCCGCAGACCACGGCGAGCGGGGTGGCCAGCACCCGGTTGGACTCGGTCCAGCCGAGCCAGCTGGTGACGTCCAGGACGTGCAGGGTGTTGAGCACCTCGACGACCGTTCCGCCGTCCGCGAGGATCGTCTTCCAGGCGAGGGTGCGGATCAGGAAGCTGGTGAAGAACGGCGCGATGACCAGGACCAGGACGACGTTGCGCCAGCGGCCGGCCTTGAACGCGATGAGGTAGGCGAGCGGGTAGCCGAGCAGCAGGCACAGGATCGTGGCGGTGCCCGCGTACAGCAGGGACCGGATGAACTGCGGGTAGTAGTCCCGCAGCGCGTCCCAGTACGTCGCGAAGTGCCAGGTGACCTCGAAGCCCTTCTCCAGGGAGCCGGTCTGCACGGAGGTCGACGCCTGGTAGACGAGCGGCAGTGCGAAGAAGACGAGCAGCCACAGGATGCCGGGGAGCAGCAGCCAGTAGGGGACGAGGCGCTTGCGGGTGGCGGGCTTGCGGATCTTCAGTTCGGTGACGGGCGCCGGTGGCGCCTCCTTGGTGACGGTCACGCCGCGTCCTCCACCGTCTCCACACCGGCGTCGATGTCCTGGGAGGCGTCCAGACCGAAGGTGTGCGCCGGGTTCCAGTGCAGGACGACCTCGGTGCCGGGGGTGAGTCCCGCGCGCCGGTCGATGTTCTGCTCGTACACCTGGAGTTCCTTGCCGGCCGGGCTCTCCACCACGTACTGCGTGGAGACCCCGATGAAGCTGGAGTCGACTATCCGGCCGGTGACCCGGTTGCGGCCCTCGGCGATCGCGTCCGTGTCGTCGGCGGGTGCGAGGGAGATCTTCTCGGGGCGCACGCCGAGCAGCAGCTTGCCGCCCTCGGTGGCCCGGGCCGTGCACCGGTCGGTGGGCAGCCGCAGCTTCCCGCCTCCCGCGGACACGACGATGTCGGTGCCCGTGGAGACGACCTCGGACTCGATGAGGTTGGAGGTGCCGAGGAAGTTGGCGACGAAGGTCGTCCGCGGGTTCTCGTACAGGTCGGCGGGGGCGCCGAGCTGCTCGACCCGGCCCGCGTTCATCACCGCGACGGTGTCGGCCATGGTCATGGCCTCCTCCTGGTCGTGGGTGACGTGGATGAAGGTGATGCCGACCTCGGTCTGGATGCGCTTGAGCTCCAGCTGCATCTGGCGGCGCAGCTTGAGGTCGAGGGCGCCGAGCGGTTCGTCGAGCAGGAGCACCTGCGGGTGGTTGATCAGGGCGCGGGCGACGGCGACGCGCTGCTGCTGGCCGCCGGAGAGCTGGTGCGGCTTGCGCTTGGCGAAGTCGCCGAGCTGGACGAGGTCCAGCATCTCGTCGACCTGCTTCTTCACCGACTTGATGCCGCGCCGGCGCAGGCCGAAGGCGATGTTCTCGGCGATGTCGAGGTGCGGGAAGAGCGCGTAGCTCTGGAAGACCGTGTTGACGGGCCGCTTGTAGGGGGGCAGATCGGTGATGTCCCGGTCGCCGAGCGAGATGGTGCCGGTGGTCGCCTCCTCCAGGCCCGCGATCATCCGCAGGGTGGTGGTCTTGCCGCAGCCGGACGCGCCGAGCAGTGCGAAGAAGGTGCCCTGCGGGACGGTCAGGTCGAGGGGCTGGACTGCGGTGAAGGAGCCGTACGTCTTGCTGATCCCGGTGAGGCGGACGTCGCCGCCGGTCTGCTGCTGTGTCATGGATCGCGGTCCCGGTGGTGTCGGAGGGAGATCGGGGGAGAAAGGGGCGCGGGGTCAGGCGCCGATGAGCTTGGCGAACTTCTCTTCGTACGCCGTCTCTTCCTTGCTGGTCAGGGAGCGGAAGGCGTGCGATCGGGACGCCATCTCCTTGTCCGGGAGGATCAGGACGTTGTCGGCCATCGCCCGGTCGATCTTCGCCAGCTCCTCGCGGACCCCGTCGACCGGGCAGACGAAGTTGATGTAGGCGGCGAGCTGTGCGGCGACCGACGGCTCGTAGTAGTAGTCGATGAGCTTCTCGGCGTTGGTCTTGTGCCGGGCCTCCACCGGGACCATCAGGTTGTCGCTGGATATGACGTACCCCGCGGCCGGGATCGCGTACTTGATGTCCGGGTTCCCGGCCTGGAGCTGGATGACGTCGCCTGCCCACGCGACGCAGGCGGCGATGTCGCCCTTGTCGAGGTCCGCGGTGTAGTCGTTGCCGGTGAAGCGGCGGATCTGGTTCTTGTCGACGCCCTTCTGGAGCCGGCCGATCGCGGCGTCGTAGTCCGCGTCGGTGAAGGTGCCGGGGTCCTTGCCCATGTCGAGCAGGGTCATGCCGATGGTGTCGCGCATCTCGGAGAGGAAGGAGACCTTGCCCTTGAGCTTCGGGTCGTCGAGGAGCTGCGTGACCGAGTCGACCTTGCGTCCGCCGGTCGCCCTGGAGTTGTAGGCGATGACGGCCGGGATGCCCGCCCAGGGGTACGAGTGGGCGCGGCCCGGGTCCCAGTCCGGGGAGCGGAACTGGGCCGAGAGGTTGGCGTAGGCGTGCGGCAGGTTCGAGGCGTCGAGCTTCTGCGCCCAGCCGAGGCGGACGATGCGGGCGGCCAGCCAGTCGGTGACGCAGATGATGTCGCGTCCGGTGTCCTGGCCTGCCGCGAGCTGCGGTTTTATCTTGCCGAAGAACTCGACGTTGTCGTTGATGTCCTCGGTGTACTTGACGCTGATTCCGGTGCGCTTCGTGAACGCCTCCAGAGTGGGCCGGTGCTTGCCGTCCTCGGTGACGTCCATGTACTCGGTCCAGTTGGAGAAGTTGATCTGCTTCTCCCGGGCCGAGTGGTCGTCGGACGCCGCGGCGCCGCCTTCCGAGCGCTTCGCCGGCGGGATGCCGCAGGCGCTCAGTGTGCCCAGCCCGCCGATCGCCAGCGCCCCCATGCCGGAGGCGCGGATCAGCGATCGGCGGGTGAGGGCGCCCCGGCCGCTGGTCAGACTGCGTCGCATCGCGGCGATCTGGGCCGCGGAGAGGCGCTCGGGCTCGTACTGCTCCATGCCGTTGCCCTTTCGGGTGTGTGGGGCCGGGGTCGGCCGGTTTATCGGTCCCCGAAGATCGTGCGGTGCCAGTCCTTGCGGACGACCGCGGTGTTGTCGTACATGACGTGCTTGACCTGCGTGTACTCCTCGAAGGAGTACGAGGACATGTCCTTGCCGAAGCCGCTGGCCTTGTATCCGCCGTGCGGCATCTCGCTGATGATCGGGATGTGGTCGTTGACCCAGACGCAGCCCGCCTTGATCTCGCGGGTGGCACGGTTGGCGCGGTACAGGTCGCGGCTCCAGGCGGAGGCGGCGAGCCCGTACGGGGTGTCGTTGGCCAGGCGGATGCCCTCGTCGTCGCTGTCGAAGGGCAGCACGACCAGGACCGGGCCGAAGATCTCCGACTGGACGATCTCGCTGTCCTGGGCGGCGTCGGCGACGAGGGTGGGCCGGTAGTAGGCGCCGTCGGCCAGGTCGCCGCCGGGGGCCTCGCCGCCGGTGACGACGGTGGCGTACGCGCGGGCGCGCTCGACGAAGCCGGCCACCCGGTCCCGCTGGGCGTGGCTGATCAGCGGGCCGAGGTCGGTGTGCGGGTCGAAGGGGTCGCCGAGCCGGACGGTCTCCATCAGCTCGGCGACGCCCCGCACGAAGGCGTCGTACAGCGGGCGCTGGACGTAGGCGCGGGTGGCGGCGGTGCAGTCCTGGCCGGTGTTGATGAGCGCCCCGGCGACGGCGCCGTTGACCGCGGCGTCGAGGTCGGCGTCGTCGAAGACCACGAAGGGGGCCTTGCCGCCGAGTTCGAGGTGGAGGCGCTTGACGGTGGAGGTGGCGATCTCCGCGACCCGCTTGCCGACGGCGGTGGAACCGGTGAAGGAGGTCATGACCACGTCCGGGTGGCCGACCAGGTGCTCGCCGGCCTCCTTGCCCGCGCCGGTGACGATGTTGATCACGCCGTCGGGGATGCCCGCCTCCGTGGCGGCCTGGGCGAACATCAGCGAGGTCAGCGGGGTGATCTCGGCGGGCTTCAGCACGATGGTGTTGCCCGCGGCGATGGCCGGGAGGACCTTCCAGGCGGCCATCTGGAGCGGGTAGTTCCAGGGGGCGATGGAGCCGATGACGCCGATCGCCTCACGGCGTACGTACGAGGTGTGGTCGCCGTCGTACTCGGCGGCCGACTTGCCCTCCAGGTGGCGGGCGGCGCCGGCGAAGAAGGAGGTGTTGTCGACGGTGCCGGGCACGTCGAACTCGGTGGAGAGTTTGATCGGCTTGCCGCACTGGAGCGACTCCACGTACGCGAAGTCGTCGGCCTGCTCGGCGAGTACGGCGGCGAAGCGGTGCATCGCCTCGGCCCGCTCGGCGGGCGTCGCGCCCGACCAGCCGGGGAACGCCTCGCGCGCGGCGGCCACGGCGGCGTCCACGTCCGCGGTGCCCGCCAGCTCGTAGCTGTACACGGTCTCGCCCGTCGCGGGGTTCACCACGTCGTGCCGGCGCCCCGATGTCCCGGACCGCAGCTTTCCGCCGATGTACTGTGCGCCGTCCGCGAAGCGGTCCCGCACCTGGATGCCGTTGCCCATGACGCTCTCCTCCGCCGCATGCCCCGGAAAAACGGGGGCGGCGTAGTCTCTGCTCGATTTGAGTGCCGATCCTGACAGAGGCCATCCACCCCAACAAGTGATTCCGTTGTTGCCTTTTGGTTACGCAACGGAATCTGTCGACCATGTGTCGCGTCAGTGCGGAATTCCCCGTACGTAGTGTCAGTGGCGAATGCCAGAATCGCATGTCATGGAACACATGGACGATCTTCTGGCGCGGGTCGCGCGCGGGGAGAAGGTGAAGTACCTGCACTTCTGGGGACACCGTCCGCGGCCCGACGGCCGTATCGGCGCGAGCTGCCTCAGTCAGTGGTGGCCGTCGCGTTTCACGGTCGACGGCGTGACGTACGCGTCGGCCGAGCACTGGATGATGGCGGGCAAGGCGCGCCTGTTCGGCGACGCGGAGTCACAGGCCGCGGCGGTGGCGGCGAAGAGCCCGGCGGTGGCGAAGAAGGTGGGCCGGCTGGTCCGCGGTTTCGACGACGCGGTGTGGGAGCGCGAGCGGTACGGGCTGGTGGTGGCCGGCAGCGTGCACAAGTTCGCCGCCGACCCGGAGTTGCGGGAGTTCCTGCTGAACACCGGGGACCGGGTACTGGTCGAGGCGAGCCCGATGGACCGGATCTGGGGCATCGGGCTGGCGGCGGACGACCCCCGGGCGGCCGCCCCGGCGACCTGGCGGGGGCTGAACCTGCTGGGATTCGCGCTGATGGACGCCCGGACGCAACTGCGGGCGGACTGAGAGGGCGGGAGCTCCGCGGAGAACGGCGGGCCGGGACCGCCGGACGTCCGTGGGGGTCGTGCGGCCTTCGCGCGGCGGGCCGCACGGCCCCGGTACGGCGCGACGGCCGCGCGGGAAGGGTCGGGGCCCGGACCGCACGGCCGTCGGGAAGGGGTGCACCGTCGGGGTTCCGGTGCAGGTTGCCGCTACCGCGTGACGTCGACGACCAGGGACGTGGCGTACGGGTCGTCCTCGTAGACGGTGTTGTCGTCGAAGTCGTCGGCGTGGGTGGCGAACAGCCAGATGAAGAAGCTGATGATCGCCACGCCGAAGGCGATGCCGATGGACCCCATGATGATCCCGGCGAGCGCCTGACCGCTGTTGGTCGCCTCACCTCGCTGCGCCCGCTTGCGGCCCAGGATGCCGAAGATCAGGGCCAGTACGCCCAGGATCAGGCTCGGGATCCCGTAGACGCAGAACATGCAGATGGCCAGGATGCCGAGCACCATGGCCGCCGTGCCCATCCCGTTGGCGGGCGGTGGGCCCCACGGCGCCTGGGGGTATCCGGGGTACCCCGGGTACCCCGGATACCCGTACTGCGGCTGTGCGGCCGGGTAGCCGTACTGGCCCGCGGGCGGCGGGAACTGCTGCCCCGGCCCGTTGGGGCCGACCGGGGGCGGCGGCACCTCGCCGGGTACCGGCCCGGCCTGGTCGGGCGAACCGAACCCCGGCGGCGGCGCGTCGGCCGGTGCGGGGCCGTCCCCGGCGCCCGGCATCGAGGCGATCGTCGGTTGGTTGTGCACGGCGGGCGGACGGGTGTCGCCGGTCGGCTTGTCCAGCGGGACCTTTCCGTCGGGCGCGGCCCACGGGTCCCGCGGCGCGCCCCCGCCCCCGGGCTGCTCTGTGTTGTCTGACATGTGCCTCCCCCATCGTGGTCCCGTCATGCTACGGCCCGCCTTCCCACCTGCGGACCCGGCCTACGATGATGCCCGTCCCCTGCCCGGCCGACCGCGCCCGGCAGCCCGCCGTCCCACGCCCCGGAGAGTCCGATGTCCGAACTGCGCCCCTTCATCGCGGGGCTTCCCAAGGCGGAACTGCACGTCCACCACGTCGGGTCCGCCTCCCCCCGCATCGTCGCGGAGCTGGCCGCGCACCACCCCGACTCCAAGGTCCCCACCGATCCCGAGGCGCTGGCCGACTACTTCACCTTCACCGACTTCGGGCACTTCATCGATGTGTACCTCTCCGTCGTGGACCTGATCCGCACCCCGGAGGACGTCCGCCTGCTGACCTTCGAGGTCGCCCGCGACATGGCGCGGCAGAACATCCGGTACGCGGAGCTGACGGTGACGCCGTACTCCTCGACCCGGCGCGGCATCCCCGAGCAGGCGTTCATGGAGGCGATAGAGGACGCCCGCAAGGCCGCCGAGGCCGAGCTGGGCGTCGTGCTGCGCTGGTGCTTCGACATCCCCGGCGAGGCCGGGCTCCAGGCCGCCGAGGAGACCGCCCGGCTCGCCGTGGACCTGCGGCCCGAGGGGCTCGTCTCCTTCGGTCTCGGCGGTCCGGAGGTCGGGGTGGGGCGCCCGCAGTTCAAGCCCTACTTCGACCGTGCGATCGCCGCGGGCCTGCACTCCGTGCCGCACGCCGGGGAGACCACCGGACCGCAGACCGTCTGGGACGCGCTGACCCATCTGCGCGCCGAGCGCATCGGCCACGGCACCAGCTCCGTCCAGGACCCGAAGCTGCTGGCCCACCTCGCCGAGCACCGCATCCCGCTGGAGGTCTGCCCGACCTCGAACGTCGCGACCCGCGCCGTGGCCGACATCGACCGGCACCCGATCCGGGAGATGGTGCGGGCCGGTGTCCTGGTCACCATCAACAGCGACGACCCGCCGATGTTCGGCACCGACCTCAACAACGAGTACGCGGTGGCCGCCCGGCTGCTCGACCTGGACGAGCGCGGACTCGCCGAACTGGCGAAGAACGCGGTCGAGGCCTCGTACCTCGACCCGGCCGGCAAGCGGACGCTGGCCGCCGAGATCGACACGTACACGGCGAGCTGGCTGGAGCGCGCCGGCCGGTGAGACCATCGGCGCGTTCCGGCCGGTGAGACCATCGGCGCGTTCCGGCCGGTGAGACCGTCGGTGCATTCCGGCCGGTGAGTCGGCCGGGGCGCGCCGGTTCGGGGAGCCCGCCGGAACGCGCCGAGCGGAGGTCCGGCGGAACGCGCCGAGCCGGGGTCCGGTGGCCACAATGACCCCATGGCGACCACAGTCACCGCCGTGGCACACCGCGGCGACCCCTACCGGGTCCGCGAGAACACGCTCCCCTCGATCCGCTCCGCCCTCGCCCAGGGGGCGGACGCGGTCGAGATCGACGTACGGGTCACCCGTGACGGGGTGCCGGTCCTGCTGCACGACGCCACGCTGAAGCGGTTGTGGGGGCACGACCTGCGGCTCGACCGGCTGACCTGGGCCGAGGTCACCGGGCTGACCCGCGGCGGTGTGCCCACGCTGCACGAGGCACTGCTCGCCGCCGGGGCGCACCGCGTCATGATCGACCTGCCCGGCGCCACCGACGGCTCCGTGGCGCGGACCGTCGCCGCGGTGCACGGGTGCGGGGCCGCGGAGCGGGTGTACTACTGCGCGGGCCCCGAGGCGATGCTGCGGGTGCGCGCCGCCGATCCCGCCGCCGAGATCGCCCTGACCTGGACGTCGTCCGAGCCGCCGGGCCCGGCGCTGCTCGACGCGGTGCGGCCGCGCTGGCTGAACTACCGGTTCGGCCTGGTGCACCGCGAGCTGACGGACCGCCTGCACCGGGACGGACTGCTGGTGTCCGCCTGGACGGTGGACACCGGCCCCGTCATGCGTCGCCTCGTCCGGCGGGGCGTCGACTCGATCACCACCAACCGGGTGGACGTCCTGCGCGGCGTCCTCGCCAACTCATCCGCCACCGGCCCCGCTTGATCGTCCGGCATCATGGACGGCGTCCGCCTCTCCCCGTTCTCCCTCTCCCTCTCTCCCCCCGATCACCGGCCGGCCCGAGGAGCAGAACCATGACCGACGCCCGTACCGATCCCCTTCCCGACCGCGTCCGCCCCGACGTCGCCCACAACGCGCGGGTCTGGAACCACTGGCTGGGCGGCCGGGACAACTACCCCGTGGACCGCGAGGTCGGCGACCGGGTCACCGCCATGTACCCGAGCATCGGCGAAGTGGCGCGCGCCGACCGGGAGTTCCTGGGCCGCGTCGTCCGTCATCTGGCCGGTGACGTGGGCATCGAGCAGTTCCTGGACATCGGCACCGGTCTGCCGACCGCCGGGAACACCCACGAGGTCGCCCAGCACACCGCCCCCGGCTCCCGCGTCGTGTACGTCGACAACGACCCGATCGTGCTGGCGCACGCCCGCGCGCTGCTCACCAGCTCCCCGGAGGGCGCGACCGCGTACGTCGAAGCGGACGCCCGCCGCCCGGAGGAGATCCTGCGGGCGGCCGGGCCGACGCTGGCCCTGGGGAAGCCGGTCGCGGTCATGCTGCTCGGCATCCTCAACTTCGTCCTGGACACGGACGAGGCCCGGCACATCGTGCGGACGCTGATGGACGCGGTGCCGTCCGGCAGCCACCTGGTGCTGACCCATCCGACGCTGGAGCTGGGCGGCGAGGGCAACGAGGCGGCGATGCGGTTCTGGAACGAGAACGCCACCCCGCCGATCACCGCCCGCGGCCGCGCGGAGTTCGCCACGTTCCTGACCGGCCTCGATCTCCTGGAGCCGGGCATCGTGTCGTGCGCGCGCTGGCGCGCGGAGCCGTGGGCGCCGCTGGTCGCCCAGTTCGGCGCGGTGGCCCGGAAGCCGTAGTGGATCCGCGGGAGGTGTGGGCGCGCGCCCGGGGGGCGTGGGGGACGGACATCGGGGTGGCGCTGCTGGTGCAGGCGGCGGTGTCGGTGCCCTGGGTGATCCCGCGGGACCCCCGGCTGGAACCGGCCACGGCGACGGCGTACCTGCTGACCGCCCTCACCGTGGTGCCGCTGGTGTGGCGGCGCCGGGCGCCGGTGCGGGTGCTGCTGGCCGTCTTCGCGGCCCAGGCACTGTACGGGCTGGCCGTCGACGGTCCCGGGCAGACCCTGCCGTACCCGGCCCTGGTCGCGCTCTACACGGTGGCGGCGCTCGCGCCGTCGCCCGCGCGGCAGATCTGCGGGGCCACGGCCCTCGCCGTGGTCTTTCCCTCGACCGCGCTCAACACGGGCGAGACGCGGGAGCTGGTGTTCGCGCTCATCGTCTTCACCGCGGCGTACGGCTTCGGCCGGCTCACCCACACCCGGCAGGCGTACACCCGGGCCGTGGAGGACCGGGCGCGGCAGCTGGAGCTGACCCGGCGGATCGAGGCGGAGCGCGCGGCGGCGCGCGAACGGGCCCGGATCGCCCGGGAGATGCACGACATCCTCTCCCACGCGGTGAGCCTGATGATCGTGCAGGCGGAGGCCGGTCCGGTGGCGGTGCGCACGGCGCCGGAGCGGGCCGAGGCGGCCTTCGACGCGATCTCGGAGACGGGCCGGGACGCGATGGCGCAGCTGCGCCGGATGCTCGGGGTGCTGCGCGAGGGGGAGGCGGACCGGGACGCGCCGCGCGAGCCCCAGCCCGTGCTGGCCGAGCTGGAGGGGCTGGTCGAACGGGTCCGGGCCAGCGGTCTGGAGGTGTCCTACGAGGTCGTGGGGCCGGTCCGGGCGCTGTCGCTGGACACCGAGGCCACGGTCCACCGGATCGTGCAGGAGGCGCTGACCAACGTGGTCAGGCACGCCGCCGCCCGGACGGTCGCCGTGCGGCTCGTCCACGGTGCGGCGAGGCTGTCGGTGTCGGTCGTCGACGACGGACGCGGGCCGGGTGCCGGGAATACCGGGAATACCGGGAACGGCGACGGGATCGGGCCGGGCGCCAAGGGCCGCGGTGGGAGCGGCGACGGGCCCGGACCGGGTACCGGAAGTGCGGGCGACGGCGGCAGCGGCGGCGGGCTCGGCCTGGTGGGCATCGCCGAACGCGCGGCCTCGCACGGCGGGACGGCCCGTACCGGTCCCGGCCCGCGGGGCAGGGGGTTCCGGGTGGAGGTCGACCTTCCGTTGGAGCCGGTCCGGTTCCGGTGACGCCTTCGCGCCGTCTGTCGCGGGTGAGGCGGTAACGTCCCGGTCGGAGGTGGGGAGTTGACGATCCGTGTGGTGGTGGCCGACGACCAGGAGCTGGTGCGCAGCGGCTTCGCGATGATTCTGGACGCGCAGCCGGACATCGAGGTCGTCGCGGAGGTGGGTGACGGGGCGCGGGCGGTGGACGCGGTGCGGCGGCTGGCGCCCGACGTCGCCCTGCTGGACATCCGGATGCCGGTCATGGACGGGATCGAGGCCTGTCGCACGATCTGCGCGGAGAGCGGCTGCCGGACGGTCATGCTCACCACGTTCGACTCCGACGAGTACGTCTACGAGGCGCTGCACGCGGGCGCGAGCGGCTTTCTGCTCAAGGACGTCCGCCGGGACGACCTGGTGCACGCGG
Organism: Streptomyces sp. NPDC006435; assembly: GCF_040612315.1. Classification (NCBI taxonomy): domain Bacteria; kingdom Bacillati; phylum Actinomycetota; class Actinomycetes; order Kitasatosporales; family Streptomycetaceae; genus Streptomyces; species Streptomyces sp. NPDC006435. The sequence goes on from NZ_JBEXPY010000017.1 coordinate 58,304, forward strand.
TGCGGGTGGTGACGGCCGGCGATTCGCTGCTCGCGCCGTCGGTGGCCCGCCGGCTGATCGCCGACTACACCTCCCGGCCCGCCGCCCCGGACACGGCGCCCTCCGGGCGGCTCGACGCGTTGACCGCCCGCGAGCGCGAGACGCTGCTGCACCTGGCCCGCGGTCTGTCGAACGCGGAGATCGCGGCGGCCCTGGTCGTCAGCGAGCACACGGTGAAGACCCATGTCGGCAACGTGCTGTCCAAGCTGGGGCTGCGCGACCGCGTCCAGGCGGTGATCTGCGCGTACGAGACCGGTCTCGTCGCTCCCTCGCCCGGGGGAGACGGTCCGGTCCGCTCCCCCGCGCGGGGGAGCTGATCTCCCTCCGGCAAACCCCCGGGCGGGGGATCCGTCCGGACGGGCGGGTCAACAGGATGGAGTCCGTAGGCAGTCACGGATTCCATTCCTCGGAGGCACCCGGCATGAGCGCCCGCACGTCCCGCACCCTCGTCGCAGCCGCACTGGTCCTCGGCATCGTCGCGGGCTCCGTCCCACCGGCCCTGGCGGCTTCCGGTACCCCGGCGGCCGCAGGCCGTCCGGCGCGGAAGGCCCCCGCTCGGGAAGCCCCGGACGCCGAGGCCCTGCGCGCCGCGATCCAGGGGCTCCCGAAGGACGACGCCACGGCCGCCCTGGTGCGGGTCTCGGGCTCCGAAGGAGTCTGGCGGGGCAGCGCCGGCGTCCACGACCTGGCCTCCGGACGGCCGGCGGATCCGGACGGCCGCTTCCGGGCCGGTTCGGTGACCAAGGTCTTCACGGCGGCCGTCGTGCTCCAGCTCGCCGGGGAGGGCAGGGTCGACCTGGACCGCCCGGTCCGGCGCTATCTGCCCGATCTGATCCCGGCGGGGTACGGGGGCGTCACGGTGCGCCAGTTGCTGAACCACACGAGCGGCATCCCGTCCGTCGGGACGGGCGGCGACCTGGACGACGCGTACGCGCACCGCTTCGATCTGCACGACCCGGTCCGCACCGTGCGCGAAGCAACCTCCCGGGAGCCGTACTTCGCGCCCGGCACCCAGCAGCACTACGCCAACATCGGCTACACCGTGGCGGGCCTGCTGATCGAGCGGCTCACGGGTGACACGTACGCCTCGCAGGTCTCCCGCCGCATCCTGGAGCCGCTGAGCCTGAAGGACACCGGCTTCCCCGGCGCCGACCCGACGATCCGCGGTCCTCACAACCACGGCTACCAGCTCTTCGGCACGGGCGAGCTGCGCGATGTGACGGTGTGGGGGGCGACGGACGCCTGGGCGGCGGGCGACCTGATCTCGACCACCGCCGACCTGGAGCGTTTCACCCGGGCCCTGTTCGGCGGGCAGGTGGTGCGCGGACCGCTGCTCCGGGAGATGTTCACGCTGCCCGATGCCTCGGTCCGCGAGTACGGCACGGGCGGGCCCGCCGCGTACAGCGCCGGTCTCTCGATGATGAGGCTGGGAGGCCGCGAGGTCTGGGGCAAGACGGGTGGCCGTTGGGGCTACAACACGGTTGTGGCGGCCACCCGCGATCTCTCCCGGACCCTCGTCTACAGCGTCAACTCGACGGACGCGAAGGGGAACGGCATGAACCCCACGGCGTCGGACATAGTGGCGGCGGCCTTCGGCGCCCCGTCGGCGGGCTGACTCAGCCCGCCGGGGCGGCCAGTGGCGCGGGCTCCGGCCGCGGTACCCGTTCCAGCGCCTCCAGCCGCTTGATCATGCGGCGCACCACGAGCAGCGGGATCACCCCGAAGACCCCGAACGACATGTCGATGACGGACCACCAGAAGGGGATGCCCCGGATGGGCCCGCAGATCAGCGCGAGCGGGATGATCCCGGCGCAGGCGATCATGCCGAATTCGATGACCCAGATGTTGCGGACCGGGTCGCGGTAGGGGCCGTAGAAGGCGACCGCGATGACGAGGTGCGCGAAGGCCAGCCAGTCGGTGCCGTACAGCACGAAGGGGTACTTCGCGTCGGTCCGGTCCAGGCCGGTGCGGACCTTGGTGATCCACTCCATCAGCGCCGGGAACTGCTCCGGAACGGGAGAGGCCGAGGACCTCAACAGGTCCTCGGCCCAACGGAGTTCATGGACGAGCGGAAAGGCGGTCAGTCCACTCAGCACCAGACAGACGATGAAGAGGATCAACCACATGCGTATGCGCCCCAGCAGGGCTCTTCGCTCGCTCATGTCCGCAGCGTACGCCCGTGTCCACCGGCTCCTCGCACCGCCTGCCGGGGTTCTCGCGCCGCGCCCTCACGCCCCTGCGCGGGGGCGGCCGGCGGGGCTGTCGGGGTCGGTCTCCTCGTCGAAGTCCCCCAGGTGGACGGGGCCGTCGGCCGGCCGGGGCTCCGTGAGCGCACCGGTCAGGAGCCGGGCCAGGTCCTTCGGCCGGACGGTCTCCTCCGTGGTGGCCAGTTCCCGCACCGACCACCAGCGGTGTCCGTGGCGGGCCTCGACCGGGTCGATCCTCACGCGGTGCGCCTCGTCGTCCGTGACGCGGACGAGGCGGTACTCCTCGTGCTGGTCGAAGCTCCGGTCGTCGACGGTGAAGGCGGCCCGCCGGGTCCACAGGAGCGGGCCCAGCCGGTGGGCGGGCAGGGACAGTCCCGTCTCCTCCCGGATCTCGCGGACCGCCGCCCCGATGTGGTCCTCACCGTCCTCGACGCCCCCGCCGACGGTGAACCACCATCGCGCCCCCGGCCCGCGCGGATCGCGTCCGCAGAGCAGCAGGAGCCGGTCGTGCCCGTCGACCAGGAGCACCCGGGACGTCCAACGCTCCGTCCTGTGCCCGTTCTTCCGTCCGTTCCCCTGCCCGTTCTTCCGTCCGTCCTCGGCCGTCATGGGCGCCGATGCTATCCGGGAGGGCTCCCCCGCACCGGCCCCGGCCCGCGCCTGCCCGTGCCGCACCGGCCCCGGACCGCCGCCGCTCACAGACCGGCGATGGCGTTCCACTTCTTCGCGAAACCGGCGCGCTCCTCGGACGTGATGTCGCGGGCGATCGTCAGCCGCTCGCGCATCTCGTCGTCGGGGAAGATCAGCGGGTCCTCGGCGAGTTCGGCGGTCTCCTTGTCCTTGGCCGCGGCCAGCACCTCGCGGGCGGCCGGGACGGGGCAGACGTAGTTGACCCAGGCGGCCAGCTCGGCGGCCACCTCCGGCTCGTAGTAGTAGTCGACGAGCTTCTCGGCGTTGCGCTTGTGGCGGGCGAGGTTGGGGATCATCAGCGACTCCGACCAGAGCTCGGCGCCCTCCTCGGGGACCACGAACTCGATCTCCGGGTTGTCGGCCTGGAGCTGGATGACGTCACCGGAGTACGCCTGGCAGGCGAGCACGTCGCCGGTCGACAGGTCCTTGATGTAGTCGTTGCCGGTGAAGCGGCGGATGTGCTTCCTGCGCACCAGCTTCTCGATCTGCTCGCACACCTCGTGGAAGTCGTCCGACACCCAGCGGGTGATGTCGACGCCGTTGCCCAGCATCAGGAGGGCGAAGGCCTCGTCGAGCCCCGACAGCAGCGTCATCCTGCCGCGCAGGTCGTCCGCCCACAGATCGCTCACGTTCCTGATCTCGCGGCCGAGCTTCTTGCGGTTGTACGCGATGCCTGTGATCCCCGACTGCCAGGGGACGCTGTGCGTACGGCCCCTGTCGAAGGCGGGCGAGAGCAGCTGCGGGTCGAGATGCTCGGCGACGTTGGGCTGCTTCGCCCGGTCCATCTCCTGCACCCAGCCCAGCCGGACGAACCTGGCGGACATCCAGTCGCTGACGACGACCAGGTCCCGGCCGGTCTCCTGGTGGTTCATCAGCGCCGGGCTGATCTTCCCGAAGAACTCGTCGTTGTCGTTGATCTCCTCGGTGTACGTGACGGAGATGCCGGTGCGCCTGCCGAACGCGTCGAGGGTGGGCCGCTTCGACTCGTCCTCGTCGTCGGTGTCGATGTAGAGGGGCCAGTTCGCGAAGTGCAGGGAGCGGTCGCTCGCCGAGGCGTCGCGCCCGGCTCGGTCACCGGGCTCCACGTAGGCGGCGGGCACGCCGCAGCCGGCCAGCGCGGCACCGGCCGCCGTGGCCCCGAGGGCGCGCAGCAGGGACCGGCGGGTCATGGGGTTCTTCGGGGTTGCTCGCACCCGCGAAGGATGCCGGTCGGCCGGACGGAGGGGCAATGGACCAACCGTCCAGCTTCGCGCACCCGGCCCGCACACCCTGTCGATGCCCGGGTACGGCGGCGGCCCCGGGCTCGTGCCCGGGGCCGCCGCCGTACCTCCGACCGGGAATCAGTCGTCGAGCGAGGTCATGACGTGCTTGATGCGGGTGTAGTCCTCGAAGCCGTAAGCGGAGAGGTCCTTGCCGTAGCCGGACTTCTTGAACCCGCCGTGCGGCATCTCGGCGACGAGCGGGATGTGGGTGTTGATCCACACGCAGCCGAAGTCGAGGTTCTTGGACATCCGCATGGCGCGGGCGTGGTCCTTGGTCCACACCGAGGAGGCCAGGGCGTACTCGACGCCGTTGGCGTACTCCACGGCCTGGGCCTCGTCGGTGAACTTCTGGACGGTGATGACCGGGCCGAAGACCTCGTTCTGGATGATCTCGTCGTCCTGCTTGAGGCCGGAGACGACGGTCGCCGCGTAGAAGTAGCCCTTTTCGCCGACCCGGTGACCGCCCGCCTCGACCCTGGCGTGGGCGGGGAGCCGCTCGATGAAGCCGCTGACCTGCTTCAGCTGGTTGGCGTTGTTGAGCGGGCCGTACGCCACGTCCTCGTCGTCCGGCAGGCCGGTCTTCGTGTCGGCGGCGGCCTTGGCGAGCTCGGTGACGAACTCGTCGTGGATGGACTCGTGGACCAGGACACGGGTCGCGGCCGTGCAGTCCTGACCGGCGTTGAAGTAGCCCGCACCGGCGATGCCCTCGACGGCCTTGGCGATGTCGGTGTCCTCGAACACGACGACCGGGGCCTTGCCGCCGAGCTCCAGGTGGACCCGCTTGACATCCTTGGCGGCGGACTCGGCGACCTGCATGCCGGCCCGTACCGAACCGGTGATGGAGGCCATCGCCGGGGTCGGGTGCTCGACCATCGCGCGGCCGGTGTCGCGGTCGCCGCAGATGACGTTGAAGACGCCCTTGGGCAGGATCTGGCCGATGATCTCGGCGATCAGCACGGTCGACGCCGGGGTGGTGTCGGACGGCTTGATGACGACGGTGTTGCCCGCGGCCAGCGCCGGGGCGAACTTCCAGACGGCCATCATCATCGGGTAGTTCCACGGCGCGACCTGCGCGCAGACGCCGACCGGCTCGCGCCGGACGATGGAGGTGAGGCCCTCCATGTACTCACCGGCCGAGCGGCCTTCGAGCATCCGCGCCGCACCGGCGAAGAAGCGGATCTGGTCCACCATCGGCGGGACCTCTTCGACACGGGTGAGCCCGATCGGCTTGCCCGTGTTCTCCGACTCGGCGGCGACGAGGTCCTCGGCGCGCTCCTCGAAGGCGTCCGCGATCTTCAGCAGGGCCTTCTGGCGCTCGGCGGGCGTGATGTCGCGCCAGGCGGGGAACGCGGCCGCGGCGGCCTCCATGGCGGCGTCGACATCGGCCTGCCCGGAGAGCGGCGAGGTCGCGTAGACCTCCTCCGTCACCGGGTTGACCACGTCGATGGTCCGCCCGTCAGCGGCGTCCCGGAACTCTCCGTTGATGTAGTTGCGCAGACGGCGCACCTCGGTGGTCACAACCACCCCTCCTGTCGACACGTCCAATGGGTGAGATGCCCAGCGTAGTCGCTCGGGTGTCGCTTTCGACATGCCCAACCGCCGCCAACTTCGGATTCAGTGATATCGAGGCCCCAAGACAACGAATTTCATCGATCTGGGGTTGCCAGACCGACGAGTCCCGTGCACAGTGGAGGCGTGGCCAGTCGCAGCGCAGACTCCAGGACCGGGAACGGATCGTCACCAGCGGTCGATGCCGTCTCCCTCGCAATCATCGAGCAGCTCCAGGAGGACGGGCGCCGTCCGTACGCCGCGATAGGCAAGGCCGTCGGTCTTTCCGAGGCGGCCGTGCGACAGCGCGTCCAGAAGCTGCTCGATCAGGGCGTGATGCAGATCGTCGCCGTCACCGACCCCCTCACCGTGGGGTTCCGGCGGCAGGCGATGGTCGGCATCAATGTCGAGGGCGACCTCGACCCCGTGGCCGAGGCACTGTCGGCCATGGCCGAGTGCGAGTACGTGGTGATGACCGCGGGCTCGTTCGACCTGATGGTGGAGATCGTCTGCGAGGACGACGACCACCTGCTGGACACGATCAACAAACGCATCCGGGCCCTCCCCGGTGTGCGCTCCACCGAGAGCTTCGTCTACCTGAAGCTCAAGAAGCAGACCTATATGTGGGGAACCCGATAGCCGTGAGCAAGGACCTCAGCCGAACCGCGTACGACCACCTGTGGATGCACTTCACCCGCATGTCGGACTACGAGACCGCGCCCGTTCCCACCATCGTGCGGGGTGAGGGCACCTACATCTACGACGACCAGGGCAAGCGCTACCTGGACGGCCTGTCCGGCCTGTTCGTGGTCAACGCCGGTCACGGTCGTCACGAGCTCGCCGAGGCGGCCTACAAGCAGGGCCAGGAACTGGGCTTCTTCCCGGTGTGGTCCTACGCCCACCCGAAGGCCGTCGAGCTGGCCGAGCGCCTGGCCGACTACGCCCCGGGCGACCTCAACAAGGTCTTCTTCACCACCGGTGGCGGCGAGGCCGTGGAGACCGCCTGGAAGCTGGCCAAGCAGTACTTCAAGCTCAAGGGCAAGCCGACCAAGTACAAGGTCATCTCGCGTGCGGTCGCCTACCACGGCACCCCGCAGGGCGCCCTGTCGATCACCGGCCTGCCGGCTCTGAAGGCCCCCTTCGAGCCGCTGGTCCCCGGCGCGCACAAGGTCCCGAACACCAACATCTACCGCGCCCCGATCCACGGCGACGACCCCGAGGCCTTCGGCCGCTGGGCCGCCGACCAGATCGAGCAGCAGATCCTCTTCGAGGGCCCGGACACCGTCGCCGCGGTCTTCCTGGAGCCGGTGCAGAACGCCGGCGGCTGCTTCCCGCCGCCGCCCGGATACTTCCAGCGGGTGCGCGAGATCTGCGACCGGTACGACGTGCTGCTCGTGTCCGACGAGGTCATCTGCGCCTTCGGCCGCCTCGGCACGATGTTCGCCTGTGACAAGTTCGGCTACGTGCCGGACATGATCACCTGCGCCAAGGGCATGACCTCGGGCTACTCCCCGATCGGTGCCTGCATCGTCTCGGACCGCATCGCCGCGCCGTTCTACGAGGGCGGCAACACCTTCCTGCACGGCTACACCTTCGGCGGCCACCCGGTCTCCGCGGCGGTCGGCCTCGCCAACCTCGACATCTTCGAGCGCGAGGGCCTCAACCAGCACGTCCTGGACAACGAGAACGCCTTCTTCACGACGCTGCAGAAGCTGCTCGACCTGCCGATCGTCGGCGACGTCCGCGGCAACGGCTTCTTCTACGGCATCGAGCTGGTGAAGGACAAGGCCACCAAGGAGACCTTCACCGACGAGGAGACCGAGCGCGTCCTGTACGGCTTCCTCTCCAAGGCGCTGTACGACAACGGCCTGTACTGCCGGGCCGACGACCGCGGCGACCCGGTCGTCCAGCTCGCGCCGCCGCTGGTCTCCGACCAGTCGACGTTCGACGAGATCGAGGGCATCCTGCGCACCGTCCTCACGGAGGCGTGGACCAAGCTCTGACCTGCGGCACCGGTGGGAGGACCGGCCACGGACCGACCCTCCCGCCGGCCGCCCCGGCGGACCGGGAGCCACCGCGGCCCCCGCCCGCCGAACGGGCCATCGCCCGACCGCCCGTCCGGCCCGCTCCGGACGGGCATCCCCATACGGTCCGCACGGCCCGGATGCGCCCATTCGAGTGGGAAGGGACGCGTCCGGGCCGTGTGCTGTGCCCTCACCGCGGTTCGGATCCCTACGGTGCCGAGTGACCGATCGGCCCTTTCTTCGTTCCCCCGTACGGGGGAACGGGAATTACGATCTGAACCGAGGTGTACGCCATGGTGGCCCCGCCGGACAACGACGTGATCTGGGCGCGTTCCCTGCACCACTCCCACAACGGCTCGCCCGCGCTCGGCGGTGTCTCCCTGGGAGTCCGCGACGGCGAGATCCTCGCCGTGACCGGCCCCCGGGGCTGCGGCAAGACGACCCTGCTGCACTGCTTGTCCGGTCAGCTGGTGCCCGAACAGGGCGAGGTGTGGTTCAACAGCGTCCCCGTCCACACCATGGGGCCCCGGCTGCGCGAACGGCTGCGCCGCGACAGGTTCGGCTGGATCGCCCCCGAACCCCAGCTGGTGCCCGAGCTGAACGCCTGGGAGAACACCGCGCTCCCCCTGCTGCTGCGCGGCACCTCGCACCGGACGGCGCGGAAGACCGCCATGGAGTGGCTGGAGCGGCTCGACATCGGCCCCTGCGCCAAGCAGCGGCCGCACACCCTGCTCCAGGGGCAGCGCCAGCGCATCGCCGTGGCCCGCGCCCTGGCCGCCACCCCCGCGGTGATCTTCGCGGACGAGCCGACCGCGACCCTGCACCGGAGCGACCGCACGCACGTGCTGCGCACCCTCACCAGCGCGGCCCGCTCGCACGGCATCACGATCGTGCTCGCCACCCACGACGCGGAGGTCGCCGCCCTCGCCGACCGCACGGTCCCGCTGCTGGACGGCCGCCGCGTCGCCACCGTCGCCCTGCCCGCCGTGACCGACGCGGAGGGCAGGGCGGCGTGCTCGCTCTCCGTCTAGCCCGGGGTTCCCATCCGCTGGTCCTGCTGCGGAGGCTGCTGGTCGCCGCCGCCTCCGCCGGGGTCGGCTTCCTCCTGCTGTGCACCCTGGGCTACGCCTCGGGGAACCCGACGCACTCCACCGGGGCCCTGCTGCGGCTGCTGTGGTGCTTCGTCCCGCTCGCCGCCACCGTGCAGTTCGCGGTCGCGGTGGCACGTACGGACCCGAGCGCCCGGCCGCGCTCCGCGCTGTCGGCCGTGGGCCTGGGACCGGTCCGGCTGGCCGCCCTCGCGGCGGTCTCCACCGCCGTGTCCTGCACCCTCGGGTCGGCGGTGGCCCTGCTGTTCTTCCTGCACCTGCGCGGTGATCTGTCCGGCCTGCCGTTTGACGGCGCGGCGGCCGGGCTGCTCGGCGCGGACACCCCGCTGCCGCTCGGCGCCGCACTCGTGCTGCTGGCCCTGGTCCCGGTGGCGGCGGCCACCGCGAGCGGACTGTCGCTGCGCACCGGGCCGGTCCCGACGGCGGCCCCGGACGCCACCTCGTCGGAGGTCCGGACGGAACCGGAACCGCCCGGCCCCGCCGATCCCCCGACGGGTCTGCCCTGGGGCGTGGCGCTGATCGCGGCCGGTCTGGCCGTCGAGGCGTACCTGAGCCGGGGCGACGGGCACAGCCTGCTCCCGCTCCCCGGCCGGACCGACGCCACCCCGGCCGGGGTGCTGACGGGATGGACGCTGGCGGCGATCGGCCTGGCCCTGGCGGGTCCCGGCCTGACGTACTTCTGCGGACGGCTGCTGCAGTCGGCGCGCCCGGGGGCCGTACGGCTGCTGGCGGGCCGGGTGCTGATGGACGAGGCGCGCCGGATCGGCCGGCCGCTGGGCGTGATCTGCGCGGTGCTCTCCGCCGCCGTCGCCGCCCACGCCCTGTACGGGGCGGGTGAGCACTCCTTCGGTCCGCTCACCGCGCTGGGTGCGGTGCTCGTCCTCGGTTGCACCACGGCGACGCTGCTGACCTCGGCGCTGGAGACGCGGCAGGCCCGCTCCGAGGTGTCGGGGACCTTGTCGCGGCTCGGTGCCCCGGCCTCGGCCCTGCGGGGCTCGGCCGCGCTGCGCGCCGCCGTCCTGCTGCTCGTCTTCGCCCCGCTGACCTGGCTGATCGCAGAACTGGCCGCGCTGCCGCTGACGGTCTGAGACCCCGGCCGCCCGGCCCGCCCCACCGGGAAGGACCGGGCGATCCGGTACCGGGGCGCGGCACCGGCTCTTACCGGGTCGCGGCACCGGTTCAGGAGGAGGACGCGAGCCGGGCCGCGAGCGCGTCGAAGAACGCCTCCCAGCCGTCCTCGGCCGCCGCGTACTGCTCGGCCGTGAGGTTGCCCCCGCGCTGCCGGAAGACCATCTCGGTGCTCCCGTCGCCCCGGTCGGCGAAGGTGGCGGTGACCGTCTCGCCCTCGATGCCGTCGGGTGCGGTGGCGTCCTTGAGCGTGAACACCAGGCGCTCGGGCGCGACCACCTCTCGGTAGACCCCGTGGAAGGGCATCTCCGTGCCCGGCACCACGATGACCAGGCTCCAGGAACCGCCCGGCCGGACGTCCATCGCCACCCGGTCGAGCGGCACCTCGGCCTCGCCGCCGTACCAGGCCGCGAAGTGCTCGGGCGTCGTCCACGCCTCGAAGACGCGTCCTCGCGGGGCGTCGAGGACGCGGGTGATGTCGATGCCCTCGCGTGTTGACTCGGTCATGGTCGCTGTCCTTCCCGCTTCCGGGTGTGCTCCGGGGCGGCCGGTTCCGCGCCACGGGAGCATCCGGCCATCGTCCGGCCCCCGGGCGAAGTCCGCCACCCGGGCCCGCCGGAGCCGCACGGGCGGCGGGCAGGACGCGTGCCGACGGCGGACGGGGCAGGACGCGTACCCCGTCGGCGGACGGCCGGCAGGACGCGCGTCGTCAGGAGGCGGCGGGCAGGACGACGGTCTCCGCCGCGTCGAAGCCGACCCCGACCGCCGCCCCCTCCTCGGGGGCGTCCCGCAGCGAGCACTCCGCCTCCAGGGCCGGACCGGTCTCCGGCAGCAGCCGTACGGCGACGTGGTTGCCCCGGAACGTACGCGTCCCGACCACGCAGCGCAGCCCCTCGCCCGGGGCCCCGATCCGGACCCCGGCGGGACGCACCAGCAGGTCGCACGCCCCCTGCGGCGTCCCCTCGGCCACCGGCACCTCGCCCCACGCCGTGGCGGCGACGGCTTCGTCCACCGTCGCCGGCACCACGTTGTCGAAGCCGAGGAACCGGGCGACGAAGGCGGAGGCGGGCCGCTGCCAGACCTCCAGCGGCGTACCGGCCTGGGCGATCCGTCCGTCGCGCATCACCACCACCCGGTCGGCCAGGGCGAACGCCTCGCCCTGGTCGTGGGTGACGGCCAGCACCGTCGTGCCCAGCCGCCCGAAGAGCGTGCGCAGTTCGACGACGAGCCGTTCCCGCAGACCGCGGTCGAGCTGGCCGAGCGGCTCGTCCAGCATCAGCAGCTTGGGGCTCGGGGCGAGGGCCCGCGCGAGGGCGACCCGCTGCTGCTCCCCGCCGGACAGCGCGGCGACGGCGCGCCGCTCGGCACCGGGCAGACCCACCAGGTCGAGGAGCTCGCCGACCCTGCGTTCCCGGTCGCGGCGCGGCATCCCGCGCATCCGCAGTCCGAAGGCGACGTTGGCGCCGACGTCCCGGGTCGGGAAGAGCTGGTGGTCCTGGAACATCAGCCCGAGCCCGCGCCGGTGCACCGGCACCCCGGCCTGGTCCGCGCCGTCCAGCAGCACCCGGCCGCCGTCCGGCGGCCGGAGTCCCGCGACCACCCGCAGCAGGGTGGACTTGCCGCTGCCGCTCGGTCCGAGCACGCACACGATCTCGTGCTCGGCGACCTCCAGGTCCACCGCGTCGAGCGCCGCCCGCCCGCCGAAGCGCACCGTGGCCGATTCCAGTGTCAGCATCTCCAGAACTCCCCGGACATCTCTAGAACTCCCGGACCATCGCTAGAACTCCCCGGCCCGGTCCGTGCGGATACGTTCGAGCAGCAGCAGCGAGACGGCGCACACCACCATCAGGATGGTGCTCAGTGCCATCGCCTGGCCGTAGTTGAGCTCCCCGGCCCGCCCCAGCAGCCGGGCCACGGCGACCGGCAGCGTCGGCCGGTCGGGCCGTGCGATGAACACCGTCGCGCCGAACTCTCCGAGCGACACGGCGAACGCGAAACCGGCCGCGACCAGCAGCGCCCGCCGCACCAGCGGCAGATCGACCTCCCGCCAGGCCCGCAGCGGCGAGGCCCCGAGCACCGCCGCCGCCTCCCGCAGCCGCCCGTCCACCGCCCGCAGGACGGGCAGCATGGTCCGTACGACGAAGGGCACGCCGACCAGTGCCTGGGCGAGCGGCACCAGGATCCAGGACGTCCGCAGGTCCAGCGGCGGTTCGTCCAGGGTGATCAGGAAGCCGAAGCCGACGGTGACCGCGGACACCCCGAGCGGCAGCATCAGCAGCGCGTCGAAACCTCGGACGAGCCGCCCCGCGCGCCGGGTCAGCGCGGCGGCCGCGAGCCCGCCGACGACCAGTGCGATGACCGTGGCGACCAGCGCGTACTGCACGGAGTTCCAGATCGCTTCGAGCGGCGCGACCAGGAACGTCCCGCCACCGGCGTCCGCGGAGCCCAGGGCCCGGTAGAAGTCGGGGCCGTGGCCGCCGGGGGTGTCCAGCGAACGCTCGACCAGCACGCCGAGCGGCAGCAGGATCAGCAGCAGCACGGTCAGCAGCACACCGGCGAGCAGCGCCCACTGCCCGGCTCCGCGCGGTCTGCGGGCGGTTCGTTCCGGGTCGACCAGCTTCAGCGCGGTCTCCCTGCGCCGTACCGTCCACGCGTGCACGGCGAGGATCGCGCCGACCGCGGCGAACTGCACCAGGGTCAGCACGGCGGCCGTCGGCAGGGCGAGCAGCTGGGCGGTCTGCCGGTAGATCTCCACCTCGAGCGTGGAGTAGCCGGGGCCGCCGAGGATCTGCACGACCCCGAAGGAGGTGAAGGTGAAGAGGAAGACCATCAGCGCGGCGGCGGCCACGGCGGGGGCGAGGGCCGGCAGCGTGACCCGTCGCCAGGCGGCGAACCGCCCGGCGCCCAGTACCCGGGCGGCCTCCTCCTGCCGGGGGTCGAGCTGGGACCACAGTCCGCCGACGGTCCGTACGACCACCGCGTAGTTGAAGAAGACATGGGCGAGCAGGATGGCCCAGACGGTGGTGTCGAGCCGTACGCCCCAGAGTTCGTCGAGGAATCCGCCGCGCCCCAGCAACGCCAGGAAGGCCGTCCCGACGACGACGGTCGGCAGGACGAACGGCACCGTGACGACGGCCCGCAGCAGTTGTTTGCCGGGGAAGTCGAGGCGGGCGAAGACATAGGCGCCGGGCAGTGCGATCAGCAGGGTCAGCGCGGTCGAGGCGAGCGCCTGCCAGCCGGTGAACCAGAGGACTTCGCGGATGTCCGGCCGGGCCAGCACCTCGCCGACCCGGCCGAACTGCCAGACGCCGTCCGCCTTCAGCCCGCGGCCGACGATCGCGACGACCGGGTAGGCGAAGAACAGCGCGAAGAACGCCACGGGCACGGCCATCAGGCCGAGCCGCACCGCGGTCCCCCGCCGGGCCGCGGCACGGGCAGCGCGCGAACGCCCGGGACCGGGCCCGCGCGCGTCGTCCCCGCGCGGGCCCTCCCCGTGACCGCCCGTCCCGGCCGCGTCCGTCGCGCGTTCGGGGGACTTCGTTACTTCACTACGAGCGAGGACCACGACTGGACCCACTGCTCACGGTTCTTGGCGATGCTGTCCGGGGCGACGGTCGCCGGCTTCTCCACGGTGGCGCCGAACTTCGTGAAGACCTCCGGCAGCTCGGCATCCTCGACGACCGGGTTCACGAACATGTTGAGCGGCATGTCCTCCTGGAACTTCTTGCTGATCAGGAAGTCCAGCAGGGCCTTGCCGCCCGCCTCGTTCTTCGCGCCGTCCAGCAGACCGGCGAACTCGATCTGGCGGAAGCAGGTCCCGGTGGCGACCCCGGTCGGGGCCTCGGCCGGCGGCTGCTTCGCGTACAGCACCTCGACGGGCGGGCTGGAGGCGTACGAGACGACGAGCGGCCGGTCGGCCTTGGCCTTCTTGCCGCCCGCGGAGCCGGAGAACTCCTCGTTGTACGCCTCCTCCCAGCCGTCGACGACCTTGACGCCGTTCTTCTCCAGCTTCTTCCAGTAGTCCTGGTAGCCCTTCTCGCCGTAGGCGGCGACGGTGCCGAGGAGGAAGCCGAGACCGGGCGAGGAGGTCGCGGCGTTCTCGGTGACGAGGAGGTCCTTGTACGCGGGCTTCGCCAGATCGGCGAAGGTGCTCGGCGGCGCGAGCTTCTTGTCGGCGAAGTACTTCTTGTCGTAGTTGACGCAGATGTCGCCGGTGTCGACCGGGGTGACCCGGTGCTCGGCGTCGAGCCGGGTGGCCTCGGCGACCCGGTCCAGGCCCTTGGCCTCGTACGGCGTGAAGAGCCCGCTGTCGAGGGCGCGGGAGAGCAGCGTGTTGTCGACGCCGAAGAACACGTCGCCGCGCGGGGAGCCCTTGGTCAGGATCTCCTGGTTGAGCGCGACGCCCGCGTCGCCGCTCTTCAGCACCTTGACCGTGTAGCCGGTCTCCTTCGTGAACTCCTTCAAGACCTCCTTGGAGGCGTTGAAGGAGTCGTGGCTGACGAGGGTCACGGTCTTGGAACCGGAGCCCTTGGGGCCGTCGGACGCCTGGTCGTCGGAGCTCCCGCATCCGGCGAGCGCGGTGACGCCCAGCGCGGCGGCGGCAGCCGTCGCCGCGAGCCGACCGGTCCTGTGGGTGGTGCTCATTGTGGATTCCTCCTGGGTTTTGGCCAGGAAGAGACGCGGCCCTGCCCGCGGAAAGCGGGCAGGGCGCAACAGCATGAGTTGATGACCGAACTTCCTACCCGGAATGACCCGGGCGAGGTTCAGAGGGTCTGCGGACGACCTGTCCTCGGTGCCGCACTCTCAGCGCTGTGGCGCTCCCCTGTCGGAATATGAAGTTGATTTCGGGCCCAGGTTACACGGGCCCCTTTGGCCGTCCGCAGGCGCTCAGCGCTCGGCCGCCGCCAGCTGTCCGCAGGCCCCGTCGATCTCCTGGCCGCGGGTGTCCCGCACGGTCACCGGAACGCCGTGGGCGGCGATCGCCTCGACGAACGCCTTCTCGTCCTCGGGGCGGGAGGCGGTCCACTTGGAACCGGGCGTGGGGTTCAGCGGGATCAGGTTGACGTGCACCCGCTTGCCCTTGAGGAGCCTGCCGAGCAGGTCGCCGCGCCACGCCTGGTCGTTGATGTCACGGATCAGGGCGTACTCGATGGAGATGCGGCGGCCGGACTTCTCCGCGTACTCCCACGCCGCGTCCAGCACCTCGCGCACCTTCCAGCGCGTGTTCACGGGGACGAGGGTGTCGCGCAGTTCGTCGTCCGGTGCGTGCAGCGAGACGGCGAGGCGGCACTTGAAGCCCTCGTCGGCGAAGCGGAGCATCGCGGGCACCAGGCCCACGGTGGAGACGGTGATCCCGCGCTGCGAGAGCCCCAGCCCGTCCGGCTCCGGGTCGGTGAGCCGGCGGATCGCGCCGACCACCCGGTTGTAGTTGGCGAGCGGCTCGCCCATGCCCATGAAGACGATGTTGGAGAGCCGGGCCGGCCCGCCGGGGACCTCCCCGTCGCGCAGCGCCCGCATGCCGTCCACGATCTGGTGGACGATCTCGGCGGTGGACAGGTTGCGGTCGAGTCCGGCCTGTCCCGTCGCGCAGAACGGGCAGTTCATCCCGCATCCCGCCTGGGACGAGATGCACATGGTCACCCGCTCCGGGTAGCGCATCAGGACGGACTCGACGAGCGTCCCGTCGTGGAGCTTCCACAGCGTCTTGCGGGTGGTGTCGTCGTCGCAGCTGATGTGCCGGACCACGGACATCAGGTCGGGGAACATCGCCTCGGCGAGCTTGTCCCGCGATCCGGCCGGGATGTTGGTCCACTCGGCCGGGTCGTGCGCGTACCGCGCGAAGTAGTGCTGCGAGAGCTGCTGGGCGCGGAACGGCTTCTCGCCGATCGCGGCGACGGCCTCCCTGCGCTCGGCGGGCGTGAGGTCGGCGAGGTGCCGCGGCGGCTTCTTGGCTCCGCGGGGCGCGACGAAAGTGAGTTCTCCGGGCTTAGGCATGGTTCATCCAGTGTCGCAGACGCGACGGCAAGGGCCCGCCGTCCTGTGGACGACGGGCCCTGACCCGTGGAAACCCCCGGCCGGAGGCCGGTCTCAGCCGGAGCCGACGAACAGCACCAGCAGCAGCCAGACCACGGGAGCGGTCGGTAGCAGCGAGTCCAGCCGGTCCATGATCCCGCCGTGCCCCGGCAGCAGCGTGCCCATGTCCTTGATGCCGAGGTCCCGCTTGATCATCGACTCCCCGAGGTCGCCGAGGGTGGCGCTGACCGCGACCGCGAGTCCGAGCAGCAGCCCCTGCCACCAGGAACCGCCGTCGATCAGGAACTGCATGCACAGCGCACCGGCGACCATCGCGAAGGAGACGGCCCCGAACAGTCCCTCGCGGGTCTTCCCGGGGCTGATGCGCGGCGCGAGCTTGTGCTTCCCGAAGCGCCAGCCGACGGCGTACGCACCCGTGTCGCTGACCACGGTCAGCAGCAGGAAGGTGAGCACCCGCTGCGGTCCGTCGTCGGCGGTCAGGAGCATGGCGACGAAGGTGGCGAGGAACGGCACGTAGAACGTGGCGAACACCCCGGCCGTGACGTCCTTGAGGTAGCCCTCCGGCGGCGCGGTCATCCGCCAGACGAGGACGGCCAGCGCGGTCAGCGCCGTCGCCACCCAGGCGCCCTCCGCACCCCGTACGTAACCGGCCACCACCATCGCCGCGCCACCGACGGCCAGCGGGACGAGCGGGACCTTGAGGCCCTTGCGCTCCTCCAGCCGGGAGGTGAGCTCCCACAGGCCGACGACGACGGCGACGACGACCACGCCGACGAAGACTTCCTTCACGATGAACAGCGAGGCGACGATGACGGCGCCGAGCCCCACACCGACCCCTATGGCGGCTCGCAGGTCACGGCCCGCACGTTTCTTCTGCGGGGGCGGCGCGGCGGTGGGCATGGGCTCCTGCGGCTTCTCGTCACGGAACAGGGGGCCGCCGCTCAGGCGTCCGGCCCCCTGGTCCCGGTCATCACGGTCGTCAGCGTCTCTACCTGCGTCGGGAACGTCCGGCACGATGGGCATGGGCCGAGTCTGCTGGGCGCCGTGCACATCGTATGCAGGACCCGCCGGAACGGCCTGCAACTCGGGCACGCCCCAGTTGCCGGCTCCCGGCGGGGCGCCCCGGGAAGAGTCGTTCATCAGACCTCGAGCAGCTCGGCTTCCTTGTGCTTGAGCAGCTCGTCGACCTGCGCGACGTACTTCGCGGTGGTGTCGTCGAGCTCCTTCTCGGCGCGGCGCACCTCGTCCTCGCCCGACTCCTTGTCCTTGACCAGCTTGTCGAGGATTTCCTTGGCCTTGCGTCGCACGGCGCGGATGGAGATCTTGGCGTCCTCGGCCTTCGCCTTGGCGACCTTGATGTAGTCGCGGCGCCGCTCCTCGGTCAGCTCTGGGAAGGTGACCCGGATGATGTTGCCGTCGTTGCTCGGGTTGACACCGAGGTCCGAGTCGCGGATGGCCTGCTCGATGTTGCGCAGCGCGCTCTTGTCGAACGGCGTCACGACGGCCATGCGCGGCTCGGGCACCGAGAATGAGGCGAGCTGGTTGATCGGGGTCAGCGCGCCGTAGTAGTCGGCGACGATCTTGTTGAACATCGCCGGGTGCGCACGGCCGGTACGGATCGCGGCGAAGTCCTCTTTCGCGACGACGACGGCCTTCTCCATCTTCTCCTCGGCCTCGAGGAGGGTTTCTTCGATCACCACGTGCTCCTGCGTGTCTTGAGCGGGCCCGGCGTGCTCGGGCCCTGCGGGTCCTGCGTCGCGTCCTCACCTGCACGGTGTCCGACCGGCAGGCCGTTGTCCATCCTTCGGGGCCTGTCCCGGGACGTCGCCCGGGGCCCCGGCCCTTCCCGTCGTGCCCGGGAGGGCCCCCGGTTCTCAGGCCCGGGTGCTCCGGTCACTCACGAGCGTGCCGATCTTCTCACCCTTGACCGCGCGGGCGATATTGCCCATGGCGGTCAGTTCGAAGACGAGGATCGGGAGGTCGTTGTCACGGCAGAGCGTGATGGCGGTGGCGTCGGCGACCTTGAGGTCGCGGGCGAGCACCTCGCCGTACTCGAGCGCGTCGAACTTCACCGCGTCGGGGTTGGTCTTCGGGTCGGAGTCGTAGACCCCGTCCACCCCGTTCTTGCCCATCAGGAGGGCCTCCGCGTCGATCTCCAGGGCGCGCTGGGCGGCAGTGGTGTCGGTGGAGAAGTACGGCATCCCCATACCGGCGCCGAAGATGACGACGCGCCCCTTCTCCAGGTGGCGCACGGCGCGCAGCGGGATGTACGGCTCCGCGACCTGCCCCATGGTGATGGCGGTCTGGACGCGCGAGTCGATGCCCTCCTTCTCCAGGAAGTCCTGGAGCGCCAGGCAGTTCATGACCGTGCCGAGCATGCCCATGTAGTCGGACCGGGCCCGGTCCATGCCGCGTTGCTGGAGCTCGGCACCGCGGAAGAAGTTGCCGCCACCGATGACGACGGCGATTTCCGCACCGTCACGGACCACGGCCGCGATTTCCCGGGCGATGGCGTGTACGACGTCGGGGTCGACACCGAGACCCCCGCCGCCGGCGAACGCCTCTCCGGACAGCTTCAGCATGAAGCGTCCGGCCACCTTGCCGTCGTCGCGCTTGTGGTCACCTTGTGCGGCGTCCGCGCCCTTGTTCATGGAGATTCTCCTCGTGCACATACGAAGAAGGCCACTGCCGGTGGGTCTGGTGTCCCTCAGCGGCAATGGCCTCCTCGTCAGATCTGCGGTCGTACGGCGTGAGTGCGGCCGACGACTGCACTAGACCCTATAGGGGTCCACCGTTGTTCGCGGACGGACTCAGATGCCGACCTTGATGCGCGTGAAGCGCTTCAGGGTGACACCGGCCTCGTCCAGGACCTTCTGAACGGACTTCTTGTTGTCCAGCGCGTACGGCTGGCCGAGGAGGGTGGCCTCCTTGAAGAAGCCGTTGACGCGACCCTCGACGATCTTCGGGAGCGCGGCCTCGGGCTTGCCCTCGGCGCGGGTGGTCTCCTCGGCGACGCGGCGCTCGGCCTCGACGACCTCGGCCGGGACGTCCTCGCGGGACAGGTACTTCGGGGCGAACGCGGCGATGTGCTGCGCAATGCCCTTGGCCAGCTCGGCGTCGGCCTTGTCCAGCTCGACCAGGACACCGATCTGCGGCGGCAGGTCGGGCATGGTGCGGTGCATGTACGCGGAGACGTAAGCGCCGGTGAACTGCGCGAAGCGGTCCAGGACGATCTTCTCGCCGAGGTTGGCGTTGGCCTCGTCGACGTACGCCTGGACGGTCTTGCCGGCCTCGATCTCGGAGGCGAGCAGCGCCTCCAGGTCGGCCGGGGAGGTGGCGGCGACGTGCGCGGCGAGGGTGTTCGCGACGCCCTGGAACTTCTCGCCCTTGGCGACGAAGTCCGTCTCGCACTTCAGCTCCAGCAGAACGCCGGACGTCTGGTCCTCGGAGATGAGGGAGACGACGGCGCCGTTCTCGGCAGAACGGCCCTCGCGCTTGGCGACGCCCTTCTGGCCCTTGATGCGGAGCGCCTCGACGGCCTTGTCGACGTTGCCCTCGGCCTCGTCGAGCGCCTTCTTGCAGTCCATCATGCCGGCGCCGGTCAGCTCGCGGAGCTTCTTGACGTCAGCGGCGGTGTAGTTCGCCATGAGTCTGTGTTTCTCTCTCGAAGTCTGAAAGATCTACGGGTGGACGGCGGGGGCGGTGCTTGTGGCACCGGCCCCCGCCGTCGTCAGCCGTGACGGATGTCAGGCCTGCTCGGCGTCCGCGGCCGGGGCCTCGGCAGCGGCCTCGGCCGGCTTCTCGGCGTCGGCGACCTTCTCGGTCTCGGCGGAGGACTGCACCTCGGCGTCGGCCTTCTTGTCGCCCTCGAGCAGGTCGCGCTCCCACTCGGCGAGCGGCTCGCCGGCGGCCTTCTCGCCCGGCTTCGAGTCACCGGTGGCGGCACCGGAACGGGCGATGAGGCCCTCGGCGACGGCGTCGGCGATCACGCGGGTGAGCAGGGTGACGGAGCGGATCGCGTCGTCGTTGCCCGGAATCTTGTAGTCGACCTCGTCGGGGTCGCAGTTGGTGTCGAGGATCGCGACGACCGGGATGTGGAGCTTGCGCGCCTCACCGACGGCGATGTGCTCCTTCTTGGTGTCGACGATCCAGACGGCGCTGGGCACCTTCTGCATCTCGCGGATACCACCGAGGGTCTTCTCCAGCTTGGCCTTCTCGCGGGAGAGGACCAGGAGCTCCTTCTTGGTGAGGCCGGAGGCGGCCACGTCCTCGAAGTCGATGAGCTCGAGCTCCTTCAGACGCTGAAGGCGCTTGTAGACGGTGGAGAAGTTGGTGAGCATGCCACCGAGCCAACGCTGGTTGACGTACGGCATGCCGACGCGCGTCGCCTGCTCGGCGATGGCCTCCTGGGCCTGCTTCTTCGTACCCACGAACATGATGGAGCCGCCGTGGGCGACGGTCTCCTTGACGAACTCGTAGGCGCGGTCGATGTACGACAGCGACTGGAGCAGGTCGATGATGTAGATGCCGTTGCGCTCGGTGAAGATGAAGCGCTTCATCTTCGGGTTCCAGCGACGGGTCTGGTGACCGAAGTGGACGCCGCTTTCCAGCAGCTCCCGCATCGTGACGACGGCCATGGCCGTACTCCTTGAGGTGCTCGGTTGTCGCGACCGCAGGATTGCTGTCGCGCCTGACGCCCCGACGCGCCGTGCCACGAGGGACCGAGGAGCGCGGCCACCGTCCGCTGAGAGGGAGGTGGCGGGGCGTGCGAAGTCGACCCGGTGACCCGGATCGCCATAGGAAGTGTACGGGACGGCCCGGGTGCCGGGTGACGGCGCTGTCCACAACCGATCGGTAGTCCACAGATCCGGTTCATGATCCCCGCGGACCGGGACGTTGCGGGACGGTTCCATCATGCGATGCACACCTGGTCCGACCGCTTCCCGTTCCCCGCGCGCACACCGCGGGACCGCGCCCCGGTCGGCCTTTCCCGATACGGGCCGCACGTCCGTCGTTCCCGATGCGGGCCGCCCGCCGCGCGTGGCGTTCGCCGCCCGTGCCCGGGACGTGTTCACGGCGGGGGTGATGGCGCTGCTCATGGTGCTGTGCGGCCTGCCGGCCGGGGCGGCCGAAGTCCCCGCACCGCCGACGGCGCCGACCCGGCCGCCACCCGTTCCCCCGCCGGCTCCTGCTCCCGGTGCGGGCGGTGAGCGGGGGTGGCCGCTCACGGGGCGGCCCTCGGTCGTACGGGGGTGGGAGCCGCCGGCCGGTCCCTACGGGCGGGGGCACCGCGGGGTCGACCTCGCGGCGGAACCGGGGGCGGCGGTGCTCGCCGCGGCCTCGGGCAGGGTGTCGTTCGCGGGGCGGGTGGCGGGGCGCGGGGTGGTCGCGATCGAGGTGGCGGGGAGCGGTGATCCTCCGCTGCGCACCACGTACGAGCCGGTGCGCGCCGTGGTCGCGGAGGGCGAGGAGGTGACGGCGGGGCAGGTGGTCGCCGCTCTGGAGGCGGGGCCCTTCCACTGCGCGTCGGGGTGTCTGCACTGGGGGCTGCGGCGCGGGGACGCGTATCTGGATCCGCTGTCGTTGCTGCCGCCGTCACTGCTGCGGCGGGGGCCGTCCAGGCTGCTGCCGGTCTTCGGTGTGCCGGAGCCCCCGGCCCCGGCCGGAGGGACCGGGGACGGGCTCGCCGCCCCCGGCGTTCTGCTCGCCGCCGCGATGCGGCGACGGCGTCGGGCTCAGCCCCGTACGCCCTGCACTCCTCGGAGGATCATGGCCACGGCGGTGTCCGCGATCACCTCCGGCTCCTCGGCCACGCCCAGTTCGATGCGTCGCACCGCGGCGTCCACCGAACCCTGGAGCAGCATCGCCGCCAGCCTCGGCTGTTCGTGGCCCAGATCGCCGAGCGCCTCGACGATCATGGCGATCAGCCCGCCGTGCGCGGCCCTGATCTTCTCGCGTGCCCCGGCGTCCAGCTCGCTCGCCGAGATGGCGACGACCGCGCGGTGGCGGCGGTCCCCGACGAGGTCGAGCTGTCGGCGTACGTAGGCCTCGATCCTGCCCTCGGGCGTGGTGGCCTGCTCCATCGCGCTCTCGACCTCGGCCGCCCAGACGGGGAAGTCGACGGCGCAGAGTTCCTCGACGACGGCCGCGCGGGAGCGGAAGTACTCGTAGACGGAGGACCGGGCGAGGCCCGTGCGTTCGGCGAGGGCAGGGAAGGTCAATGCCTCCGTACCTCCCTCGGACAGCAGGGAGCGGGCGGCGTCCAGGAGGGCGCCGCGCTGCATGGTCCGGTGCTCGGCCACCGAGGCCGCTCGAATCCTGGGCACGCGTCCACTCTACGGCGACCTGTGTTCGAGAGGGTGCGTACGGCCCCGATCGGTGGCCGAAGCAGCCATGACCGGCGCCCGGCCGCGAGGGGCTCAGCGCCCGGCGTCGGCCAGCTTCGCGCGCAGTTGCAGCACGGATTTGGTGTGGATCTGGCTGACCCGGCTCTCGGTGACCCCGAGCACGTTGCCGATCTCGGCGAGGGTGAGGCCCTCGTAGTAGTAGAGCGTGACGACTGTCTTCTCCCGCTCCGGGAGCGTGTTGATGGCCCGGGCCAGCAGCCGTCTGAGCTCGCGGTCCTCGGCGACCTCCACCGGGTCGTCGGCGGCGGTGTCCTCCAGCGTGTCCATCAGGCTCAGCCGGTCGCCGCCCTCGCCGCCGACGTGCAGCAGTTCCTCCAGCGCGACCACGTTGGCCAATGACAACTGGCTGAAAACCGCGTGCAGTTCATCGAGCGCGATACCCATCTCCGAGGCGACCTCCGCCTCGGACGGAGTGCGTCTCAACTGCGCCTCCAGCGTGGCGTAGGCACGTTCCACGGCCCTCGCCTTCTGGCGCACCGAGCGCGGGATCCAGTCCAGCGCCCGGAGTTCGTCGATCATCGCGCCGCGGATGCGGGTGATCGCGTACGTCTCGAACTTGATCGCGCGCTCGATGTCGAACTTCTCGATCGCGTCGATCAGCCCGAAGACCCCCGAGGAGACGAAGTCCGCCTGCTCGACGTTGGAAGGCAGGCCCACGCTCACCCGGCCCGCGACGTACTTCACCAGCGGCGAGTAGTGCAGGATCAGCTGCTCCCGCAGGCGCCCGTCACCCGTGGACTTGTACGAACGCCACAACTCGTCGAGCGAGGAGGGGGCGGGAGGGCGCACAGTGCCACGCGCAGCCGGTGGTACTGCCGCGCGGTCAGACCCGGAGGTGTGCTGGGGCATGTGGTGCCTTGAGCCGTTCTGCTGTGAAGCGCTGGGGGACGTATGTCTGAGTCGGATTCCTTGTGAGCGTAGCGTGACTGGGATGTCGCGGTCCGCGCAGGATATGGGATCGGAGGCCCGCGAATCCGGCCGATCCGGCAGGACTGCGGTCCGGGGCCGTCGCCGCGTGCGTCGGCCCCGGAGGCGTCCCTGAAGGATCCGCCGGGGTCATCGGCATCACCTTTTCACCCGAATGCTCCAGGTCAAGTACCGCCTCGCCGTGCGTCGCCGTCACGAGCCCGCCGTGGCGTCAACTGCCATCCATCGCCATGTCGTTCGACGAACCCCAGTGAGTGCAGTTCGTACAGTCTGCCGAGTGCTTCGTCGGTGCTGGTTCCGGCCACCCGGGCCACGTCGCGCCCGCTGGTGACGCCCCGGAACGGCAGTGCGTCCAGGACCCTGGCGGAGGCCTCGTCCAGCCGGTCCCTGGGATGCACGGGACCGTGCCGGGCCGGGGCGAGTTCACCGATGTCACCCACCAGCTCGGCGACCTCCGAGGCGTCGGTCACCAGGACGCCCTCCCCGCGCAGGAGTTCATGGACCCCCGCGGACAACGCACTGGTGGCCGGGCCGGGCACACCCATCGTGAAACGGCCGAGACGCTGCGCGTTGCGCGCGGTGACCAGTGAGCCGCTGCGGTATTCGGCCTCGACCACGACCGTCCCGCGCGTCAACGCGGCGATGACCCGGTTACGGAGGATGAACCTGCTGCGGGTGGGATGATCGGACGGCGGCAATTCGCCGATGACGAGCCCCTGTTGCGCCATCCGTCCGATCAGTTCGGCGTGTCCCCGGGGGTAGGCGACGTCCACCCCGCAGGCGAGGACCGCCATCGTCGCCCCGCCGACGGCCAGCGCCCCGCGGTGCGCCGCGCCGTCCACCCCGAAGGCCGCGCCCGACACGACCACCCACCCCAGCTCCGCGAGCCCCGCGCCGAGGCTCGCCGCCATGTGCGATCCGTACGGCGTGCAGGCCCTGGCACCGACCACTGCGACCGAGCGCAGCGCCCAGAGCCGCAGGTCGCGCGGGCCCCGCACCCACAGGCCGGTCGGCCGCGCGTCCCCGAGGTCGTCGAGCTGGGTGGGCCATTCCCGGTCGCCGGGGCAGATGAACCGTCCCCCTGCGCCGGCCACCGCCGCGAGGTCCCGCTCCGGCTCCACCCCCTCGGCCCGCAGCCGGTACCCGGCCAGCCGCTTCGGGGTCATTCCGCGCAATCGCTCCGCGGTGCCGTCCCCGGTGGTGATCCGCCGGAGCAGTTCGACGGCGCCGCACTCGCGCAGCCACCGGCCGCCCAGCTCGTCCCCCGGCTCCAGAACACGGGTCAGGGCGGCCCGCGCCAGCCGCTCCGAATCACCCGCCCCCACACCCGTTTCCGCTCCCGACCCCGCCGCCGCTGTCCCCGTGACGGGTCCCGCCTCCATGCCGTGCCCCGGCCCGTCGGCCGTCCGCGGGGTCATGACGTCCCGGCCCGGGCCAGGGAACCCCGCGGCACCCCGGTGCGCAACTCCAGGGCCACCGCGACGTCGGACGCGTCCGGCCGGTCGGCGCCCCGCAGGTCGGCGACCGTCCACGCCACCCTGAGCACCCGGTCCAGCCCCCGGGCGGTGAGCATGCCCCGCTCCATGTCCCGCTCGGCCTCCAGGAGCGCGCCGGGTGCCGCCATCAGCCTGGTCCGCAGCTCGTGGCCGGGCACCTCGCTGTTGGTGGACCACCCCGTGCCCGCCAGCCGCTCCGCCGCGCGCGCCCTGGCCTCCTGGACCCGGGCGGCGACGGAGGCCGACGACTCGCCCCTGCCGCCCCGCGCCAGCAGGTCCTCGCGCTTGACCGGATCGACGACCACCTTCAGGTCCACCCGGTCCAGCAGGGGCCCGGAGAGTCTCGCCTGGTACCGCCTGACCGACGACGGCGGGCACTCGCAGCCGGCACCGCCGACACCGTGCCGGCCGCACGGGCAGGGGTTGGCGGCCAGCACCATCAGGAACTTCGCGGGCAGCCGGACCACCCCGGCGCTGCGCGCCACCACCACGTGCCCCGACTCCAGCGGCTGGCGCAACGCGTCCAGTGCCCGCACGGAAAACTCCGGCGCCTCGTCCAGAAAAAGAATCCCCCGGTGGGCCAACGAGACCGCGCCGGGCCTCGGCAGCCCGTTGCCGCCGCCGACGAGGGACTGCATCGTCGCCGAGTGGTGCGGCGCGCAGTACGGCGGGCGGGACACCAGCGGCTCCCCCGGCGGCAGGATGCCCGCCACCGAGTGCACCGCGGTCACTTCCAGGGACTCCTTCCTGGTCAGTGTGGGCAGGATCGCCGGAAGCCGCTCGGCCAGCATGGTCTTGCCCGCGCCGGGCGGCCCGGAGAGCAGCAGGTGGTGTCCGCCCGCCGCGGCCACCTCCAGGGCCTTGCGGGGCCGCTCCTGTCCTGCCACGTCCGCCAGGTCCGGCGCGTGGCCCTCGCCCGTCCCGGTCCCCCGGGCGAGCCCGGTGCCGATGCCCGCGCCCGGCACCATCAGCCCGGCCAGCATCGTGTCGGGGCGCCCCTCCTCGTGTTCCTCCCGCTCGTCGGGCACCGGCTCGTCGCAGAGCACGGCGATCAGCTGCCGCAGGCTCCGCACCCCGAGGACGGCGATCCCGGGGACCAGCGCCGCCTCCCCCGCGGTCTGCTCGGGCACGACCACCTGGCGGTATCCGGCCTCCGCCGCGGCCAGCACGGAGGGCAGCACGCCCCGCACCGGCCGCACCCGACCGTCCAGACCCAGTTCCCCGATCATCACCACATCGGCGATGGACGCCGGATCGATCCGCTCCGCCGCCCCCAGCACCGCACAGGCGACGGCGATGTCGAACCCCGAACCGCCCTTCGGCACGGAGGCCGGCGACAGGCCCACCGTGAGTTTCTTCTGCGGCCACTCGGCCCCGGAGTTCACGACCGCGGCCCTGACCCGGTCCCGGCTCTCCACCAGGCTCTTGTCCGGCAGCCCCACCAGGGTGAACGCCGCCACCCCCGCCTCCAGGTCCGCCTGGACCTCCACCACCACGCCCTCGACGCCGACCAGTGCCACCGAGCAGGCCCGTGCGAACCCCATCAGGCCACCCCCCGGGCGTGCTCGGCGACGGGTGCCCCGCGCCTGGGCAGCACCACCCCGACCAGGTCGATCCGGACCCCGCCGGGCGGCGGGCCGCCGTGCCGGTCGAGCCAGATCCCGGCCAGCCTCCGCAGCCGCCCCGCCTTGACCGGGGTGACGGCCGCCATCGGATGCTCGAAGGCCCCGGCCCTGCGGGTCTTCACCTCGCAGACCACGAGGACGTCGCCGTCCATCGCGACGATGTCGATCTCACCGGCGCGACAGCGCCAGTTCCGTTCCAGTACGGACATGCCGGCTCCGGCCAGCAGCCGTACCGCCAGATCCTCGCCGTACCGCCCGAGTGCCCCCCGTGCGTTCATTCGGCACCACCTCCGGGACCGACTCTGACGCGTTCGGTCCCGGCTTGTGGATCTTGGTGGACAACTCCGGAGTTGTGGATATCCCGGCCACCCGGGAGGCGGAATCAGCCCCCCGGAAGTTCGAGGTCGCTCTTGTTCAGCTCCTCGATGTTGACGTCCTTGAACGTCAGCACCCGTACCTGCTTGACGAAGCGCGCGGGCCGGTACATGTCCCAGACCCAGGCGTCCGCCATCGACACCTCGAAGAACACCTCGCCCTGGACCGAGTGCACCTGCATCTCGTAGTCATTGGTGAGGTAGAAGCGCCGTTCGGTCTCGATCACGTATTTGAACAGACCGACGACGTCTCGGTACTCCCGGTAGAGCTTCAGCTCCATCTCGGTCTCGTACTTTTCGAGGTCCTCGGCGCTCATTGGCATGTTCCCCTTCAGCCGTGCGTGCCCCCATTGTGCGCCAGGCACCGGCCCCCCGGGTGCTCAGGCGATTTCGGGGTCCAGAACCAGCGGCGCACTCGGGGGACCCTCGTCGAGCAGCGTGCGCAGCAACTCGGCGAGCCTGGTCGGGTACACCGTCTCACGCGCCGCCGACAGTTCGTCGGAGGTCCACCACCTCAGACCCGCGACGCTGCGCCGTTCCAGTCCGGTCTGACCGCTGGTGTCCGTGGCGGTCTGCTTCGTGCGGGCCAGGAAGTACCACTCGTCCTGCTCCCAGCGCCGGCCGTCGAACGGGAACGAGCACATCCGCCGCCAGAGCAGCGGGCCCAGTTCCGCATCGGCGATCCCGGTCTCCTCCACGAGCTCGCGCAGCGCGGCTTCTTCCCGCGTCTCGTCGCCCTCCAGACCGCCGCCGGGGGTGAACCACCAGGTGCTCTGCGGATCGTCCGGTTCGAAGCCGTGCATCAGGAGGATCCGGTCGTCGGGGTCCAGGAGCACCACCCGGGCGACCTTCCGTTTCTCAACGCGCACCGGTGGCCGTCCTCTCACGCCCCCTGCGCGCCGCACGCGCCGCGACCGGGCCGTACGCCGCACCTCCCAGGATGAGCACCACGCCCACCCCGACGGCGGTGAGCTGGAGCTTCAGCGGGCCCGGCGACGACACCCCGCCGGGGAAGGCGGCGAACGCCTGCGGGCGCTCGATCATGCCGTCCATCGGCCAGGCGATGGCGTCCACCCTGGCCTGCACCGAACCGCGCGGGACGGAGCCGTGGCCGGGGTCGGTCAGGTGGACCCTGGAGTCCAGCGAGGACCTGCGCTCGTCCCCCAGCAGGAAGAGCTGCCCCTGGGGCACCTCCGCCGTGAAGTTCTCGCCCGAGGCCGGGTCCTTCGCCCGCAGATACGATTCCTCGACGGGCTTGCCGTTGACCGTGAGCCGACCGTCCTTGCCGCAGCAGGCGATCCTGTCGCCGCCGACCCCCACCACCCGCTTCACCATGGGCATGTCGCCCCAGGCCGGGTCGGTGAAGATCACCACGTCGCCGCGGCGCACCTCGTCGCCGTCGATCCGCTGCGCGAGCACCCGGTCGCCGGCCTGCACCGTGGGGGTCATCGAGTCGGTCGGCACCGTGTACGGCTTGTACACCACCGCCGCCCATGCGAACCCGCCGAGAAAGAGCACACAGCCGACGGCCACGGCCAGCCCTGACAGCATGCTGCCGAGCCGACCGCGGCCGTCTCCCGTACGTCCTGTTCCACTCATCCCAGCGCCCCCCGCATCGGAGATCGACAATCGCTGATCCGAGTCGGCACCCTACCCGGCGGTACGCCCGCCGGTCAGCCTCCTGCGACGCCACAGCACGAGCGGCAACGCCCCGGCCACGCCCAGTGCTCCCGGGGCCAGTCCCATCGCCGCGTTGATCCCCGGCTGCTCGAAGGTCTTCGGGATCGGCAGGGTCGCCCAGCGGTTGATCGGCCACGCCACGACGACGGCCCGGCCGACCACCTCGTCGTTGGAGACCGTGCCGTTGCCCGGCAGCTCCTGGTGGTAGCGGGAGTCGAGGGAGTTCTGCCGGTGGTCGCCCATCACCCAGATCCGGCCCTCGGGCACCTTGATCGGGCCGAACGGCTCGTCGTTGCAGGAGCTGTTCCCCTCGAAGATGTACGACTGGTCGTCCAGGGCCTTGCCGTTGACCGTGACCGGGCCGTTCTTCTTGCACTCCACGACGTCGCCGCCGACCCCGATGACCCGCTTGATCAGGTCCTTCTCCTCGGCGGACGGCATCAGTCCGATGAAGCTCAGGAACTTCTGCACGGCGTTCGGCTCGGGAGTCTCGGTGTTCTCCAGCCAGCCGCCCGGGTCGTGGAAGACCACGACCTCGCCGCGCTCGGGCTCCGCGCCGAACCACGGGGTCAGTTTGTCGACCAGCACCCGGTCGCCCCGCTGGAGCGTGTTCTGCATCGAGTCCGAGGGAATCGAGAACGCCTGCACCAGGAACGTCTTGATCAGCAGCGCGAGAACCAGCGCGATGCCGATGAGCAGGGGCAGCTCCTTCCAGAAGGAGCGCGGCTTCTTCTGAGCCCTGCCGCCGTCCGGAGCGTCCGCGTCACTCTGCGCGCGGTCCGCCGCTCCGGCGGACTCGACATTGTCCGGATTGCCCGGCCGGTCCTCGGGTTCGTCGTGTCCGGATCGTGCGCCGACCGCCAAATCCCCCACATCCACTCCTTACTCCGTGCCACCGCCCGCGACCCAGCCGGTGCAGGCCCACCACTCCCATAACGAGCGGGAGTTCCGCAGGGGTCGGGAGAGGGATCATTCCATTGAGATTCCGGGACGACACACTATGCGACGGGCCCGATGCGGCGGCCGTCCCGGCGCGCGCGTCCGGGATCGAACCGAATGTGGCCGGTTCCTCCAGTTTCCGCCAGTGGGAGAAGGGCCAGGCGATCACCACGGCTTGCCCCACGACCTCGTCCTCGGAGACCGTGCCGTGTTCGGGCCCGTCCAGGTGATAGCGCGAATCGGCCGAATTGGACCGGTGGTCGCCCATCACGAAGATCCGGCCGGGCGGAACCTTTACTTCGAATTTGATGAGGGAGGGCGGGTTCCCGGGGTGCAGATAGGGCTCGTCCAGCGGTACGCCGTTGACGCTGACCCGGCCGTCCTTGCCGCAGCACTTCACCGTGTCGCCGCCCACCGCGATCACCCGTTTGATCAGGTCCTGCTCGTCGTCGGAGGGCAGCAGGCCGACGAAGGTCAGCGCCTGTTTCACCTGTTTGACGACGACGGGCGGGTCCTCCTTGTCGGCGTTCTCCTGCTGCAGCCAGCCGCCCGGGTCCTTGAAGACGACGACGTCGCCGCGCTGGGGCCGGGAGCCGAACCAGGGGGTCAGCTTGTCCACCAGCACCCGGTCACCGATCCGGATCGTCTGCTCCATCGATCCCGAGGGGATCACGAACGCCTGCACCAGGAAGGTCTTGAGCACCAGCGCTATCAGCAGCGCCACGGTGATGAGCAGCGGGATCTCGCGCAGGGCCGACCTGCGCCGCCGCCGCTTGACCCTGCGGGCCAGCTTGCGCCGCTCCGCCCTGGTGGGCAGGGAGCGCGCGGTCCTCGGTCCGTCGCCGTCCGCCGGTGGTGTTCCGGCTTCGGGCTCGGGGCCGCCCCGGCCGCGGCCGCGGTTACCCATGACCCCTGCCCGGCGCGCGTACCGCGCCGAAGGCGGCGCTGTCCGGCAGCGAGCCCAGCCGGCTCGGCGGCCAGCCGATCCAGTCCACCCGACCGATCACCATGTCCACGGGAACCATGCCACCGCCCGGCTCGCCCAGGTGGTCGCGCGAGTCGCGGGAATTGCTCCGGTGGTCGCCCATCATCCACAGCGTGCCGTCGGGGACGACGATGTCGAAACGGGCCCGGGAGGGAGCGTCCCCCGGGTACAGGTAGTCCTCGACCACCGCCCGGCCGTTCACCTCGACCCTGCCCCGGCTGTCGCAGCACACCACCCGGTCTCCGCCCACGCCCACCACCCGTTTCACGTAGTCGGTCTCGGCGGGCTGCGCCAGGCCCAGGGACGAGGCCACCGAGTGCGCCATCCCGGCGACGGGATTCTCCTGCGGGGCCTCCTGCACGAAGGACCCCGTACCGTCGAAGACCACCACGTCGCCGCGGTGCGGCACCGCGCCGAAACGGTACGCCAGCTTGTTCACCAGCACCCGGTCCCCGACCCGCAGCGTGGGCTCCATCGAGCCGCTCGGGATCAGGAAGGGCTGCACCACGAAGTGGCTGAGGAGCAGCACGAACACCGTGCAGACGGCTCCGAGCACGGCGGTGCGCCGCCAGGTCATCCAGCCACCCGACCCCGCCGGAACACGCAAGGAGCGCGACCGCTCCTCCGTACCCGGGTCGGGTTCGCAGGCGGGGTCGCGCTCCGAGGGCTTTGCTTCCGTGTCCATCGAGGCCAGAGCCTATCCGGCGGACCTGTGGACCAGGGAGTCAGCTCAGTTGTCGCGCTTCTCCTTGATCTTCGCGGCCTTGCCGCGCAGCTCACGGAGGTAGTACAGCTTGGCGCGACGGACGTCACCGCGGGTGACGAGCTCGATCTTCTCGAAGATCGGGCTGTGCACCGGGAAGGTGCGCTCGACGCCGACGCTGAAGGAGACCTTGCGGACCGTGAAGGTCTCGCTGACGCCCGCGCCCTGGCGGCGGATGACGACGCCCTTGAACTGCTGGATACGGGAGCGGTTGCCCTCGATCACTCGGACGTGGACGTTGACGGTGTCACCGGGGCGGAACGACGGGACGTCGGTACGCAGCGACGCGGCATTGACGTCGTCGAGCAGGGAAGCCATGTTGTCTGCTTTCTTCGCCGATGCCACAGGTCATCGACGGGACTAGGAAGGAACGGAGGTGCTGATCGCGTCGGGCGGGCGTCGGGACCATCCCCGCACGCGCGGGGACGGCCGGGGTTCCCCCTGTGGCAGGGGCGCACGCCGGACGTACAGCAGCGGCCTATTCTTCCACGGCTCGGGGCCTGCGCCAAAATCGGCCGTCGGGCCCCGGCGACCAGCCGAGGATGGAGAGCATCTCGCGGTCCTTCTTGTCGAACCCCGCGGCGTCGCAGCGCTCGATCAGGTCGGGCCGGTTGAGGGCGGTGCGGCGGAACGCCTCGTCCCGCCGCCAGCGGGCGATCTTCCCGTGGTGGCCGCTGAGCAGCACCTCGGGGATCTCCCTGCCGCGCCACACGGGCGGCTTGGTGTAGACGGGGCCCTCCAGCAGGTTGGCCATCGCGCCGGGGGCGAAGGAGTCGTCCCGGTGCGATTCCGCGTTGCCGAGCACGCCGGGCAGCAGCCGGGCCACCGCCTCCGTGATCACCAGCACCGCGGCTTCCCCGCCGGCCAGCACGTAGTCGCCGATGGAGACCTCGACGACCGGCATCCGGGTCGCGTACTCGTCCATCACCCGCCGGTCGATGCCCTCGTAGCGGGCCGGCGTGAAGATCAGCCACGGCCGTTCGGAGAGTTCGACGGCGAGTTCCTGGGTGAACGGGCGGCCGCTGGGCGTGGGCACCACCAGCACCGGGGAGTGCGCCCCGGCCTCGTACCCGCCCGCCAGGGCGTCGTCCAGCGCCTCGCCCCACGGCTCGGTCTTCATGACCATGCCCGGACCGCCGCCGTACGGGGTGTCGTCGACCGTGTTGTGCCGGTCGTACGTCCAGTCGCGCAGGTCGTGCACGTGGACGTCGAGCCGGCCGCGCGCGCGGGCCTTGCCGACGAGCGAGACGTTCAGCGGTTCCAGGTACTCCGGGAAGATCGTGACGACGTCGAGGCGCATCAGGCGTCCTTCCCCGGGCCGGGCTCCCCGTCGCCCTCTCCGTCCTCGCCGCGCGAGGAGGCGATCACGGCCTGGCTCTCGTCGATCAGCCCCGGCGGCGGGACGATCACCGCGCGCTGCTCCTCCAGGTCGATCTCGGTGACGATCTCCTCGACGAACGGGATCATCACCTCGCTGCCGTCCGGCCGTTCGACGATGAAGAGGTCCTGGGAAGGCAGGTGCGTGATCTCGGAGATCCGGCCGACGACGGTGCCGTCGGCCAGGACCACGTCGAGGTCCATGAGCTGGTGGTCGTAGAACTCCTCGGGGTCCTCGGGGAGTTCGTCCGGGTCGACCTCGGCGATCAGCAGCGTGTTGCGCAGGGCCTCGGCAGCCGTACGGTCGCGCACGCCCTCGAAGCGCAGCAGCAGCCGTCCGCTGTGCACCCGCCCGGTCTCGATCGTCAGCGGTCCGGTCCCGGCCGGTTCGGTGGCGAGCACGGCTCCGGGCGCGAGCCGCAGTTCCGGCTCGTCCGTACGGACCTCGACGGTGACCTCGCCCTTGATGCCGTGGGCACGGCCGATCCGTGCGACTACCAACTGCACCTTGTGTCTCTCCTGTCATACGACGACGGGCCGGGGCGGGCTCATGGCCCTCCCCGGCCCGTGCCGGTGTTCAACTCTGTCAGCGAACCTGGTCCACATCGACGAGGTCGACGCGGATGCCGCGGCCGCCGATGGCGCCCACGACGGTACGCAGCGCACGCGCGGTGCGGCCATTGCGACCGATCACCTTACCGAGGTCGTCGGGGTGGACCCGGACCTCCAGCACGCGGCCGCGGCGCAGGTTGCGCGAGGCGACCTGCACATCGTCGGGGTTGTCGACGATGCCCTTCACGAGGTGCTCGAGAGCCTCCTCGAGCATGCTCAGGCCTCGGTCGACTCGGCGGAAGCAGCCGCGTCAGCAGCCTCGTCCGCCTTCTTGTCGGACTTCTTCGCCTTCTGCGTGATGGCCTCGCCCTTGGACTCTTCGCCGTCCTGGGTCAGGGCCTCGAACAGGGCGCGCTTGTCCGCCTTGGGCTCCGGCTGCAGCAGCGGCGCGGGGGCCGGGAGACCCTTGTGGGCCTGCCAGTCACCGGTGAGCTTCAGGATCGCGAGAACCGGCTCGGTCGGCTGGGCGCCGACGGACAGCCAGTACTGCGCACGCTCCGAGTTGACCTCGATGCGCGAGGGGTTCTGCACCGGGTGGTACAGGCCGATCTCCTCGATGGCCCGGCCGTCACGGCGGGTACGGGAGTCGGCGACGACGATGCGGTAGTGAGGCGAACGGATCTTGCCCAGACGCTTCAGCTTGATCTTGACTGCCACGGGAGTGGTGTCTCCTGGTCTATGACGTGGTTGGGCACAACGAAGATGCCACGTGGGGTTGCGGTACTCGGGTGCCCGATGGACGCGTCAGCCGGAGGAGAGAGGGGTCCTGTGCGACTGTCGAGTACAGCTAGCCATTGTGCCACACCACATCGGGTCACCCCACCGCGACCGCCGCTTCCGGAATGCGGAACGGCTTTCCGCACCCTCCGCAGACGATCGGCGCCTGCGCCAGGACCGACGGGACCACGCGCACGTTGCGACCGCAGTCGCAGACGGCCTTGACCCGGACGCCGCCGCCGGAGGAGCCGTGCCGGGCGGCCGGCCCCCGGAAGGAGCGCTTGGTGTCGGCGGCGGTGGCGACCGTGTGCGCCTTGAGGGCGCGCTGAAGCCGCTCGATCGTCGGCCGGTAGCGGCGCTTGGCCTCGGGATTGAGCGTGACCAGTGAGAAACCGCTGCTGGGATGCGGCTCCTCGGCGTGGTCCAGGCCCAGCTCCTCGGCGATCGCGAGGAATCTGCGGTTGTGGTAGCGGCCGGCGCGGGAGGTGTCGCGTACACCTCGGGCGGCGGCGATGCCGTGGACTGCTTCGTGGAGCAGTCGCTCGAAGGAGAGCTCGGCGCCGCAGGCGGACGAGGACTCTCCGATCAGGGACTCGGGCGCGGCCAGATCCGGCAGCTCGGGGTGGTACCGCTGAATGTCGGCCCACGCCTGCGCCAGCTCTGCGGCAAGTACAGGTGGTGTCGTGCTCACGTCGTGACAACGAGCGCGAGTGCCCCGGTGTTCCGATTCCGGGCCATCCCAAATAATTTGCACGTACCAGTCAGTTGCTGTTCATGTGCCCCGACGAGGGCGGGTGCGCCGATCTGCGGAGAAGCCGCGCAGCTCGCACCAAGGTGGTACGTAGCGACGCGTACGTCCGGACGCGTGGGCGACCGCCGCGCACCGGGGCACCGCACGCTCCCCGGGACGGGTGGGGCGTCGGTGGACACGGGCCGCCGGAGCGACCCTACCGGGCGCATGGTCCGAATCGGGCACCACCCCCCGCTCCCCGGCCCGCGGTGCTCGACGTGCCCGCCCGGACGTGTCGGGTGAGACTGGGGCGAGGAGCGGGAGACGGGCGTCCGGCGCCCGCCCGTCCGGCACGGGCTCCCCCTCCGGTCCCCCGGGGCGCACCACCGCGGCAGGCGGTTCCCGCCCGCGGCTCCCCGGGCACGGCAGCCGCCGCGCGGCACTCCGGCACACGGGGAAGCGGCACACCCGCGCACGGCGGCATCCACTCGGGCACGACCGATCGGGCACGACCGACCTCTCGGCGGATTGGGGCGCTTCCATGACACCAACGCTCGTCCGGCACCACGACCGTCCGCGGACCCTCACCCGGACGGCCCCCGACAGCCGGGCCCGGGACTGGGCCGAGATCCAGGAGCGGATGCTGGCACCGCTGTACGAAGCGGTGTACGAGCGGCTGGAGGTGGGGTCCGGCACCCGGCTGCTCTCCCTGGGCTGCGGCTCCGGTCTCGCGCCGCTGATGGCCGCCGGCCGGGGTGCGCGGGTCACCGGGGTGGACACCGACTCCGAACGGCTGGCGCTCGCCCGGACCCGGCTGCCCGACGGGCCCGGTGGCGGCTGCGGTTCCCCGGCCGGGGGGCCGCGGTTCCTGGAGGGCGGTCCGTCCGCTGCTCCGCCGCCCGACGGGACGCCGTACAACCTGCTCACCGCCTTCACCCCGATCGGCTGCTCGTTCGACGACGGCGAGGGGCTGGTGGCCGCGCTGCGGTCCGCGGTGCCGCTGGCCGCGCGGGGCGGTGTCGTGGTGCTGACCGGGTGGGGGCCGCCGGAGCGGTGCACGGCGGCGCCCGTGCTGCGGGTGGCCGCGCGGCTGGCGGACGGGGGCCGGGCGTCCCGGGCGGGCGACTGGCGGACGGCGGGACGGGACGATCTGGAGGACGTGGCGTTCCGGGCCGGTCTGCATCCCGACGGCTCGGGCCGGGTGGCGTGCCCGTTCGGGTACGCGGACCTGGACAGCGCGGTGCGGGGGCTGCTCTCCACCCGGCTCTTCGACGCGGCGGCACGGGTGACGGACCGGCCCCGGGTGGAGCGGGAGGTCGCGAAGGCCCTCCGTCCGCACCGGCGCCGCGACGGGTCGGTCTGGCTGCCGAACGTCTTCCGCTACCTCGTGTGCACCATCTGAGCGCGCCGCCCCGTGCGCGCCGCCGGGGCGGGGGCCGCTACTTGGCGAGGCGGGGGATGCCCGCCGCCCGGTACGCCTCGGCCTCCTCCAGCGTCTCCTTCTCCAGCAGCGCCGCGGCCAGCGCGTCCAGCCGTTCCCGGTTCTCGCGCAGGAGCCGGCGGGCCACCTCGTAGCACTCGTCGACGATGCGCCGCATCTCGCCGTCCACCGCGTCGAGCGTGGCGGGGGCCGCCGACAGCCCGTACGCCTGCTGGGCGTCGCCGGGGATCGCCGTCAGCCTGCCCACCTTGTGGCTCATGCCCCAGCGGCCGACCATGCCCCGGGCCAGGCTGGTGACCTGTTCCAGGTCGCTCTCCGCGCCGGTGGTGATCATTTCGAAGACCACCTGTTCGGCCGCCATGCCGCCGAGCGCCCCGATGATGCGGCCGCGCAGGTACTCCTCGGTGTACGCGTACTTGTCGGCGTCCGGCGTCGAGAGGGTGACCCCCAGGGCCCGGCCGCGCGGCACGATGGTGACCTTGCGGACCGGGTCGGCGCCCGGCTGGAGCATACCGAGCAGCGCGTGGCCGCTCTCGTGGTACGCGGTCCTGCGGCGTTCCTCGTCGGACATGACCAGTGAGCGCTCCGCCCCCAGCTGGACCTTCTCCAGGGCGTCGGAGAAGTCGGCCCCGTCGACCTCGGTCCGGCGGCGCTTGACCGCGAGCAGCGCGGCCTCGTTGGCCAGGTTGGCGAGGTCGGCGCCGGTCATGCCTGGGGTCGTGGCGGCGACCTGGGCGAGGTCCACATCGGCGGCCAGCGGGATCTGCCGGGTGTGGATCTCCAGGATCGCCTCCCGGCCGTTGCGGTCCGGCGGGCTGACGTGGACGATCCGGTCGAAGCGGCCGGGCCGGGTGAGGGCGGGGTCGAGGACGTCGGCGCGGTTGGTGGCGGCGAGCACCACGACGCCCTCCGAACCGGAGAAGCCGTCCATCTCGGTGAGGATCTGGTTGAGCGTCTGCTCGCGCTCGTCGTGGCCGCCCATGCCGGAGCCGCCGCCGCGGGCCCGGCCGATGGTGTCGATCTCGTCGATGAAGACGATGGCGGGGGCGACCTTGCGCGCCTCCGCGAAGAGTTCCCGCACCCGGCTCGCGCCGACGCCGACGATCATCTCGATGAACTCGGAGGCCGACGCGGAGAAGAACGGCACCCCGGCCTCCCCTGCGACGGCCCGTGCCAGCAGCGTCTTGCCGGTGCCGGGCGGCCCCGCGAGCAGCACGCCGCCGGGCATCCGGGCGCCCATCCTCCGGTACGCCTGCGGGTTCTTCAGGAAGTCCACGACGTCGTTGAGCTCGCCCTCGACCTCGTCGATCCCGGCCACGTCCTTGAAGGTGGTGCGCCTGGCGCCCTCCAGCTCGACGGGCTTGGGCGGGGTCTTGCGTCCGAGGCCGCCCATCCCGCCGCCGCCCATGCCCCGGGCCATCCGCCGGGCGATGAACACCCAGAGCAGGACGAGGAGCAGCATGGGCGCGAGCGAGATCAGCAGGTTGGCGAGGAAGCTGCGCTGCTGGACGACCGGTTCGGCGGTGACGGTGACGTCGTCCTTGACCAGTTCGGCCCAGAGGTCGTCGTCGGCGAAGGCCGGGCGCTGGGTGACGAACTTGGTGTACTTCTCGTCGG
Organism: Streptomyces sp. NPDC006435; assembly: GCF_040612315.1. Taxonomy (NCBI): domain Bacteria; kingdom Bacillati; phylum Actinomycetota; class Actinomycetes; order Kitasatosporales; family Streptomycetaceae; genus Streptomyces; species Streptomyces sp. NPDC006435. Next base: position 96,034 of record NZ_JBEXPY010000017.1, read on the forward strand.
TCCCCGGGGCCTTCGCCTCCTTCTTGAGCTGCCCCTGGATGGCGTCGCCCTTGGAGTAGATCTTGGAGACGTTGCCCGCGGTTACCTGCTTGCTGAACTCCGTGTACGCGATCGTCCGCTGCTCCTCCCCGTTGAAGAAGGACAGCACCAGATTGGCGATCAGGTAGACGGCGAGTGCGGTCAGCAGCAGTCCGCCCCAGCCTCCCGGCATCTTCCGGCCCGGCTGCGGGGGCGGCGGTGCGCCCTCGGAGCGCCAGGGCTGGTCGGTTCGGTCGCGGGGAGGTACGGGATTGGTCACGCGCGCTCCTCTGCCGACAGCCGTTGGAAGCGACGTTAAGGGAGGAGTGCGGACGAAGCCCTTCCAGGAGCCGCGCGCTGGGCCCTTGGAGGGACGGGCGTACGGCAGCCGTGGCCCGGTTCCCGGGCCCGGAGACGCCCGAGGGGGCGCCCGCCGGAAAGCGGGCGCCCTCTCGGGAACGTCGTCATCGGGCCGGTGGCACCGATGGGACCGGCGAAACCGGTGCGGCCGGTACGGCCCGTGAGGCCGGTACGGCCCATGGAATTCGTGGGACCCATGGAGTCCGTGCGGCCGGTGGGACCGGATCAGCCCATGAACTTCTTGAACTCGTCGGGCAGCTCGAAGTTCTTGTCGTCCTGCGCCGGCAGCCCGAGCGCACCGCCCTGTGCCGCCTGCGCCCGGCGGGCAGCCGCGGCCTGCTCCTCGGCCTTGCGCTTCATCGGGTTGCCGCTCTTGCGCTTGCCCTTGGCCTGCTTGACCTGCTTCTTCTGCCGGCCGGGGCCACCGCCCATGCCCGGCATCCCGGGCATTCCCGGCATGCCGCCGCCCTGGGCCATCTTCGACATCATCTTGCGGGCCTCGAAGAACCGCTCGACGAGGTTCTTCACCGCGGAGACCTCGACCCCGGAACCCTTGGCGATACGGGCCCGGCGCGAGCCGTTGATGATCGTCGGCTCGGCGCGCTCCTTCGGGGTCATCGACTTGATGATCGCGGCGGTGCGGTCCACGTCGCGCTCGTCGATGTTGTTGATCTGGTCCTTGATCTGCCCCATGCCGGGCAGCATCCCGAGCAGCTTGGAGATGGAGCCCATCTTCCTGACCTGCTCCATCTGGGCCAGGAAGTCGTCGAGCGTGAAGTCCTTGCCCTTGCTGGACGCCAGCTTGGAGGCCATCTTGGCGGCCTCTTCCTGGCTGAAGGTCTTCTCCGCCTGCTCGATCAGGGTGAGCAGGTCACCCATGTCGAGGATGCGGGACGCCATGCGGTCGGGGTGGAAGGCGTCGAAGTCGTCGAGCTTCTCACCGTTCGACGCGAACATGATCTGCTTGCCCGTGACGTGGGCGATCGACAGGGCCGCACCACCGCGGGCGTCGCCGTCGAGCTTGGAGAGCACCACGCCGTCGAAGCCGACGCCGTCGCGGAACGCCTCGGCGGTGTTGACCGCGTCCTGGCCGATCATCGCGTCGACGACGAAGAGGATCTCGTCGGGGCTGACGGCGTCGCGGATGTCCGCGGCCTGCTGCATCAGCTCCTGGTCGATGCCGAGGCGGCCCGCGGTGTCGACGATCACGACGTCGAACTGCTTGGACCTGGCGTGCTCGATCGAGTCCTTGGCGACCTGGACCGGGTCGCCGACGCCGTTGCCCGGCTCGGGGGCGTACACCGCCACACCGGCGCGGTCGGCGACGACGCTGAGCTGGTTGACGGCGTTGGGGCGCTGGAGGTCGCAGGCGACGAGCAGCGGGGAGTGGCCCTGGCCCTTGAGCCAGCGGCCGAGCTTTCCGGCGAGGGTGGTCTTACCGGCACCCTGGAGGCCGGCGAGCATGATCACGGTCGGCGGGTTCTTGGCGAACCGCAGCCGCCGGGTCTCGCCGCCGAGGATGCCCACGAGCTCCTCGTTGACGATCTTGACGACCTGCTGGGCCGGGTTGAGCGCCTGGGAGACCTCGACGCCGCGCGCCCGCTCCTTGACGTTGGCGATGAAGGCGCGCACGACGGGCAGCGCGACATCCGCTTCGAGCAGGGCGATACGGATCTCGCGAGCCGTGGCGTCGATGTCCGCCTCGGACAAGCGGCCCTTGCCCCGGAGGTTCTTGAAAGTCGCGCTAAGGCGGTCGGAGAGAGTATCGAACACGGCGCTCGTCGGTCCTCAGGGTCGGGGGCGGTATGGATCGCTCCCTAGGGTATCCGGCCCGGGCGGGGAGCCGTCCTCGCCGGTACCCGCCGGCCGGACCGGACGATGCTCCCCGGGAGCGGGAGCGCCCGGCCCCGGGCGCCGCTCCTCACCGCAGCGCGTCCTCGATGTCCCTCGCCAGCGCGGCCGCCTCGGCGTCCGGCAGCGGCGTGCCGTCCCGGCGCGTGACGTAGACCGTGTCCACCGCGTTGGCGCCCAGCGTCGACACGTGCGCGCTGCGCACCCGCACCCCGCCGCGCTCCAGCGCCCGGCCGATCCGGTGCAGCAGCCCCGGGGCGTCCTGGGCCCGCACCTCGATCACCGTCGCCAGCTTCGATCCGGCCGCCGCGACGGTCACCCTCGGCGGCGGGGCCTTCGTCCCGCGGCGGCGCGGGTGGGCCGCCTCGCGCTCGGCGAGGCGGGCCCGGATGTCCAGGGAGCCGTCCAGGGCCCGTACGAGGTCGGCGCGGAGCCGGTCGGCCTGCGGCAGGGAGCCGTACTCGGCCGCGACCCGCCAGCTGAGCAGCAGCAGGTCCGCCGGTCCGTCGCCCAGTCCGGTGGGGAGTTCCACGGCGCGCAGGTCGGCGGAGCGCACGGTGAGGCGGTGCAGGGCGAGGACGCCCGCCGCGGCGGGCAGCACGCCGGGGCGGTCGGGCAGGGCGATGTGGAGTTCGACGCCGACGGGTTCCGGTTCGCCGTTCTCGTCGCGGGTCCCGGCCCGGGCGTGCAGGGCGAGGACGGGGCCGCCGGTGCGGAGGGCCTCGACGGCGAGGCGTTCCTGTTCGGCACCGGTCCCGGCGGGTTCCGGTTCCTCCGGGGCCCGTCCGGCGAGCACCGCGGCGACGCGTGCGACGAGGTCGGCGACGAGGGAGGCGCGCCAGGTGGACCAGGCGGCGGGGCCGGTGGCGAGCGCGTCGGCCTCGGTGAGCGCGTGCAGCAGTTCCAGGGTGCCGGTCGTGCCGACGGCGGTGGCGACGGCACGGACGGTCGCCGGGTCGTCGAGGTCGCGGCGGGTCGCGGTCTCGACGAGCAGCAGGTGGTGGCGCACGAGGGTGGCGACGATGTCCGTTTCGTGCCGGTCGAAGCCGATCCGGGCGGCCGTGTCCCGGGCGATGACCTCACCGGCCTCGGCGTGGTCGCCGGGCCAGCCCTTGCCGATGTCGTGCAGCAGCGCGGCGACCAGGAGCAGGTCGGGGCGGCCGACGCGGCGGGCGAGCGCGGAGGCGCGGACGGCCGTCTCGACGAGGTGGCGGTCGACGGTCCAGGTGTGGACGGGGTTGCGCTGGGGGCGGCAGTGGACGCGTTCCCAGTCGGGGAGCAGCCGGGTGATCAGCCCTTCGGCCTCCAGCGCCTCCCAGACCGGCACGGTGGCCTCGCCCGCGCCGAGGAGGGTGACGAGTTCCTCGCGGGCCTCGGCGGGCCAGGGCACCGGCAGCGGGCCGGAGGCGGTGGCCAGCCGGCGTACGACGTGGCGGGAGAGCGGGAGTTCGGACTGGGCGGCCGCGGCGGCCGCGCGCAGGACCAGCACGGGGTCGCGCTCGGGGCGGGCGGTGCGGGCGAGAACGGCCTCTCCGTCGGCCTCGACGACGCCGTCGGCGAGCGGGACGCGTTCCGGGTCGGCCGCCCGGCCGCCGCCCAGCACGGCGCGCAGCCGGGGGCGCGCGGAGCGGGCGCGCAGGACGCGGGAGACCTCGCGCCAGGTGACGTCGGTGGCGTACGAGACGGTCCGGGCGGCCTCGTAGACCTGGCGGAGCAGGGTGTCCGCGTCGAGGAGGCCGAGGGCCTCGGCGACCTGGTCCTGTTCCTGGAGGGCGAGGCGGTCGGTGGCGCGGCCGGTGGTGAGGTGGAGGGCGTCGCGGGTGTCGAGGAGGACGCGGCGGGCCTCGGCGAGGCCCTCGTGGGGGGCGTCGGCGACCCAGGAGGCGGCGATCGCGCGCAGGGCCGTGAGGTCGCGCAGTCCGCCGCGGGCCTCCTTGAGGTCGGGTTCGAGGAGGAAGCGGAGCTCGCCCCGGCGCTCGGCCCGTTCGCGGCAGAGTTCGGCGAGGGCGGGGAGGCGGGCGGGGGCCCGGTTGCGCCAGTCGGCGAGGGTCGCGGTGCGCACGGCGGCGACCAGGCCGCGGTCCCCGGCGACGGGCCGGGCGTCGAGCAGTCCGAGCTGGACCTTGAGGTCCTCGCCCGCCGCCCTGCGGACCTCGGCGGGGGTGCGGACGGAGTGGTCGAGGGCGAGGCCGAGGTCCCAGACGGGGTACCAGAGGCGGTCGGCGAGGGCGGCGACGGCCGCGGGGTCGGCCCTGCCGTCGTGCAGGAGCAGCAGGTCGAGGTCGCTGCGCGGGGAGAGTTCGCCGCGCCCGTGGCCGCCGACGGCGACGAGGGCGGCGCCGCGGACGCCGGTCTGTCCGGCGGCGGTGTCGAACAGCGCGGTGAGCCAGTGGTCGGTGAGCGTCGCGAGGGCCGCGCGGCGCGACGGCCCGGACCGCGCCTTCCCCTGGAGGAGGCGCAGCCGGGCCGCCGCGTAGCCGCCGGGTTCCGAGGTGGTGGGTTCGGGGGTGGTTCCGGTGCTCGTCACCCGGCTGCCTTTCGTCTCGGGACCGTCGGTCAGAGTGCGTCCGGGCCGCGTTCGCCGGTGCGGACGCGGACCGCGGTCTCGACGGGCACGCTCCAGACCTTGCCGTCGCCGATCTTTCCGGTGCGGGCGGCCTTCACGACCACGTCGATGAGCTGTTCGGCGTCCTCGTCCTCGACGAGTACCTCGATCCGGATCTTGGGCACGAGGTCGACGGTGTACTCGGCGCCCCGGTAGACCTCGGTGTGGCCGCGCTGGCGTCCGTATCCGCTGGCCTCGGTGACCGTGAGGCCGTGGATCCCGAAGGCCTGGAGGGCTTCCTTGATCTCGTCCAGCCGGTGGGGCTTCACGACTGCGGTGATGAGTTTCATGCGTCCACCTTCTGGTTCTTCGTCCTCGCCGCTGCCGTGCCGCCCTGGGCGGTGCCCGTGGTGCGGGGGGCGGTGCCGCCGCCCGCTCCGCTGAAGTCGTACGCGGTCTCGGCGTGCTCGACCCGGTCGATGCCGGAGACCTCGTCGTCCTCGGTGACCCGCATGCCGATCGTCCGGTCCAGGAGGAGGGCGAGGAGCGCGGAGACGACCAGGGAGTAGGCGAGGACGGCCAGGACGCCGACGGTCTGCTTGCCGAGCTGTTCGAGGCCGCCGCCGTAGAAGAGGCCCTTGGCCTCGGACTGGACGCCGCCGGTGGCGAAGAGCCCGACGAGCAGGGAGCCGGCGATGCCGCCGACGAGGTGGACGCCGACCACGTCCAGGGAGTCGTCGTAGCCGAACCTGTACTTCAGCCCGACGGCCATGGCGCAGAGCACCCCGGCGATCGCGCCGACCGCGATGGCGCCCAGCGGGCTGACCGCGCCGCCGGACGGGGTGATGGCGACGAGTCCGGCGACCGCGCCGGAGGCGGCGCCGAGGGTGGTGAAGGAGCCGTGCCGGAGCTTCTCGTAGCCGAGCCAGGCGAGCATCGCGGCACCGGTGGCGACCTGGGTGTTCACGAACATCACCGCGCCGACGCCGTCGTCGTTGCCGAGCCAGGAGCCGGCGTTGAAGCCGAACCAGCCGAACCAGAGCAGTCCGGCGCCGAGCATGACGAGCGGCAGGCTGTGCGGCCGCATCGGGTCCTTCTTGAAGCCGACCCGCTTGCCGATGACGAGGATCACGCCGAGCGCCGCGGCACCCGCGTTGATGTGGACGGCGGTGCCGCCGGCGAAGTCGATGACGCCCATCTCGAAGAGCCAGCCGCCCGCGCCCCAGACCCAGTGGGCGACGGGGAAGTAGACGACGGTGACCCAGAGCGCGATGAACAGGGCCCAGGAGGTGAACTTGACCCGGTCGGCGAGGGCGCCGCTGATCAGTGCCGGGGTGAGGACGGCGAACATGAGCTGGAAGACGGCGAAGACGTAGACCGGGATCGTGTAGCCGTCCCAGAGCTGGGTGACGCCGATCCCGCTGAGGCCCAGGTAGTCCGGGTTCCAGCCGACGACGGAGCCGACGTCGGTGCCGAAGGCGACGGCGAATCCGTAGAGCACCCACAGGACCGTGACGATGCCGAGGCTGATGAAGCTCATCATCAGCATGTTGAGGGTGCTCTTGACGCGGACCATGCCTCCGTAGAAGAAGGCGAGGGCCGGGGTCATGAGCATCACCAGGGCGGAGCAGATGAGCATGAAGCCGGTGTTGGCTGCGGACAGCGTCGGCGTGTCCGCCGCAAGCGTCGTGATGCCTGGGGGCATCGGCGTCTCCTCGTCGTCGGGGCGGCCGCGTACGGGCGTTCGGAGCGGCGCCACGTGCGGGACCACTGGGAAGACCCCTGGGGAAGGGTGCGGGCCGGTTGTGGTCCCGAGATTCGCCCGGCACGGTTTCCACCGATGCCGCACGGTGTTTCGCGGGGGTGACGAAGAGGTCCGGGGTGTTACGTCCCCATGAACCGGTGGTGGCTTGTCCCCGGGCCGGGGCCGTGCGGTGTCCCGGGCCGCATACGGTGCGCCCGCGGCCCTCCGGTGCGGGGCGGTGACGCGAACCGGCCACGCCGACCACCCGCTGACCTGGCCATGGGGGGAGCCGAAGTCGGTCTTGTGCGGGGTGGTCGTCGTGGCCGGGGTCCGGGGTGCCGGTCAGACCGCTTCCGCGGTCTCCGGCAGCTGTTCGGTGAGGAGTTCGGTGATCCTGGCGACCTCGGAGATGTCCCCGAAGTCCCTGGCGGCGGTGTCGACGGTCTTGCGCAGCCGGGTGTTGACCCGTTCGGAGCGGACCTTCTTCGCGACGAGCAGGGCCTGTTCGGCCAGCAGCGTGGCCTGCTCGGGCTCGCGCTTGAGGAGGTGGACGGTGGCGAGGCCGATCAGGTTGAGCGCGTACGACCGCTGGTGCTCGTCGTCCTCGCCGAAGAGCTGTACGGCCTTCTCCATCAGGGGTTCGGCGAGGGTGGCGTACGTGGGGCTGCGGCCCGCCACGTAGGCGAGGTCCCGGTAGGAGTGGGAGTTCTCGCCGTTGAGCTCGGCCTCCGAGAAGAAGCGGATCCAGTCGGGCTCGGGCTCGCCGTCGATGCCCACGTCGAGGAAGGTGTCCTCGGCCATCCGGACGGCTCGTTTGCACTTGCTGGGCTGGCCCATGTTGGCGTACGCGCGGGCCTCCATCGCATACAGCATGGCCTGGGTGCGCGGGGTGGCGCAGTCCCGGCTGCCGTACTGGGCGAGGTGGATCAGTTCGAGGGCGTCGTCGGGCCGGCCGAGGTGGATCATCTGGCGGCTCATGCTGGACAGGATGTACGAGCCCAGCGGTTTGTCACCGGCCTCCTTGGCGGCGTGGAGCGCGAGGACGAAGTACTTCTGGGCGGTGGGCTGGAGGCCGACGTCGTAGCTCATCCAGCCCGCCAGCTCGGCCAGTTCGGCGGCGCACCGGAAGAGGCGTTTGGCGGTGGCTGCGGGCTGGGGTTCCTGGAGCAGGTCGGTGACCTCGTGGAGCTGGCCGACGACGGCCTTGCGGCGTAATCCGCCGCCGCACTGCGCGTCCCACTGGCGGAACATCGCGGTGGTGGACTCCAGCAGGTCGAGCTCGGGCCCGGAGAGCCGGGAGGGGCGGCGGGCCACGGCGGCCGGCTCGGGTTCCGTGGCGGGAGCGCCGGCTACGGGCACCAGCCAGCGCTGCATGGGCTCGATCAGGGCGGGTCCGGCGGCCAGGGCGAGCGAGGAGCCGAGGAAGCCCCGCCGGGCGAGCATGAGGTCGCTGCGGGAGAACTCGCTGAGCAGGGCGACCGTCTGCGGGCCGGCCCAGGGCAGGTCGACGCCGGACACGGACGGTGACTGGTGCGCGGAGCGCAGCCCGAGGTCCTCGACGGCGACGACGGAGCCGAAGCGCTCGGAGAAGAGCTCGGAGAGGATGCGCGGGATCGGTTCGCGCGGCTGCTCCCCGTCCAGCCAGCGGCGCACCCGGGAGGTGTCGGTGCTGATGTGGTGGGCGCCCATCTGGCGGGCCCGGCGGTTCACCTGCCGCGCCAACTCGCCCTTGGACCAGCCGCTGCGCACGAACCACGAGGTCAACTGCGCGTTGGGGCGCTTACCGGTATGCGTACCGCCTGCGCCGCTGCCACTCACTGGAACGCCCCCATCCCGCTGGAAACTGTCGCGCGAACCTTTACCAGATGCCCTGAGCCGATGCCGCCCATGCGGAAGTCGCGCACCGTCGAACAGGGAGTCGGGTTGCCTCCGGCATACCCATGGGTGCACATACTTCCATGGTTCGTGTACCGACGGTAATCCTACGATCACCCCCGGGCGAGGGCGTCGGCGGAAACGCCACCATTCGCCACCCCTTCGGATGAACACCGTCCCCGGCGGGCGCGATTCACTTGACACACGACGATCAGCAGTGGGTGCAGCGAAGCACGGCAAGGCGCGTGAACGATATCGCGCGCCCCCAACGCCACCGGCGCGCTCCGGATCGACGGCGACGGCGGAGCGCACCGACTGCGCCCCGTGTCGTAACCACCGGCGAGCCGGACCCGTTGGAGGGGGCATGGGCTTCACGATCGGCGGCATCCGCGAGATGCGCACCGGCTCACGGCGTCGCGGCCGTGCGGCCGAGTACACGGCGGTGGCCGAGTACACAGGGCTGTGGGGCTGGGCCGTCGTGCCGGGCGCGCGGGCGGCGGGCGGCCGCTGCTCCTGCGGCGACGCGGCCTGCCCCTCCCCCGGCGCCCATCCGCTGGACTTCGCCCCCGAGGTCCCCGCGGGCGCCACGCTCGACGCGGCGGCGCAGGCGTGGGCCCGGGTGCCGGGCGCCTCGATGCTGCTGCCGGTGGGCCGCGCCTTCGACGTCCTCGACGTCGCCGAGGCGGCCGGGCGCCGGGCCCTGGTGCGGCTGGAGCGGATGGGGCTGCCGCTGGGGCCGGTGGCGGTGACCCCCGCCGGGCGGGCGCAGTTCTTCGTGGCCCCCGGGGCCGCCGTCGAACTTCCGCAGCTGCTCTACCGGATGGGCTGGGACGACGCCGGGCTCGACCTGCGGGCCCTGGGCTCCGGCTGCCACATCACCGCCCCGCCGTCCGACGAGGGCGGGCTGGGCCCGGTCCGGTGGCTGCGCCCGCCGGTGCTGGACACGGCGTCCGCGCCGCCGCAGGCGCGGCTGCTGCTGGGCACGCTGGCGTACAGCTGCCATCGCGCGCCGCTGCGCGGCTGAGCCGCCCCGGCCGCCGGCCGACCACAGGCCCCCATGACGCGAAGGGGCCCGGGAGCATGGATGTCCATGCTCCCGGGCCCCTTCGCGTGGGCGGGGTCAGTCCCCGATCAGGGCGTCGACGAACGCCTCCGGCTCGAACGGCGCCAGGTCGTCCGGTCCCTCGCCGAGACCGATCAGCTTGACCGGGACGCCCAGTTCGCGCTGGACGGCGACGACGATGCCGCCCTTGGCGGTGCCGTCCAGCTTGGTCAGCACGATGCCGGTGATGTCGACGACCTCGGCGAACACCCGGGCCTGCACCAGGCCGTTCTGCCCGGTCGTGGCGTCGAGCACGAGCAGGACCTCGTCGAGCGGTCCGTGCTTCTCGACGACCCGCTTGACCTTGCCGAGCTCGTCCATGAGCCCGGTCTTGGTGTGCAGCCGTCCGGCGGTGTCGATGAGCACGACGTCGGCGCCCTCGGCGATGCCCTCCTTCACCGCGTCGAAGGCGATCGAGGCCGGGTCGCCGCCCTCGGGTCCGCGCACGGTGCGGGCGCCGACGCGCTCGCCCCAGGTCTGGAGCTGGTCGGCGGCGGCCGCCCGGAAGGTGTCGGCCGCGCCGAGCACGACGCTGCGGCCGTCGGCGACCAGCACCCGGGCCAGCTTGCCGGTGGTGGTGGTCTTGCCGGTTCCGTTGACGCCGACGACCATCACGACGCCGGGCGTGTCGAGGCCGCTCTCCGTCTTGACCGCGCGGTCGAAGTCGGTGCCGACCAGGGTGACGAGCTCCTCGCGCAGCAGCGCGCGCAGCCCTTCGGGGGTACGGGTGCCGAGGACGCGGACGCGTTCGCGCAGCCGCTCCACCAGCTCCTGGGTGGGGGTGACGCCGACGTCGGCGGTGAGGAGGGTCTCCTCGATCTCCTCCCAGGTGTCCTCGTCGAGGTTGTCCCGGGACAGGAGCGTGAGCAGCCCCTTGCCCAGGGAGTTCTGCGAGCGGGCGAGCCGGGCGCGCAGCCGCACCAGACGGCCGGCCGTGGGCTCGGGAACCTCGAGCTCGGGGGCGGCGGGCGCCTCCGGCTCGACGGCCTCGACGACCTCGGGGGCCTCCTCCGCGGGAGCCTCGGCGGGGGGCGGGCCGACCTCCTCGACGGTGCGGCGCGGTTCCTCGCGCGGCGTCTCGGCTTCCTCGCCGACATGGGGCTCGGCGGGAGGAGTGATGGTCGGCGTGCTCGACGGCGCCGGGGGCAGCTGCTTCTTCTTGCGGCCGCTGACCACGAGCCCGCTGATCACGCCGACCGCGACCAGGGCGATGACTACAGCAAGGATGACGAATTCCATAACCCACCCAGTATCAGCCACGTCGGCCCGCCGGGGCCGCCCCGAAGGATCACTCCCACACCCCTCGGACAGTTATGCACCCTTTGGCGGTAAATGTACGATCCTGCCCGTGGAGACCCGTGGCCTGGAACCCGTCCCCGACAGCGAACGCACCGGCCGTGTCCGGACCCTCGTCCCCACCTGGGTGGGCGCGAACCTGACCATGCTGCTCGTCACCGTCGGCGCGGGGCTCGCCGTCCTCAACGGGCTGAACCTCTGGCAGGTGCTGGCCGTCGCGGTCACGGCCTCGGTCGTCGGCTTCGGGCTGGTCGGCCTGGTCTCGATCGCGGGCAGGGAGGGCGGGGCGCCGGGCATGGCGCTCTCCCGGGCGGTCTTCGGCCAGCGCGGCAATCTGCTGCCCGGCGCCCTGACCTGGGTGGCCCGCTGGGGCTGGGAGACCGTGAACGCGGTCACCGGGACCTACGCCGTGCTCGCCGTGCTGCATCTGCTCCTCGGGGTCACGAGCACCCACAGCCTGACCGTGCTGACCCTGCTCGCCTTCGTGGGGTGCAGCTATCTGGTGTCGGGGCTCGGCCTGGGGGCGTTACGGCTGTGCTGCCTCTGGTCCTCGTACCTCTTCGGCGGCGTCAGTCTGCTCGTGCTGGTCCATCTGGCCGGGGCGACCGACTGGCGGGACCTGCTGGACCGGCCGGCCGGTCCGGCCTCGATGATGGTCGCCGGGGTGGGCACGCTGGTCGCCGGCGGCATCAGCTGGGCCCCGTCCGGGCCGGACTTCGCCCGCTACCTGCCGCGCACCGCCTCCGGCCCGGCGATGGTCGGCGCGACCGTGGGCGGCGCCGGGATCGTGTACGTGCCGATGGTCCTGACCGGAACCGTGATGGCGATCGCCTCGCCGGGGCTGGCGACCGCCCCCGACCCGGTCGCGTTCATCGGCCCACTGCTGCCCGGCTGGCTCTCCGTCCCGTACCTGCTGACCGCGGTGACCGGGATGGTGCTGATCAACGCGATGTCGCTGTACTCGGCGGGGTTCACCGCGCAGACGCTGGGGTTCACCGTGCCCCGCACCTGGGCGGTCGGACTGAACGCCGCCATCAGCCTGTTCCTGGGCTCGCTGCTGATGGTGTCGGCCACGGGCTTCCTGGACTCCTTCGTCTCCTTCCTCGCGCTCCTGTCGGTGACGTTCTCGGCCTGGGTGGGGGTCTTCGCCGTGGACCTGCTGCGCGGGCGCGCGTACGACCCGGCGGCACTGCTGGACACCACACCGGCCGGCGCCTACTGGTACACCGGCGGCTTCTGCGTACCGGCCGTGGCCGCGTGGGGCGCGGGCCTGGTGGCGGGGCTGCTCTTCACGGGCGTGGAGTGGTTCGCGGGTCCGCTCTCCACCACCTGGGTCGGACACCTGGGGCTGGGCTGGGCGGTCACGATCACCGTCTCCGCGACCCTGTACGCGGTCCTGCCGCGCCCCGCCGACCGGCCCAGGGGCGACCGCACCCTACACTTCTGACGCCACGTCAGCTAATGTCCGCCCTCGCCGAGTCCACCCGACGACGGGGGCAAGTGTCATGACCTACGCAGTGGTCCGGTTCAATCTCGTCGCGCCCGGCGCCACCCCCGAGTCGCTCTCGGCCCGGTACCGCGCCGCGCTGGAGATGGCCGCGTACGCCGACGGGCACGGCATCGACACCGTGCAGACCGAGGAGCACCACGGCGCCGCCGACTCCTGGCTGCCCTCCCCCTTCGTCTTCGCAGGCTCGGTCCTCGGCGCCACCCGCCGTATCGCGGTCACCGTGTCGGCGGCCATCGGACCGCTGCACGACCCGCTGCGGCTGGCCGAGGACATCGCGGTCCTGGACCTGCTGAGCGCCGGCCGGCTGGTGACGGTGGCGGGGATCGGCTACCGGCCCGAGGAGTACGAGCGGGCGGGCGTCGACTGGGCCGGGCGCGGCAGGCTCCAGGACGAGCTGCTGGAGACCCTGGTGCGGGCGTGGACCGGCGAGCCGTTCCCGTACCGGGGCCGCACGGTCCGGGTCACGCCCCGCCCGTACACCCGGCCGCATCCGCCGCTGCTGGTGGGCGGCAGTTCGCGGGCGGCGGCGCGGCGGGCGGCCAGGTTCGGGCTGCCGTTCTTCCCGAGCGCGCACCTGCCGGAGCTGGCGGCGTACTACGAGGAGCGGCGCGCCGCGTTCGGGACGGAGGGCTTCTGCATGATGCCCGCCGCCGAGACGCCCCTGCTGCACGTGTCCGAGGACCCGGACCGGACGTGGGCCCGGTACGGCGAGCACTTCCTGCACGAGGCGCGCGCGTACGCCTCCTGGCAGTCCGGGAGCGTCCGCTCGGCCGTGCGTTCCGCGGCCACGACGGTGGCGGAGCTGCGTGAGGAGGGGGTCTACCGGGTCGTCACCCCGGACCGGTGCGCCCGGTGGGCCGGGGAGGCGGAGGGGCTGGTGCTGCATCCGCTGTGCGGCGGGATGCCGGTGGAGGAGGGGTGGCGGAGCCTGCGGCTGTTCTGCGAGGCGGTGGCGCGCTGACCGGCGGGGCCGGACGACTGCACGGCCCCGCGGCCCCGGCCCGGCAGGACCGGAGGAGCACCGGGGCCGGCGGGGTTAGCGGGGGCAGCGGGGGTCAGCCCATCTCCTCCAGCGCCTTGCCCTTGGTCTCCTTCACGAACCTGAGCACGAAGGGGATCGAGAGCGTGGCGAAGCACGCGTAGATGATGTACGTGCCCGAGAGGTTCCAGTCGGACAGGCTCGGGAAACTCGCGGTGATCGCCCAGTTGGCGAGCCACTGCGCGGACGCGGCGACCCCGAGGGCGGCGGCGCGGATCCGGTTGGGGAACATCTCGCCGAGGAAGACCCAGACGACGACGCCCCACGACAGGGCGAAGAAGAGCACGAACACATGGGCCGCGACGAGCGCCACGGCGCCCTGGGGGCTGGGCAGTTTTCCGTCGACCAGGTCGGCGGAGAAGGCCCAGGCCTCGCAGGCGAGGGCGATGGCCATGCCCGCGGAGCCCACCAGGGCGAGCGGTTTGCGGCCCACCCGGTCCACCAGGACCATCGCGATGACGGTACCGACGATGTTGATGATGGAGGTGGTGAACGAGTAGAAGAAGGAGTCGGTCGGGTCGACGCCGACGGACTGCCAGAGCGTCGCCGAGTAGTAGAACGCCACGTTGATGCCGACGAGTTGCTGGAAGACCGAGAGCCCGATGCCGACCCAGACGATCGGCAGGAAGCCGAAGCCGCCGCCGAGCAGGTCCTTGAACTTGGACTTGTGCTCACGGTGCATGGCGGTCTCGATCTCGGCCACCCGGGCGTCGAGGTCGACGTTGTGCCCCTCGACCTCCTCCAGGATCCGCCGGGCCCGGTCCTTCCTGCCGACCGAGATCAGGAACCGCGGCGACTCGGGGATCGCGAACGACAGCAACCCGTACAGGAGGGCCGGGACGACCATCACGCCGAGCATCCACTGCCAGGCCTCCAGGCCGCCGATCCGGCCGCGCTGGTCGCCGTCGGCGAGTTGCAGGATGCCGTAGTTGACCAGCTGGGAGATGGCGATGCCGATGACGATCGCCGCCTGCTGGAAGGAGCCGAGCCGGCCGCGGTAGGCGGGCGGCGAGACCTCGGCGATGTACGCCGGTCCGATCACCGAGGCCATGCCGATGGCGAAACCGCCGATGATGCGCCACATCGCCAGGTCCCAGAGCGCGAACGGGAGCGCGGAGCCGACGGCGCTGATGGTGAAGAGCAGGGAGGCGATCTGCATGCAGCGGATGCGGCCGATGCGGTCGGCGATGCGCCCCGCGGTGGCCGCGCCGATCGCGCAGCCGATCAGGGCGATGGCGATGACCTGGGCGAGCGTCCCGGAGCCGATGTCGTAGCGGCTGCGGATCGCCTCGACCGCGCCGTTGATGACGGAACTGTCGTAACCGAACAGGAAACCGCCCATCGCGGCGGCCGCGGTGATGAAGATGACATGGCCGAGGTGGTCCGGGTGGGCCGCTCGGGCTCCGGAGGCCGGTCCCTGCGATGTGTTGGTCACATGAACTCCTGATGCCTGGCCGCGTCGTCAGGTGGGGGCGAACTCCTCCAAGTGGCGCACAACTTCCCGGCCGCCACCACTTGAAGGCGGACACCGCACAGCAGGCATCAAACCATCAGGATTTGAACCCTGAATCGGGGATCACGCCCGGAAAACGCCGGAAGCACCCGAAGGACTTATCAATGTCCTGAAGACGGGGCAAGGGCTCAGCGCAGCCGCTGGCTGATCACCTTCGAGACGCCGTCGCCCTGCATCGAGACGCCGTACAGCGCGTCGGCGACCTCCATCGTCCGCTTCTGGTGCGTGATCACGATGAGCTGCGAGCTCTCCTGGAGCTCTTCCATGATCCGGATCAGCCGCTGCAGGTTGGTGTCGTCCAGCGCCGCCTCGACCTCGTCCATCACGTAGAACGGGCTCGGCCGGGCCTTGAAGATCGAGACCAGCAACGCCACGGCCGTGAGCGAGCGTTCGCCGCCGGAGAGCAGCGAGAGCCGCTTGACCTTCTTGCCGGGCGGCCTGGCCTCGACGTCCACGCCGGTGGCGAGCATGTTCTCCGGGTCGGTCAGGATCAGCCGCCCCTCGCCGCCCGGGAAGAGCCGCGAGAACACGCCCTCGAACTCCCGGGCCGTGTCCCGGTACGCCTCCGTGAACACCTGCTCGACCCGCTCGTCGACCTCCTTGACGACCTGCATCAGGTCGGCCCTGGTCTTCTTCAGGTCCTCCAGCTGCTCGGAGAGGAACTTGTGCCGCTCCTCCAGGGCGGCGAACTCCTCCAGGGCGAGCGGATTCACCTTCCCGAGTTGCTGATACGCCCGTTCGGCCGACTTCAGCCGCTTCTCCTGCTCGGCCCTGACGAACGGCTTCGGCTGGTTGCGCGGATGCTCCGGGTCCTGCGGCAGTTCCTCGCCCTCGGCGGCCGGCGAGGGCGGTACGAGCTGGTCGGGGCCGTACTCGGCGGCCAGCCCGGCCGGTTCGACGCCCAGCTCCTCCAGCGCCTTCGTCTCCAGTTGCTCTATCCGCAGCCGCTTCTCCGCGCCGAGCACCTCGCCGCGGTGGACGGAGTCGGTGAGCTTGTCCAGCTCGGCCTTGAGGTCGCGGCCCCGCTCGCGCCCGGCCGCCAGGTCCCGTTCCCGTTCCGCCTTCGCCGCCTCGGCCGCGGTCCGCTCCCGCTCGGCCCGTACGACGGAGACCTCGACGTGGGCAAGCAGTTGACGGGCACCGGACGCGACGGCGGAGGCCACCTCGGCCTCGTGACGCAGCCGGGCGCGGCGCCGCTCGGCGCGGGCACGGGCCTCCCGCTCGGCGCGGGCGCCCCGGTCGAGGGAGTCCGCACGGCCCGCGAGGCCCTTGACCCGCTCCTCGTGGGTACGGACCTGGAGGCGGGCCTCCATCTCGGTCTGGCGGGCGTTGGCGCCGTCCGCGGCGAGCCGGTCGCGCACGGAGGTGTCCGGCTCCTCCTCCACCGGCGTCTCCTCGGCGACGAGCAGCCGCTCGGCCAGCTCCTCGGCCTCCGCCGTCGCCCGTTCCAGCGCCTCCTGGGCGCGGGCGGCCGCCGCGGTCATCCGCTCGGCCTCGCCCGCCGCGCCGCGCGCCTGCCCGGCCAGCCGCCCCAGTTGCTGGGCCACACCGGACTTCTCCCGCTCGGCGGCCCGGCGCCGCTCCCCGATCTCCTCGACCAGTCCGGCGCTCGCCCGGCGCCGCTCCCCCGCGATCCGCTGTGCCTCGGCCGACTCCGCGCACCGGACGGCCAGTTCCTCCAGCCGGGCGGCGGCCTCGTCGACCGATGCCTGTACTTCGAGCAGGCTCGGCGCCCCGGCGGAACCCCCGTGCGCGAAACGGGCCGAGAGGACGTCCCCCTCTGCGGTCACGGCCGTCAGCTCCGGGTGCACGGAGACGAGCTTCTCGGCGTCCTCCAGCGTGTCGACGACCACCATGTCCCGCACCAGCGCGCGGACGGCGTCCATCAGCCCGGCGGGCCCGCGGACGAGACCGGCCGCGGCGGGCGCTCCGCCCACGGCGACGGCGACCGCCTGCCCGGCCGTACGGGACCCGGCCGTGCCGTCCGCCCCCTGGGCCTGCCCGGGCACCCGCCCGGCGGCACCGCTGTCGAAGGCACCGGTGTCGGGGGCGCCGCCCTGATCGGGGACCCCGGCGCGCACCCCGCCCAGCAGCAGCGCCGCCCGCCCCGCGTCCTCCTTGCGCAGCAGCCGGATCGCCTCCGCCGCCGCGGCCGGGTCGGTCACCGCGACCGCGTCCGCCGCCGCGCCCAGGGCCGCCGCCACGGCGACCTCGTGCCCCGGTTCCACCGTCAGGAGTTCCGCGGCCGGCCCGAGCAGTCCCGACAGCCGGTCCTGCGCGCCGAGCAACGCACCCGTGCCGTCCTTGCGCCGCAGGCCGAGCGCCAGCGCCTCGTGGCGGGCCGCGACCGCCGCCCGTTCCCGCTCGGCGGCGGAGGCCGCCTCCCGGCTCGCGGAGAGCTCCGCCTCGGCCTCCGCGAGTTCCCGCTTGGCGGCGGCGTGCCGTTCGGCGAGCTCCGCGTCACCGGCGTCCAGGCCCTCGACCTCGGCCTTGAGCTGTTCGTACTCCTCCTGGGCGGCGACGGCCCGGTCCCGCGCCTCGTCCCTGGAGGCGGCCAGCCGGTCGATCTCGGCCTGGGCCGAACCGGCGCGGCTGCGGGCCGCGTTGACCTGGCCGTTCAGCCGGGCGAGCCCTTCGCGGCGGTCCGCGATGGCGCGGGCCGCGTCCTTGAGCCTGCGCTCCTCGGCCGCCAAGTCCCGCTCCAGCTCGGCGCGGTGGGCCGCGGTGTCCTCCAGCGCGTGTTCCGCCGCCGTCAGCGCGGCCTCCAGCTCCGCCTCCTGCTCGCGGATCCGGGCGGCCTCCCGTTCCATGTCCTCCGGGTCGCGACCGCGCCGCTCCTCCACGGCGGGGGCGGTGGCGCTCTTCACCCGGGCGTCGGCCAGCGAGATCGTGCCACGCACCCGCTCCGCCAGCTGCGACAGCTCGTACCAGGTCTGCTGGGCCCGCTGGAGCCGCGGTGCCAGCCGCCGCACCTCGTCCTCCAGCTCCGCCTCGCGCGCCAGGGCTGCCTTGAGTTCCCGCTCCGCCGCCTCCCGGCGCTGCTTGAGCGCGGCCTCGTCGGCGATCTCGCTGCGCAGCGCGGTGCGCAGCCGTACCAGGTCGTCGGCGAGCAGCCGCAGCCTGGCGTCGCGCAGATCGGCCTGGATGACGGCGGCCCGGCGCGCCACGGCCGCCTGGCGGCCGAGCGGCTTCAGCTGTCGCCGCAGTTCGTCGGTCAGGTCCTGGACGCGGGCCAGGTTGGCACCCATCGCGTCCAGTTTCCGCAGCGCCTTCTCCTTCCGCTTGCGGTGCTTGAGCACGCCCGCGGCTTCCTCGATGAACGCGCGACGGCCCATCGGATCGGCGTGGAGCACGGAGTCCAGCTGGCCCTGGCCGACGATGACGTGCATCTCGCGGCCGATGCCCGAGTCGGAGAGGAGTTCCTGGATGTCCAGCAGCCGGCAGGTGTCGCCGTTGATCTGGTATTCGCTGCCGCCGTTGCGGAACATGATCCGGGTGATCGTCACCTCGGCGTACTCGATGGGCAGTGCGCCGTCGGAGTTGTCGATGGTCAGCGATACCTCGGCCCGTCCGAGCGGCGGCCGCCCGGTGGTGCCGGCGAAGATCACGTCCTCCATCTTGCCGCCGCGCAGGGACTTGGCCCCCTGCTCCCCCATGACCCAGGAGAGCGCGTCCACCACATTGGACTTGCCCGACCCGTTGGGGCCGACGACGCACGTGATGCCGGGTTCGAACCGCAGCGTCGTGGCGGAGGCGAACGACTTGAAACCACGCAGGGTCAGGGCCTTGAGGTGCACGCCGCCGGACTCTACCTTTCGCTCTCGGTTTCGCTGATGAAGGTGCAGGGCACATCAGACGTTAAGGGAAGGGGTGTACGCCGGGGCCGGGCCCCGCGCGGGTCCGGACGGAAAAGAAAATTCCGGGCGGAAAAGAAAGAAGGGACGCCGAAGCGCCCCTTGCAAATCTTGTTCGTGTTGCAGCGTGCGCGGTGTTGCCGGTGCGCGGTTTCCTTGCTGCGGCTGCGCATGACGGATCAAGGACATGTCACGGGTGTGACAGATCAAGAGCAGCGATCTCCGATGATCCGGCGACGATCCGGGTGATGGTCTCGGACGGCTGACGCGTACGGCCCGACCGGCCCCTGGGGGCCATCGGTCAGGTCAGCGCCGGCTCCGCCTGAGGTACGTCGATGTCGATGCTGTCGAGCAGCGACTCTTGGTGCTGGGCGGCGGCGTTCAGCGCGTCGTTCTCGCCCTGGATCCGTACGAGCTCGGATTCGAGGTCCTGGACGCGCTGCTGGAGCCGTCGCATCTCGGCGAGGAGTCGCGGGTCGGAACCGCCGACGTAACCGAGAAGCGCCTTTGCCATGATGGATGGTCCTCCACACTGAGTGACCGACCGATGCGGTGTGGGTCGTGAGGGAATCGCACCCGCGGTGCTCGGCAGTGCATCTGTCATCACTGCTGTTCTGCTGCCAAACAGCCCTGCCGAACAGCTGAGGTGCGCGGGGATTTCAGAATCTCACCAAAAAGTTTGACGGTCAACACGATCACGCCCCGTGGAGACGGGCATCCCGGGGGCGCGCGGCTCGACGATCATGCGGCGCGTCTCTCCTGCGGGGCCCTGGAGGGCGTGGAGATCATCCTTACCGCCGCAGCCTGGCACGCCGGACGAAACTTGGCAACCACCCGGTCAATCCGCAGGTCATTTCATGTGCGCGGGGATGCGAGCCCCGTCACACAACCGCCCGCCACAGGTCGAACACGGCCCGAACACGGCGGCGCCCGCAGCCCCGGGACGGGCCCGTGTCAGCGGATCGCGAAGCCCTCGTAACCACCGCGCGGGGTGTCCCATATCTCAGTGACGCCGTCCACGCGGCCGGGTGTGTCGTCCGAACGCAGCCACTCCAGCAGGCGGTGGCAGTCCTCCCGCCGCCCCTCCGCGACGACCTGCACCCTGCCGTCGTCGAGGTTCAGGGCGAAGCCGGTGAGGCCACCGATCTCCAGTGCGTTCGCCCGGGTGAACCAGCGGAACCCCACTCGCTGCACCCGGCCGCGCACCCACACGGTGAGTCGTACGTCTTCGTTCATGCCCGAACGCTAACGGTCCAATTACCCCCGGAGCACATCCCGGTCACAGGCCATGGCGTACAGTCCCGTCGCAACGACCTCACCCGTTCGGGTGAAGCACGTCGACGTCGGAACCGGCGTCCAGACCCTCGGAAGGGCCCAGCAGATGGGACGCCACAGCCGCTCCGCCGCAGCTCCTGCCACCGAGAGCGGCGAGGCCCGGCCCCGCGGCCACCGCAGAAAGCGTTCCGCGAGCCCCATCCGCACCGGAATGGTCGGCGTCTCCGCGGCGCTCGCCGTGGGAGCCGTGGCGATGAGTTCGGGTCTGCTGGCCGGCGGGGGCGACACCTACACGATCGGCGGCGGACCCTCCGACCAGGTGCGCGCGGACGGGGACTCGGACCTGCTGACCCAGGGCGGCACCTCCTCCGCCCCGGCCGGCCGCGGCACCTCGTCCGCCCGGTCCGGCCGCGGCGCCGACCGCGCCGACGACCTGAAGAAGGCGGGGTCCTCCACCCCGTCCGCCTTCCCCTCCGAGAAGTCCGAGGCGTCCGAGCGGTCCGACGGGGCCAAGCCGTCCCGGTCGGCGAAGGCCGCCGAGTCCAAGGCCTCGCGGAGCTCCGCGCCCGCCGCCGGGAAGTCGTCGGCCGCACCGAAGAGCTCCGCCTCCACCCCGGCCGCCCGCAGGTCCATGGCCTCGGCCCCGGCCTCCTCCTCCGCGCAGGCCGCCGTGCTCGCGCGGGTCAACCAGGAGCGCGCGAAGGTCGGCTGCAGCCCGCTGACCGCCAGCTCCTCGCTCGCCTCCCTCGCCCAGGACTTCAGCGAGGACATGGCCTCCCGTGGCTTCTTCGACCACACCGACCCCGACGGCCGCTCCCCCTGGGACCGCGCCTCGAAGGCCGGCGTGAAGGGCCTCGCCGCCGAGAACATAGCCCGCGGCCAGGCCGACGCACAGGCCGTGATGGACGCCTGGATGGACAGCCCCGGTCACCGGGCGAACATCCTCAACTGCGACTACAAAACTCTCGGGGTCGGCATCCACCAGGGCTCCGGCGGCCCCTGGTGGACCCAGGAATTCGGCTTCTGACCGTCCCCCCTCCCCCGGTCCCGCGCACGTCCCGCCCGCTGCCCCGGCCCGGCGCTCACCGGGGGAAAGCGCACTCCGGTGGTGAGCGTCGCACGGGCGTACGCTGACCGGCATGGATCAGAACGCCCCGTCGGCCGAGTCCGCTTTCGACGTGTTCTCCCGGCAGTGCCCCTCGCGCGGCACGCTGGAGCACATCACCGGACGCTGGGGCGGTCTGACCCTGGGAGCGCTGTACGAGAGCGGCTCCCGTTTCAACGAGCTGCGGCGCCGCGTCGACGGGGTGAGCGAGAAGATGCTCTCCCAGACCTTGCAGGCCCTGGAGCGGGACGGTCTGGTGCACCGCGAGGCCCGGCCGACCAATCCGCCGCGCGTCGACTACGAGCTGACGCCCCTGGGCCGGCAGGTGGCCGAGCGGCTGCTCGGGCTGATCCGGTTCGTCGAGGACCGGATGCCCGAGGTGCTCCGGGCCCGCGACCACTACGACGGGGCGCACCCCGACAAGGGCTGAGCCGCGTCAGGCCCGGCGCGGCGGGCGCTGACAGCGCGGGCAGAAGTAGCTGGAGCGGTTCATCCAAGGGCGGCGGCGGATCGGTGTGCCGCAGCGGCGGCAGGGCTCGTCCTCCCGCCCGTAGGCGTCCAGCGAGCGGTCGAAGTAGCCGGACTCGCCGTTCACGTTGACGTAGAGGCTGTCGAAGCTGGTGCCGCCCTGGTCGAGCGCCGCGTTCATCACGTCGCGGGCGTGGCCCAGCAGTTCGGCCGCCTTGGGCCGGGTGAGGGTGGCGGTCGGCCGGTCGTAGTGCAGCGCGGTGCGCCAGAGCGCCTCGTCCGCGTAGATGTTGCCGACGCCGCTGATCAGCGTCTGGTCGAGCAGCGCTCGCTTGACTGTCGTGCGGCGCGCGCGCAGGGCCGTGTGGAAGGCCGCGTCGTCGAAGGCCGGGTCCAGCGGGTCGCGGGCGATGTGCGCGATGGTGTCGGGCAGCCCGTCGGGAGTGTTCTCGTGGAGCGAGAGCCCGCCGAAGGTCCGCTGGTCGACGAAACGGAGCTCGGTGCCGAGGGAGTCGTCGAAGCGGATCCGGACACGCAGGTGCTTCTCGTCGGATGCGTCCTGGGGCTGCACGAGGAGCTGGCCGCTCATGCCGAGGTGGCCGAGGAGCGAACCGGCCCCCTCGTCCAGCGGCACCCAGAGGTACTTGCCGCGGCGCATGGCCGTCCCGAGGCGGGCGCCGCCGAGCCGGGCCGCGAAATCCGCGCCGCCCGCGAGATGACGCCGGACCGCGCGCGGGTGCAGCACCTCGACGTCGGCGACGGTGCGGCCGGTCACCCAGCGCTCCAGACCGCGCCGTACGACTTCGACCTCGGGCAGCTCGGGCACGGTGGCGCTCCTGGAGGGACAACCTGACGGGATGGCGTGAGGAAGGGGAAGAAGAGAGGAAGGGGTGCCCGGAAAGGAAGGGGCTTCTGGGGAAAGCGTACGTTTCCGGGCAGGAAGAGCCCCCCGGTGCACAGGGCACCGAGGGGCTTCCGGGTCAGGCCGGAGTGGCGTCCGTGGACGGCGACGGGTCGGCAGAGGTGTCGGCGGCCCCTCCGTCGGCAGCGGCCTTCGCCGCGTCCTCCCGTGCCTGTGCGGCGGCGCTGATCTCGCGCCAGGCGGACTCCGCCGCCTGCTGCTCCGCTTCCTTCTTGCTACGGCCGGTGCCGGTGCCGTACGAGACACCACCGACGCGGGCAGCAGCAGTAAAGGTCTTCTCGTGGTCCGGTCCGGTCTCCGTGACGAGGTACTCGGGGACTCCGAGGCTCTCGCTCGCGGTGAGCTCCTGGAGGCTGGTCTTCCAGTCCAGGCCGGCGCCGAGGTTCGAGGACCTGTCGATCAGCGGGTCGAAGAGCCGGTGGACCAGCTCCGAGGCCGCGCTGAGGCCCTGATCGAGATAGACCGCGCCGATCACCGCTTCGAGGGTGTCGGCGAGGATGGATGCCTTGTCCCTGCCGCCCGTGCCCTCTTCACCGCGGCCGAGCCGGATGAAGGAGCCGAGTTCGAGGCCGCGGCCCACTTCCGCAAGCGCACGCGAGTTGACCACCGCGGCCCGCAACTTGGCCAGCTGGCCTTCGGGCAGGTCGGGGTGGGTGCGGTACAGCGTGTCCGTGACCACCAGGCCGAGCACCGAGTCCCCGAGGAACTCCAGCCGCTCGTTGGTGGGCAGACCGCCGTTCTCGTACGCGTACGAGCGGTGGGTCAGCGCACGCACCAGAAGGGCGGTCTCGAGTCGATACCCGAGCCGCCCTTCCAGAAGCGTGTGGGACGAGGCTGTGTTGACGTTGTCTGCCTTCTTCTTGGCGTTGGACAACTCAGACATCGGGCCTCTCACCAGCCGCTCAGACCTCGAGGACCTGGCGCTTGTTGTACGTGCCGCAGCTGGGGCACGCGATGTGCTGCAGCTTCGGCTCCTGGCAACGCTCGCACGAAACCAGGGTGGGGACCGCAGCCTTCCACTGCGACCGGCGGTGGCGCGTGTTGCTGCGCGACATCTTCCGCTTCGGAACAGCCACGGCTACTTCTCCTGCTTCTCGTCGACGCCCGCATCGGCGCCGCCCATGTTGTCCTTCTCGCCGTCCTGAACGGTGTCGGCGAGTCCTTGCAATGCCGCCCAACGAATGTCGACGGCGTCGTGGTGGTGACCGGGGTTCTCGTCCAGCCTGATTCCGCATTCGGAACACAGACCGGCACAGGACTCCCGGCACACCGGCTGCATCGGCAGTGCGAGCACCACCGCATCACGCAGCACTGGTTCGAGGTCGAACAGGCCGTCCTCGACGAAGAGCCTGTCCTCGTCGTCCTCGGCGTCGTCGGCCGGTTCCGCCTTGGCGCGGCCCCGGTCATCGGCGTCAGGGTACGAGAACATCTCCTGGAAGTCCGCAGCGACCTCTTGGCGCAGCGGCTCCAGACACCTTACGCACTCCCCCTCGGCGGTCGCACGGGCGGTGCCTGTGACGAGCACACCTTCCATGACCGATTCGAGTCGGAGGTCCAGCTCCACCGGTGCGCCTTCCGGCACGCCGATGACCCCGTCGATGCCGAGGTCCGCGGGAGCGTCCACCGAGCGGGTCAGCCGCTGGAGGGCACCGGGACGCCGACCCAGCTCGTGCGTGTCGAACACGAGGGGGTTTCGGTGGTCGAGGTGGCCGTTCAGGGCTTTTCCTGCTTTCGAGATCATGTGCAACACGCGTCGTGGGAAGGCCGACCGGATTCGGAGTCGAAACGGGCAGCCGGGATCGCGGACATACGCGCGACCGAGGAGCCAGGATACTGGACGTGTCGCCCAGCTCCCAATCGGGCTGTCGGACCCGACCGGGCCGGACCTGCGGCGGGTGCCCGGTCCTCGGGCCGGTACCGGCCGGTCAGCGTTCCTGCTCGTACCTGCGGAGCTGGTCCAGGTCGATCATGCTGGTGTCGAACAGACTGGTCTCGTCGAGGGCGCTCTCGCCCTGCTGGAGCGCCTGCTGGGGCTGCGCGGGCTGCTGCTGCCAGTCCCCGTACCCCTGCACCGGCACCTGGGCCTGGCCGTAGTCCTGCTGCTGATAGGCGGCGTACGGGTCCGGCTGCTGCTGGTAGCCGTAGACGTCCTGCTGCGGCTGGTCCCGGTACGCGTACGTCTCCGCGTAGCCGGGCTGCTGCGCCGGCATCTGCGGTGCCTGCGCCGGTGCCGGGTAGTGCGGCTGGGCCTGCTGGTGCACCGGCTGCGGCTCGGGGGTGGCGAGTTCGGCGAGTCCGGCCCAGTGGTCCTCGTCGCTCACGCGCGCCTGGCTGCCCGCAGCGTCCTGGGCCGCCACGTGCGCGCCGAGGTCGTCGGTGGGGATCCGGCCGTGCAGCTTCTGCCGTCCGCGGCCGACCGCCTCCAGGGTCTTGGCGAGCACGGCCTCGAAGGCGCCGAGCTTGGTGTCCACGTACTCGTCCGCCCTGCTGCGCAGTATGTCCGGGTCGGTGCTGCGCTCGGGGGCCTCGGCGAAGTCCGGGTCCTCGCGGCCCTGCTCGTCGAAGGGGTGGCCGCGGCCGAGGAGCTTCTCGCGGCCCCGGTCGACGGAGCCGATGGTCTTGGTGAGGACGACCTCGAAGTTGGCGAGCTTGCTGTCGACGTACTCGTCCGCCTCGGAGCGGACCTCGGCGGCCTCCCGGCGGGCCTCGTCGAGGATGCGGTCGGCCTCCCCCTGTGCCTGCCTGGCGATCTCGGTCCCGGCGATCAGCGAGGTGCGTTCGGCGTGTGCGGCCTCGATGATCCGCTCCGCCTCGCGGCGGGCCTGCTCGGCCAGCTGTTCCTGGCCGCCGATGAGCTCCCGGGCCTGGGCGAGCGAGCCCGGCAGGGCCTGGCGCACCTCCTCCAGCATCGCGAGCAGTTCGGCGCGGTTGACCACGCACGAAGCCGACATGGGCATCGACCGGGCACTCCCGACCGCCTCGACGATCTCGTCGAGCTTCTTCTGCACGTCCACCGTGTGCTCGCCACTCTCTACAGCCGATTGGAGACGGACGGGACGACTGTACGGCCAGTCGGCGCCCGCCCGACACCTGCTGACGAACCGTCAGATCAACGCCCCTGGGCGAGGCGCTCGGCAAGTGCCTCGTGGACCACCGGGGGGAGCAGGTGGGAGACGTCACCGCCCCAGGTGGCGACCTCCTTGACCAGGGAGGACGACAGGAAACTGTAGGTGGGGTTGGTGGGCACGAAGAGGGTCTCGACGCCCGAGAGGCCGTTGTTCATCTGGGCCATCTGGAGCTCGTAGTCGAAGTCGCTGACGGCCCGCAGCCCCTTGACGATCGCCGGGATGTCGCGCTGCTTGCAGAAGTCGACCAGGAGGCCGTGGAAGGACTCGACCTGGACGTTGCCGAACTCCGAGGTGACGCTGCGGATCAGGTCGATCCGCTCGTCGACCGTGAACAGGCCCTTCTTCGACTGGTTGATCATCACCGCGACGTGTACGACGTCGTACAGCTTCGAGGCACGGCCAATGATGTCGAGGTGTCCATTGGTGATGGGGTCGAATGACCCCGGACAGACGGCGCGGCGCAACTTGATTCCCTCGCTCTCCGGTCCGGTCATCGTGCGTCTTCGCACGTAGAGGCGGCGCGACCGTACCAAAGCGTTCCCTCGCCGTAGCGACGGGCCCGCAACGCTTCGAATCCCTCGGGCCAGCCGAATTCTCCGCCCCTGGTGCTGCGTTCCACGGTGACGAGCGCGTCGTCCGTGAGCCACCCCTGAGCACGGAGTGTGAGCAGTATCTCGCCAAGATCGTCGTCCGTGACGGCGTACGGCGGGTCGAGGAACACCACGTCGTACGGCTCGGCGGGCGCCGGACCCGCGGCGACCTGCTCGGCCCGGCCGGTACGGACCTCGGCGCCGGGCAGGCCGAGGGTGCGGACGTTGTCCCGGACGGTGCGGACGGCTTTGGGGTCCGCCTCGACGAGCAGGGCGTGCGCCGCGCCCCGGGAGAGCGCCTCCAGGCCGACGGCGCCGGAGCCCGCGTACAGATCGGCGATCCGGACTCCCGCCAGGCTGCCGAGGAGCGCCTCCCAGGTGGAGAAGAGGCCCTCGCGCGCACGGTCGGAGGTGGGGCGGGTGCCGGTGCCGGGCGGAACGGCCAGGCGGCGGCCGCCGGCCGAGCCGGCGATCACGCGGGTCATGGGTGTCTGGTCCTCGGTTCGTGGGTGGCCCGCAGGATGCCGCGGTGTGGTGCCACCCACGATATGGCGTCGGGCCGGATCGGGCCCGCGCACCCGTCGGGCCCGCCCGGCCGCTCGCCCACCGTCCCGCCCGCGGGCTCTCAGCCCTTGTCGAGGTACTCCTCCCGCTCCTTGTCGAGCAGGGCGTCCAGCGCGGTCCGCAGCTCGGGCAGGTGCTCCAGCCCCGGGTCGGCGGCGACGATCGCGACGGCCTCCTCCCGGGCGGCGGCGATGACCTCCTCGTCGTCGATGACGGTGAGCATCCGCAGCGAGGAGCGGACCCCGGACTGGGCCTGGCCCAGGACGTCGCCCTCGCGGCGCTGTTCGAGGTCGATCCGGGAGAGCTCGAAGCCGTCGAGGGTGGCGGCGACGGCGGACAGCCGGGCACGGGCCGGACTGGCCTCGTGCGCCTCGCTGACCAGGAGGCAGAGGCCGGGGGCGGAGCCGCGGCCGACCCTGCCGCGCAGCTGGTGCAGCTGGGAGACGCCGAACCGGTCGGCGTCCATGATCACCATGGCGGTGGCGTTGGGGACGTTGACCCCGACCTCGATGACGGTGGTGGCGACGAGGACGTCGACCTCGCCCGCGGCGAAGCGGCGCATCACGTCGTCCTTGTCCTCGGGCGCCATCCTGCCGTGCAGCACCTCGATGCGCAGACCGGCGAGGGGCCCCTTGGAGAGCTGTTCGGCGATCTCCAGGACGGCGAGCGGCGGGCGCTTCTCGCCGTCGTCCTCGGGCGCCTTCTTCCTCTTGCCGTCCGGCTCGTCCTCGTCGTCGCCGATGCGGGGGCAGACCACGTACGCCTGGTGCCCGTTCTCCACCTCCTCCCGCACCCGTTCCCAGGCACGGGCGAGGAAGTGCGGCTTGTCCTTGGCCGGCACGACATGGCTGGCGATCGGCGAGCGGCCGGCCGGGAGCTGGTCCAGCACGGAGGTCTCCAGGTCCCCGAAGACGGTCATGGCGACCGTGCGGGGAATGGGGGTGGCGGTCATCACCAGCAGGTGCGGCGGCTGCTTCCCCTTGGAGCGCAGGGCGTCGCGCTGTTCCACGCCGAAGCGGTGCTGTTCGTCGACGACGACCAGGCCCAGGTCGTGGAACTTCACCTTGTCCTCGATCAGGGCGTGGGTGCCGATCACGATCCCCGCCTCGCCCGTGACGAGGTCGAGCAGCGCCCTGCGGCGGGCCGCGGCACCCATGGAACCGGTGAGCAGCACCACCTTCGTCCCCTGCTCGGAGCCGCCCAACATCCCGCCCTCGGCCAGCTCGCCCATCATCTCGGTGATGGATCTGTGGTGCTGCTGGGCGAGCACCTCGGTGGGTGCGAGCATGGCGGCCTGTCCGCCCGCGTCGACGACGCCGAGCATCGCCCGCAGCGCGACCATGGTCTTCCCCGATCCGACCTCCCCCTGGAGCAGCCGGTGCATGGGGTGTTCGGTCGCGAGGTCGTCGAAGATCTCCTCGGAGACCTTCTGCTGCCCGTCGGTGAGGGTGAAGGGCAGCTCGGCGTCGAAGGCGTCGAGCAGTCCGCCGGGGGCGGGCCTGCGGGCCACGGCCGGGAGCTGGGTGTCGGCGTACCTGCGGCGGGCCAGCGCGACCTGGAGGACGAATGCCTCGTCCCACTTGAGCCGGTCCCTGGCCAGGGCGATGTCCGCCTTGGTCTGCGGGCGGTGGACCTTCAGCAGTGCCTCCGGGAGCGGGGCGAAGCCGCGGCCCTCGCGCAGCGCGGCCGGCAGCGGGTCGACGGCCTCCTGCGCGCTGGGCAGGACCGTGTCGACGGCCTTGGCGATCCGCCACGAGTCCAGCTGCTTGCAGGCCGGGTAGATCGGCAGCAGCCGCCCGGCGAAGGCGTCCACCGCCTCCCGGTCCCCGTCCCCGGTCCCCTCGCCGGGTCCGGTGTCCAGCAGCTGGTACGTGGGGTGGGCCAGCTGCATCTTCCGGTTGAAGACGGAGACCTTGCCGGCGAACATCGCCCGGCGGCCGGGCAGCAGCTCCTTGTGCGGCTTGTGGACGCCGTGGCCGAAGAAGACCAGCTGGAGGCGGCCGCTGCCGTCGGTGAGGGTCACCTCCAGGCGTCTGCCGCGGCCGTTGTTGAACGTCAGGACGCGGGCCTCGGCGACCTGGGCGACCACCGTCACGTGCTCGTCCAGCGGGAGGTCGGTCAGCGCCGTGAGCCGACCGCGCTCCTCGTAGCGCCGGGGGTAGTGGTGGAGCAGATCGCCGACCGTGTGCAGGTCGAGGTGGTCGGCCATCACCTTCGCGGTGGCTCCGCCGAGCAGCTTCTTGAGGGGTTCGTCGAACGCGGACACGCGATCCATTGCACACCACGCCACTGACAGTCGGCCGCCGGGCACGGCCCGGGGCCGGGTCTACTCCACCCCGATGAGCAGCGGGGCACTCCGGGGACCGCCCCGGTAGACCACCGTGTCCACCGCGAGGTGGCCCTCGCGCACGTGCTCCTCCAGCTCGTCGGCGAGGCTGTCGGGGACGTCCTCGCCCAGGACCAGGGTGACCAGTTCGCCGCCCGCCGCGAGCATCCGGTCCAGCACGGTCCGGGCGGTGTGCGGGAGGTCCCCGCCGATGACCGCGACGTCGCCGTCGATCAGTCCCAGGACGTCCCCGGCCTGGCAGATGCCCGCCATGGTCCAGGACTGCCGTTCGGCGACGGCCAGTTCGGCGTAGCGGGTGGCGCCCGCGGCGGCGGTCATCGCCACCACGTCCTCGTCGAAGCTGCGGCCCGGTTCGTGGACGGCGAGGGCGGCGAGGCCCTGGACGGCGGCCCGGGTCGGGATCAGGGCGACCCGGATACCTTCCGCGCGGGCCTGTTCGGCGGCCGCGGCGGCGGTGTGGCGCAGCTCCGCGTCGTTGGGCAGCAGGACCACCTCGCGGGCGTGCGCCCGGCGGACCGCGTCGACCAGTTCGCCGCTGGCGGGCGGTTCGCCGGGGCGGGCCAGGACCGTCGTGGCCCCGGCCTCCTTGCACAGGCCGCGCAGTCCGTCGCCGGGGACCACCACGACGACGGCGCGCTGCACGGGCTCGACGTGGGGCTGGGCCCGGTCCGTGCCGAAGTGGGTGATCCGGATCCGGTACGGGCGTCCCGCCTCGACGCCGGCCTCCACGGCGGCGCCCGCGTCGTCGACGTGCACATGGACGTTCCACAGTCCGTCGCCGCCGACCACCACGAGCGAGTCGCCGAGCGGGTCGAGCCGGGCCCGCAGCCGGTCCACCGCCTCGTCGGTGGCCTCCAGCAGGTAGATGACCTCGAAGGCGGGCCCGTCCGCGGGGCCGGCCGCCGCGCAGTCGTCCGGCACCGGGAGGGCGGGGGCGGGAAGCGCGGGTCCGGCGGCGGGCGCCCGTCCGCAGACCGCCTCGACGAGCGCCCCGAGCACCGTCACCAGTCCCCGCCCGCCGGCGTCCACGACGCCCGCCCGGCCGAGCACGGCGAGCTGTCCGGGGGTGGCGGCCAGGGCCGTCCGCGCCCCTTCGTACGCCGCCTGCGCGACCTCGGCGGTGGTGGCGTCGGCAGCGGTGCGCGCGGCGGCCGCGGCGGCCGCGGCGGCCACCGTCAGCACGGTGCCCTCGACGGGGTGGACGACGGCCTGCCGGGCGGCGTCGGCCGCGGTGGCGAGGGCCCGGCGCAGGTGGTCCGCGTCGTGCCCGACGGCCAGCACCTGCGCCGTCCCGCGCAGCAACTGGGCCAGGATCGTGCCGGAGTTCCCGCGGGCGCCGATCAGGGCGCCGTGCGCCATGGCTCGTACCGCGTCGGCGGTGAGGGGGGTGGTCGTGCCGGTCTCGTGGGCGGCGAAGACCGCTTCGACGGCCTGGTTCGCGGACTCCACGGTCAGGTAGAGGTTGGTGCCGGTGTCCCCGTCGGCGACGGGGTAGACGTTGATCGCGTCGATCGCCGCGCGCTCCCGGCCCAGTGCCTCCAGGGCCAGTGAGCACCAGGCGCGCACCGCGACGGCGCCCATGTCGTCGGCGGTCTGCGGCACCTGTCGGTCCTCCTCGGAATCGGCCGTGGGCGGCCGGCTGCACCGCAGAGTAGTCCCGTGCGCGGGGTCCGTCGGGGACAGGGGCGGGACGGGGGCGGTGGAACCCATGGTAGTTTCGTTCTACCGACGCGGTCGTTGTATGCTGCTTCGGTTGCCCGACGAAAGTCGGGACATTCCCCCGGCACCGCCACTTCAGTCAACTGATTCCGGCGTGCCGGAATTCACTGTAAGTGCATCTGAAGTCTTTGGAGTGACCCGTGGCTGCCAACTGCGACGTCTGCGGCAAGGGGCCGGGCTTCGGCAACAACATTTCGCACTCGCACCGCCGTACGTCCCGTCGCTGGAACCCCAACATCCAGCGCGTGCGTGCCGTGGTCGGTCGGACGCCGAAGCGGCTCAACGTCTGCACCTCGTGCATCAAGGCCGGCAAGGTCGCGCGCTGACGTTCCCGTCGTAGCGCAGCCTTCCGGTTGCCCGAGAAGCCGGTCCACCCAGGTGGGCCGGCTTCTTGCTGTGCGCCGGGGCTCCCCGGACGCACAGCAGGACTTCCCCGGCGCCTCGGGGCGCTCCCCCGTGCGGCGCCTCCGGCGCGGCTCAGCCGGTGCGGGTCCGCCAGCCGTGGTCGACGGGGCCGATCCCCGCGCCCAGCGGGAAGCCCGCCTCGATCGCGCCGGTGACGTACGCCTTCGCGCCCCGTACCGCCGTGGGCACGTCCTGGCCCAGGGCCAGTCCGCAGGCGATCGCGGAGGCGAGGGTGCAGCCGGTGCCGTGGGTGTGCCGGTTGTCGTGTCTCGGGGCGCGCAGCCAGTGTTCCTCGGTGCCGTCCGTGAGCAGGTCGACGGGGTCTCCGGGCAGGTGACCGCCCTTGACGACGACCCAGCGCGGCCCGAAGTCCAGCAGTGCGGCGGCGGCCCCGCGCATTCCCGCCTCGTCCCGGACGTCGATGCCGGTGAGTTGCGCGACCTCGTCCAGGTTCGGGGTGGCGACCGTGGCGGTCGGCAGCAGTTTCGTGCGTACGGAGTCGAGCGCCTCGGCCGCCAGCAGCGGGTCGCCGTGCTTGGAGACGCCGACCGGGTCGACGACGACCGGGGCGTCGGTTCCGGCGAGGAGTTCGGCCACGGTCTCCACGAGGACGGCCGAGGACAGCATGCCGGTCTTGACCGCCTGTACGCCGATGTCGTCCACCACGCTGCGGTACTGGGCGCGCACGGCCTCGGCGGGCAGTTCCCAGGCGCCCCGCACCCCCAGCGAATTCTGGGCGGTGACGGCGGTGAGCACGCTCATCCCGTGCGTCCCGAGCGCCAGCATCGTCTTCAGGTCGGCCTGGATGCCCGCACCGCCGCCGGAGTCGGATCCGGCGACGGTGAGCACTCGGGCGGGTACGGCAGCAGGTATGGGCATGCGCCGAAATCTACTGGGCGTCCTCTATGCCCCCGAAATGGTCCCAGCCGCTCTTGCTGGTCCAGGGCGCCCCGTCGACCGTCACCTGGGGCAGCACGGAGGGGTTGAGCACCTCGCCGATGACCTTCCAGCGGGCGGGCAGCTTCACGTCCGGCGGGAAGGTGGCGACGATCGCGTGGTCCTCTCCCCCGGTCAGCACCCACTGGAGCGGGTCGACGCCGACGGCCTGCCCGATGTCGGACATCTGCGAGGGGATGTCGATGAGGCCGGAGCGCAGGTCGATGCGGACCTTGCTGGCCTCGGCGATGTGCCCGAGGTCGGCGACGAGCCCGTCGCTCACGTCCGTCATCGCGGTGGCGCCGAGCCCGGCGGCCGCGGGGCCCGCGTGGTAGGGGGGTTCCGGGCGGCGGTGGGCCTCGACGAAGGCGCGGGGAGAGCGGAAGCCCCGGGAGAGCACGGCGTATCCGGCGGCGGACCAGCCGAGCCAGCCGGTGACGGCGACGACGTCGCCGGGCTGGGCGCCGGCCCGGGTGACCGGTTCATGGTTGCGCAGGTCGCCGAGTGCGGTGATCGAGACGGTGATCGTCTCGCCGCGCACCACGTCGCCACCGACCACCGCGGCGCCCGCGACCTGGCATTCGTCACGCAGGCCGTCCATCAGCTCGCCGGCCCAGGTGACCGGGAGTTCGGCGGGGACGACCAGGCCGAGCAGCAGCGCGGTGGGCACCGCACCCATGGCGGCGATGTCGGCGAGGTTCTGGGCGGCCGCCTTGCGGCCGACGTCGTACGCGGTCGACCAGTCGCGACGGAAGTGCTGCCCCTCCAGCAGGATGTCCGTACTGGCCACGACCCTGCGGTCGGGGGCGGTCACGACCGCGGCGTCGTCGCCGGGGCCGAGCCGTACCGCCGGAGTGGTGGTGAGCCGGGCGGTGAGCTCCCTGATGAGCCCGAACTCCCCCAACTCGCCCACGGTTCCCTTCACCGAGTCTCACCTCTCATCTATCGCGCCGGACCGTCGTCCGGGCTGCTTCGGCGGCCGGCGGTCCCGATCACGGACCGGCCGGCATGGCGGGGAGCAGTCTGCACCGCTCGTCACCGGCATGCCTGTTCCCCCTTCCGGCCCGCCGTGTTCTCGGTCGCGGGCCGTCACTGCTGTCGGTACTGTCAAGAGATACGTCAATCTGTGTCCTGCGCACGCCACGCGGTGGGCGTCAACCGCCCGTAGGTCTCCCCGCGGCACGCGGCAACGCGATAACGTGGCGTCCCTTTCCCCCACATGATCCTCGTCGCCGCCCTGGAGGTTCCGTGGTACAGGCGTACATCCTCATTCAGACCGAGGTGGGCAAGGCGTCGACAGTCGCCGAGACCATCTCCGCGATTCCGGGAGTGATCCAGGCCGAGGACGTGACAGGCCCCTACGACGTGATCGTCCGCGCGCAGGCCGACACGGTCGACGAACTGGGCCGCATGGTGGTCGCCAAGGTCCAGCAGGTGGAAGGCATCACCCGAACCCTGACCTGCCCGGTCGTTCATCTGTAGTCCCCGTCTACGCTGGGCCGGTGACATCATCGCGCCGGCTCCGCCACCCCGTGTTCCTCGGTCCGTCCGTCGCCGCGCTGCTGCTGGTCGCGGCGGGCTGTTCCTCCTCGGGCGAGGCGGTGTCGGTCACGGTGCCCTCCCCGCCCCCGGAAGCCGCAGCCTACTGCCGCGCGCTGCACGAGGAACTGCCGGAGACCGTCGCCGGGCACGACCGCGGGGACACCGGGCCGAAATCCGAACTGACCGCCGAGTGGGGGGACGGAGCGATCGTACTGCGCTGCGGTGTCCCCCGGCCCGCGAAGATGGACGATCCCATGGCCAAGGGGACCGAGGCGAACGGCGTCAACTGGCTGCTGGAGCAGGCGGAGGACGCCGGTCCGCGTTTCACGACGACCTATCGCAAGGCGTACGTCGAGGTGAGCCTGTCCGCCGAGTACGCGCATGACGCGAGTCCGCTGGCCGCGTTCGGTCCGGCCGTCGAGAAGACGGTTCCCGGCCTGTAAGGGCCTGCAGGGCCCGTTCGGAAGGTCCCGCCCGGCCGGGAACGCCCGGCGCGCCCGCCCTCCGGGCGTACGACTCCGCTTCTGGAACACGCCTCGGCGTGCGCCGCCTTCGCGGGGCGCACGCCCTGTGGCGCGGTC
This sequence comes from Streptomyces sp. NPDC006435, assembly GCF_040612315.1. Lineage (NCBI taxonomy): Bacteria > Bacillati > Actinomycetota > Actinomycetes > Kitasatosporales > Streptomycetaceae > Streptomyces > Streptomyces sp. NPDC006435. The sequence continues at coordinate 130,323 of NZ_JBEXPY010000017.1, forward strand.
CGGCTCAGCGCAGGCCGGTCGACCGCCTCAGCGCGGCCTGGATCAGCCGGTCCACCAGCTCCTGGTAGCTCACACCGCTCTCCTGCCACATCCGCGGGTACATGGAGATCGGCGTGAAGCCGGGCAGGGTGTTGACCTCGTTGATCACGAAGGTGCCGTCCTCGGTGAGGAAGAAGTCGGCACGGACCAGGCCCTCGCAGGACACGGCGTCGAAGGCCTCGACCGCGAGGCGCTGGACCTCGGCGGTCTGCTCCTCGGTGAGCGGGGCGGGCACGATCCCGGAGGCCGCGTCGATGTACTTGGCCTCGAAGTCGTAGAAGTCGTGCGCGGTCACCGGCGGGATCTCGGCCGGCACGCTGGCGCGCGGCCCGTCCTCGAACTCCAGCACCCCGCACTCGATCTCGCGGCCCCGCAGCAGCGACTCGACCAGGAACTTGGGGTCGTGGCGGCGGGCCTCCTCGATCGCCCCGTCGAGCCCGGACGGGTCGTCGACCTTGGTGATCCCGATGGAGGAGCCGGCCCGGGCGGGCTTGATGAAGAGCGGCCAGCCGTGCTCACCGGCGAAGTCCACGATGCGCGCGCGGGCCCCGGCGGGGTCCTTGTCCCATTCCCGGGGGCGCACCACGAGGTACGGGCCGACCGGCAGGCCGAAGGAGATGAAGACCCGCTTCATGTACTCCTTGTCCTGGCCGACCGCCGAGGCGAGCACCCCGGCGCCGACGTAGGGCACCCCGGACAGCTCCAGGAGCCCCTGGAGGGTGCCGTCCTCTCCGTACGGGCCGTGCAGCACGGGGAAGACGACGTCCACCTCGCCGAGTGCCTTGGGGACCGAGCCGGGCTCGCTGTACACCACTTCACGGCTGCCGGGGTCGACGGAGAGCACCACGGCGCCCTCGGCGGACTCGGCCAGTTGGGCCACTTCCGGCATCTTCCGGTCCGTGATGGCCATGCGTTCGGGTTCGTCGGCGGTGAGCGCCCAGCGGCCGTCGGTCGTGATGCCGATCGGCAGGACGTCGTACTTGGTCCGGTCGATGGCGTTCAGGACGGCGCCGGCCGTGACGACCGAGATGCCGTGTTCGGAGCTGCGGCCGCCGAACACGACGGCCACGCGCGGCTTGCGGAGCTGCTGCTCCGGGCTCTGGGGGAGGTTCTCGCTGCTCATATCGCGTTGAGCGTACCTGCTGGTACCCCTTGCGTCAGCGCGGCCGGGTCCGCCGGAACGGTGACCACGGACGTTCACCGCTGTGGCCCTCCGCGGCCCGTTCGGAGCCGTGGGGCGGCCGCCCGGCCGGAGGGCCGCCCCACGGGATGCTCAGCGTCGCTCGGGCTTCGCGCTGCGCGACATCAGCTCGCCCAGCGCGACCATCGGCGGCTTGCCCTCGTGGACGATGCCGACGACCGTCTCGGTGATGGGCATGTCGACGCCGTGCCGGCGCGCCAGATCGAGCACCGACTCGCAGGACTTGACGCCCTCGGCGGTCTGCCTGGTGACGGCGATGGTCTCCTGGAGCGTCATGCCGCGGCCGAGGTTGGTGCCGAAGGTGTGATTGCGCGACAGCGGCGAGGAGCAGGTCGCCACCAGGTCGCCCAGGCCGGCGAGCCCGGAGAAGGTCAGCGGGTCGGCGCCCATGGCGAGGCCGAGGCGGGTCGTCTCGGCGAGGCCCCGGGTGATGAGCGAGCCCTTGGCGTTGTCGCCGAGGCCCATGCCGTCGGCGATGCCGACCGCGAGGCCGATGACGTTCTTGACCGCGCCGCCGAGTTCGCAGCCGACGACGTCGGTGTTGGTGTACGGGCGGAAGTACGGGGTGTGGCAGGCGGCCTGGAGACGTCGTGCCACGGACTCGTCCTGGCAGGCGACGACGGCCGCCGCGGGGCGGCGTTCGGCGATCTCCTTGGCCAGGTTGGGTCCGGTGATGACGGCGATCCGGTCCGCGGAGACCTTGGTGACGTCCTCGATGACCTCGCTCATCCGCTTCGCCGTGCCGAGTTCGACGCCCTTCATCATCGAGACGAGGACCGTGTCGGAGCCCAGGTGCGGGGCCCAGTCGGCGAGGTTGGCGCGCAGCGTCTGCGAAGGCACCACGAGCACCGCGAAGTCGGCGCCGTCCAGCGCCTCGGCGGCGTCGGTGGTGGCCCGGAGCGACGCGGGGAGTTCGATGCCCGGCAGGTAGTCCGGGTTGGTACGGGTGGTGTTGACGGCCTCGGCGATCTCGGCGCGGCGGCCCCAGAGGGTGACCTCGCAGCCGGCGTCGGCGAGGACCACGCCGAAGGCCGTACCCCATGAGCCCGTTCCGAAGACGGCCGCCTTCGCGGGGTGCGTCACTTGGTTCCCTTCCCTTCGGCCTTGCGCCGCTGCTCCGCGCGGGCCCTGCGGTGGTCGTACGGCTGTGCCGGGGCCTTCTCGCCCCGCACGATCTCCAGCTGCTCGGTCACCGCGGCCATGATGACCTCGGTCGCCTCGCGCAGCACCTCGGGCGTCGGCTGCAGGTCGTAGAACCGGGAGAGGTCGACGGGCGGTCCCGCCTGCACCTGGAGGGTCTTGCGGGGGAAGAACCGGAACTTGTCCGTCTTGGCGTACGGCGGCATCGCCAGGTTGGCGCCCCACTGGGCGACCGGGATGACCGGGACCTTCGTCAGCAGCGCGACGCGGGCCGCGCCGGTCTTGCCGGCCATCGGCCACATGTCGGGGTCGCGGGTGAGGGTGCCCTCCGGGTAGAAGGCGACGCACTCGCCGCGCTCGATGGCGTCGACGGCGGCCCGGAAGGCGTCCAGCGCGTTGGTCGTCTCGCGGTACACGGGGATCTGTCCGGTGCCGCGCAGCATCATTCCGACGAAGGGGGTCTTGAAGAGGCCCGCCTTGGCCAGGAGCCGGGGCACCCGCCCGGTGTTGTACTGGAAATGTGCGTAGGAGAGCGGGTCCAGGTAAGAGTTGTGGTTGACCGCCGTGATGAATCCGCCGTCGGCCGGAATGTGCTCCATTCCCCGCCAGTCACGCTTGAACAGAACCACCAGCGGCGGTTTTGCGATGACCGCCGCCAGGCGGTACCAGAAGCCGATTCTGCGGCGGGACACTCGGACACCTTCCTCTAAGGACCTGAACTCTGCCTGGCTACCGACGGTCAAGTCTCGCCCCAGGCCCCTGCTCTGTCGAGAACACCGTACGCCCCGCTTTCGGGACCGTCCCTCCGGGTTCTCGCGCAGGCAGGCGAGAATAGGCTGCGAAGCGCACCGAGGGGGAGATCGCCACGAACACCGACCCGACCGGTCCCTGGTCCCTGGTCGTCCCGTTGAAGCCCTTGGTCCGGGCCAAGAGCAGGCTGGCGCCCGCGACGGGGGACGCGCTGCGTCCGCGGCTCGCCCTCGCCTTCGCCCGGGACACCGTGGCCGCGGCCCTGTCCTGCCCGGCGGTGCTGGATGTGGTGGTGGTCACGGACGACGCGGAGGCCGGGGCCGCGCTCACCGCGCTCGGCGCGCGTGTCGTGCCCGACGAGCCCGACCGCGGGCTCAACGCCGCGCTGGCGCACGGCGCGCGCACCGTACGGGCCCGGCGGCCCGGGGCCGCCCTCGCCGCGCTCAACGCCGATCTCCCGGCACTGCGTCCCGGGGAATTGGCCCGGGTACTCAATTACTCCGCCGAATTCCCGCGCACATTTGTGACGGATGCGGCGGGAATCGGCACAACATTTCTGTCGGCCGCGCCCGGGGTGGAATTGTGCCCGGCTTTCGGCGGCCCCTCCCGGGTCAGACATCTGGACTCCGGGGCGGTGGAGGCCGATCTGACCGGTATCGATTCGGTCCGCCAGGACGTGGACACCGGCGCGGATCTGCGGGCCGCACTGGCCCTCGGTGTCGGTCCGTACACGGCGGAACACACCGCGGAACACCCGGGCGCGGGAATCCGCCGGGCCGTGCCGCGGCGGTAGCGCCGCCCGCCCGGGGACCCGCCCGGGGACCCGCCCGGGGCAACCGGGCCGCTCCCGTGCCGGACCCGGTCGCCCCGGGCCGGGCCGCTAGGCTGCCGTTCATGCAGGCGACCTCGTACACGTACGACCCCGAGACCCGCACCGGCAGCGTGCTGCTCGACGACGGCACCCCGGTGGAGTTCGACGCCCGGGCCTTCGACGCCGGCGGGCTGCTGCTGCTGCGGCCGGGGCAGCGGGTGCGGATCGAGGGCAGCGGCGAGGGCGCGGACCTGCGGATCACCCTGGTGACCCTGCAGACGTTCTGACGGCCGCGCGCACCCGCGCCACGACAGCCCGCGGGCCGGGCTCCCCCGAGGGGAGCCCGGCCCGGTGCGTGTGAGCGGTCTGTGCTGCTCGCTCTCACTTCTTCCGTGCGGTGGTCTTCTTGGCCGTGGTCTTGCGCGCCGTGGTCTTCTTCGCGGGCGCCTTCTTCGCCGTGGCCTTCTTGGCGGGGGCGGTCTTGCTGGCGGTGGCCTTCTTCGCCGCCGTCTTCTTCGCCGCCGCGGCGGTGGTCTTCTTCGCGGCCGTGGCCTTCTTGGCCGCCGCGGTGGTCTTCTTCGCGGTGGTCTTCTTCGCCGCCGTGGTCTTCTTCGCCGCGGTCACGGTCTTCTTGGCGGTGGCCTTCTTCGCCGTGGCCTTCTTGGCAGCGGCCTTCTTGGCGGCGGCCTTGGTCGTCGTACGGGTGGAAGCACCGCCCGAGAGGCTGCCCTTGGGCGCCTTCTTCACGGCCACCTCGCCGCCCTTGGGGAGCTTCTTCGAGCCGCTCACCAGGTCCTTGAAGCCCTGTCCCGCGCGGAAGCGGGGGACCGAGGTCTTCTTGACCCGCACGCGCTCACCCGTCTGCGGGTTGCGGGCGTACCGGGCGGGGCGGTCGACCTTCTCGAACGAGCCGAAGCCCGTGACCGAGACACGGTCCCCCGCGACAACCGCACGGACAATCGCGTCGAGCACCGCGTCGACGGCGTCGGCGGCCTGCTGACGGCCGCCGACCTTGTCGGCAATCGCTTCTACGAGCTGCGCCTTGTTCACGTCTTCCCCTTCGGAGACATTGCCAGAACGAAAGTGTTCAAGCGTTTTCGCACGTTAGGCAGATATATACCGCAAATCAAACACGAAACGGGCTAATCACCCTAGTGCCGCAACGAAGTCGACCGCTGCGTCGTTCCGCAGAGTCACTCACCTTCGGGGAATCGGCCCTCTTCGAGGTCCTTCATCAACCGGTCCAGACGCCTTGCCGCGTCCGGGAGATCGTGCTTAGCCGCGGCCGTGATGACCAACAGCTTCCGGGACAGCGCCATCCTTACGCCCTCCGGGACTTGCAGTGAGCGCACTCTTGTGTGCGCTTCCTTCAATCGGTCGGCGACTTGGCCGTAAAGCTCGAGTTGGCTGTCGCGTTCCATGCACCGATTGTGCCATCTGGGGCGAGTTGTCGCCCGACGGGGTCTCAACAAGCGACTGCGCCCCCTACCAGAAGGCAGGGGGCGCAGTCCTGGAAACGCGCTGCTCAGGCGTTAATTGTACGTGGCTTGAAGGCCGGCCTGGCCGCCTCGTAAGTCGCGATGTCCGCTTCGTTCTGAAGGGTGAGACCGATGTCATCCAGCCCGTTCAGCAGCCGCCAGCGGGCGTTCTCGTCGAGCTCGAAGTCGACGGTGATCCCCTCGGCGCGCACTTGGCGCTCCTCCAGGTCGACGGTGATCTCGGCCGTCGGGTCGGCCTCGGTCAGCTCCCAGAGCGCGTCGACGGTCCCCTGGTCGAGCACGACGGTCAACAGACCGTTCTTCAGCGAGTTGCCGCGGAAGATGTCGGCGAAGCGGGAGGAAATCACGGCCTTGAAGCCGTAGTTCTGAAGGGCCCACACGGCGTGCTCGCGGGACGAGCCGGTGCCGAAGTCGGGGCCGGCCACCAGGACCGTGGCGCCCTTGCGCTCCGGACGGTTGAGGACGAATTCCTCGTCCTTGCGCCAGGCCTCGAAGAGGCCGTCCTCGAAGCCGTCGCGGGTGACCTTCTTCAGCCAGTGGGCGGGGATGATCTGGTCGGTGTCGACGTTGCTGCGGCGCAGCGGGACGGCCCGGCCGGTGTGCGTGGTGAAAGCTTCCATGGTTATCGGACTCCGGCGGGTGTACGGGCGTCGGACAGGTCGGCGGGCGAGGCCAGGTGGCCCAGCACGGCGGTGGCGGCGGCGACCTGCGGGGAGACCAGGTGCGTACGGCCGCCCTTGCCCTGCCGGCCCTCGAAGTTGCGGTTCGAGGTGGAGGCGGAGCGCTCGCCGGGGGCCAGCTGGTCGGGGTTCATGCCGAGGCACATCGAGCAGCCCGCGTGCCGCCATTCGGCGCCGGCGTCGGTGAAGACCTTGTCCAGGCCCTCCTCGACGGCCTGCAGGGCGACCCGGACGGAGCCGGGGACGACCAGCATCCGCACGCCGTCGGCGACCCTGCGGCCGTCCAGGACCGCGGCCGCGTTGCGCAGGTCCTCGATCCGGCCGTTGGTGCAGGAGCCTACGAAGACGGTGTCCACATTGATCTCGCGCAGCGGCTGCCCCGCGGTCAACCCCATGTACTCCAGGGCCTTTTCGGCGGCGTTCCGCTCCGAGGCGTCCTCGTACGAAGCGGGATCGGGGACGTTCGCCGACAGGGGCGCGCCCTGGCCGGGGTTGGTGCCCCAGGTGACGAACGGCGCCAGCTCGGCGGCGTCGATGACGACCTCGGCGTCGAAGACCGCGTCGTCGTCGGTGCGCAGCGTCTTCCAGTACGCGACGGCGGCGTCCCAGTCCTCGCCCTGCGGGGCGTGGTCGCGGCCCCTCAGATAGTCGAAGGTGGTCTCGTCCGGGGCGATCATGCCCGCCCGGGCGCCGGCCTCGATCGACATGTTGCAGATGGTCATCCGGGCCTCCATCGAGAGCTTCTCGATGGCCGGGCCGCGGTATTCGAGGACGTAGCCCTGGCCGCCTCCGGTGCCGATGCGGGCGATGATCGCGAGGATCAGGTCCTTGGCGGTGACGCCGTCGGGCAGTTCGCCGTCGACGGTGATCGCCATGGTCTTCGGGCGGGCCATCGGCAGGGTCTGGGTGGCCAGGACGTGCTCGACCTGGCTGGTGCCGATGCCGAACGCCAGCGCGCCGAAGGCTCCGTGCGTGGAGGTGTGGGAGTCGCCGCAGACCACCGTGGTGCCCGGCTGGGTCAGCCCCAGCTGCGGACCGACCACGTGCACGACGCCCTGCTCCACGTCGCCCAGCGGGTGCAGCCGCACGCCGAACTCCGCGCAGTTCTTGCGCAGGGTCTCCAACTGGGCGCGGGAGACCGGGTCGGCGATCGGCTTGTCGATGTCGAGGGTCGGGGTGTTGTGGTCCTCGGTGGCGATGGTGAGATCGAGGCGCCGCACCGGGCGTCCGGCCTGCCGGAGGCCGTCGAAGGCCTGCGGGCTGGTCACCTCGTGCAGCAGGTGCAGATCGATGAAGAGGAGGTCGGGCTCACCTTCGGCGCGCCGGACGACATGGTCGTCCCAGACCTTCTCCGCGAGTGTCCTACCCATCGCTTTCCCTCCGGCCGGCGTCTTCGCCGGCCCAACTAGAGATTCGGTGCGCCGCCGTCCTGACCCCCGTGCGGGGCGGTGGCAGACGGGCCGTTGTGTGGCCGCCCGTACAGGTTCGCAACTTCCGCCGGAAATTGAACTTGCGTTTCACAGAGTGAGACGGGAGTATCGTCGTATGGACAACTCTAGCGGCGTCGGCGTTCTCGACAAGGCGGCTCTCGTATTGAGCGCTCTGGAGTCCGGTCCGGCCACCCTCGCCGGGCTGGTCGCGGCGACCGGGCTCGCACGGCCCACGGCCCACCGGCTGGCCGTGGCACTGGAACACCACCGCATGGTGGCGAGGGACATGCAGGGCCGTTTCATTCTCGGCCCCCGGCTGGCGGAGCTCGCGGCCGCGGCCGGCGAGGACCGTCTGCTGGCCACGGCCGGACCGGTGCTCACCCACCTGCGCGACATCACCGGCGAGAGCGCGCAGCTCTACCGCCGGCAGGGCGACATGCGGATCTGTGTGGCGGCGGCGGAGCGGTTGTCCGGCCTGCGGGACACCGTGCCGGTCGGCTCCACGCTCACCATGAAGGCCGGTTCGTCGGCCCAGATCCTGATGGCCTGGGAGGAGCCGGAGCGTCTGCACCGCGGTCTCCAGGGCGCCCGGTTCACGGCGACGGCGCTCTCGGGCGTACGGCGCAGGGGCTGGGCCCAGTCGATCGGTGAGCGCGAGCCGGGCGTCGCCTCGGTCTCGGCCCCGGTGCGCGGTCCGTCGAACCGGGTGGTCGCCGCCGTCTCGGTCTCGGGGCCGATCGAGCGGCTGACCCGGCACCCGGGCCGGATGCACGCCCAGGCGGTCATCGATTCGGCGGCCAGGCTCAGCGAGGCCCTGCGCCGCAACGGCTGACGCGTTCGACAACTTCCCGGCCGCCCCAGCGTCGTGGCGGCCTCCGTCGGAACCTCACCCCGCGGACGAGCGGTGCGCGAGGCGGTCCGCCGCCCGGCGGCCGCGCCCCTCGATCGGCAGCACCCCGGTGGCCCCGGCCAGTCCGTGGACCGGCATGTCCGCGTAGATCGCCTCGTACCCGCCCTCGGGCACCACGTACGTCTCGTGCCACAGCCCCACGTGCTGCCGGGACTTCTTCTCCTTGCGGTTCATGATCGCCCAGGCCCTGCGGTGGAACGCGTCGGGAGCGCTCGCGTACGCGTAGAGCTTCTCCTTCGACTCCCAGTACTGGACGACCCAGTACGACCGCGGCGAGCCCGACAGCAGCGTGCGCCCGAGCAGGCCGCGCCCCTCGTCCCTGCCCAACTCCCGCAGCATGCGCAGCATCGCGACGAAGACCGGCAGCCAGTGGTGCACGCCCCGGAAGTGGTTGATGCGCATCCCGATGAGCAGTACGACCACCTCCCCCTCGGCCGCCGCGGTCGTCCGTCCCGGAATCGTCCTGCCGAACACGTCATCCACCCCTCTCTTCGTTGGAGAGTGCCACTATCCAATGATTGGATAGTGGCACTGCCCAAGAGGTGGCGCAAGGGAAGGCACGGAACATGCGGCTCTCGGAGCTGAGCGAGAAGAGCGGCGTCAAACCCGCGACGATCAAGTACTACCTGCGCGAGGGGCTGCTGCGCCCCGGGCACCGGGTCAGCGCCACGCAGGCCGAGTACGACGAGAACCATCTGCGCCGGCTGCGCCTGGTGCGGGCCCTGATCCAGGTCGGCCGCCTGCCCGTGGCCACGGTCCGCGAGGTCCTCTCCCACGTGGAGGACGAGTCCCTGGGGCGGACGATCCGGCTGGGCGCCGCACTCTGGGCACTCCCGCACGGCCCGGACCCCGACGAGGAGGCGCCGGAGACGGCGGCCGCCGGGGAGGTCGTCGAGCAGCTCCTGGAGCGCCTCGGGTGGGAGACGGCGCAGCAGGTCGGCTCCCTGTCCCCCAGCCATCGCTCGCTGGTGTCCTCGGTGGCCACGCTGATCCGCCTCGGCTATCCCTGCGACGTCGGGTACCTGGCCGAGCAGGCCCGGCTGATGCATCAAGTCGCCGCCCAGAACCTGGACATGATGGAGACGTACCCCTCCGAGGAGGAGCAGGTGGAGACGGCCGTCGCGTCGGCGGTGCTCTACGAGCCGCTGCTGATGTCCCTGCACCGGATGGCGCAGGAGGAGGAGTCGGCGCGGCGGTACGGGCTCTGAGAACGAGCGGAAGGGCCCTTCACCGGGGTGAAGGGCCCTTCCGTTTCCTGCTGTTGTACCCCCGACCGGATTCGAACCGGCGCTACTGCCGTGAGAGGGCAGCGTGCTAGGCCGCTACACAACGGGGGCTTGATATTGCTGTTGCATTTCTGCGCTGGGCTACCAGGACTCGAACCTAGAATGACGGTACCAGAAACCGTAGTGTTGCCAATTACACCATAGCCCATGGTGTTACAAGTACCCCCGACCGGATTCGAACCGGCGCTACTGCCGTGAGAGGGCAGCGTGCTAGGCCGCTACACAACGGGGGCCCTAGCGATCCTGCATCGAGATCGTGGGAGCGACCCAGATGATCTCGCGGGAAGGATCTGTACCCCCGACCGGATTCGAACCGGCGCTACTGCCGTGAGAGGGCAGCGTGCTAGGCCGCTACACAACGGGGGCTTGTTACTGCTGTTGCATTTCTGCGCTGGGCTACCAGGACTCGAACCTAGAATGACGGTACCAGAAACCGTAGTGTTGCCAATTACACCATAGCCCACCAAAACTCAACCCCTGGAAGGGATTTTGTTCGGCGTGCGCTTCCCGTTCGGTTCTTCCGTTCCTCTCGGGCGGCGCAGGAAGAACATTACCCGAAGGTGTCCGGCGCTCCAAAACGGGTATCGGCGAGCAGCAACCCGGGCAGCTGGTCGAGCGCCTCGATGCGGAGGAGTTCGGGCCGGCCGCCCCGCTCCTTGCGGTCCAGCCAGATCCCCTTCAGCCCGGCGGCGACCGCCCCGGCGGCGTCGATGTCGGGCTCGTCCCCCACGTACGCGACCTCCCCCGGTTCCAGGGCCATCGCCTCGCACGCGGCGTGGAAGGCGCCGGCCTCGGGCTTGGAGACGCCCAGCTCCACGGCGCACACCACGGCCTCGAACCGGTCCCGCACCCCGAGCGCGCGCAGCTTCCGGTCCTGGTTGTGGATGCTGGAGTTCGTCAGGATCGCGTGCCGGAACCCGCCGGCCAGTTCGTCCAGGACGGGCAGCACGTCCGGGAAGAGCCGCCAGGCGGCCTCGTAGTGGATCGCGTGCCGGCCGAACCAGCTGTCGGCCTCCTCGTCCGTCAGCGGCCGCGAGAGGAACTCCCGCACCCGGTCCCGGCGCTGCCCCTGGAAGTCGGTCTCACCGGCCGCGAACCGCGCCCAGTGCGCCTCGGTGAGCTCCCGCCATGCGGCGAGGGCCCGCCCGAGGGATTCGTGTCCCTCGGGCAGGCCCTCCTGTTCGAGGTGCTCGCGCATTCCGACGCGGTCGGCGCCGGTGTGGTCGAAGATCGTGTCGTCGATGTCCCAGAGGACCGCGCGGATCGTCATACGGCCCAGCGTATGGGCCCGTCCCCCGGACGAGGAGGGCGCGGAAACGGCGGGAGGGGGCGGACGGCCGTGATGGCCGTCCGCCCCCTCCCGCGGGCGCGTTCCGGGTGCTCCGGGTTACGCGGCGAGCTTCGCCAGGGCCGCGTCGACGCGGGCCAGGGTCTTCTCGCGGCCCAGGATCTCCAGGGACTCGAAGAGCGGCAGGCCGATCGTGCGGCCGGTGACCGCGACGCGGACCGGCGCCTGGGCCTTGCCGAGCTTGAGGCCGTGCTCCTCGCCCGCCGTGAGGATGGCGTTCTTCAGTGCCTCGGCGTTCCACTCGGCGTCGGCCAGCTTGGCGCGGGCCGTGGTGAGCAGGGCGTCGGAGCCCTCCTTCATCGCCTTGTTCCAGGACGCCTCGTCCGTGGCCGGCTCGTGGAGGAAGAGGAAGTCGACGTTGGCCGTGATGTCCGAGAGGACCGTGACGCGGGTCTGCGCGTGCGGGGCGATCTCCGCGAACTGCGCCGCGTCGAAGTCCTCCGGAGCCCACGGGGCGAACGGGGCCTTCAGCCAGGGGCCGCAGGCCTCGGTGAACGCCTTCACGTCCATCCGGCGGATGTGCTCGGCGTTGATGTGCTCGCACTTCTTCAGGTCGAAGCGCGCCGGGTTGGCGTTGACGTCCTCGATGTCGAACGCGGCCACCATCTCCTCGACGGAGAAGATGTCCCGGTCCTCGGCGATGGACCAGCCCAGCAGGGAGAGGTAGTTGAGCAGCCCCTCGGGCACGAAGCCGCGCTCGCGGTAGAGGTTGAGCGAGGCCTGCGGGTCGCGCTTGGAGAGCTTCTTGTTGCCCTCGCCCATGACGTACGGCAGGTGGCCGAAGGCGGGGGTGTCCTTGGCGATGCCCAGCTCGATGAGCGCCTTGTAGAGGGCGATCTGGCGCGGGGTGGAGGAGAGCAGGTCCTCGCCGCGCAGGACGTGCGTGATCTCCATCAGCGCGTCGTCGACCGGGTTGACCAGGGTGTAGAGCGGGGCGCCGTTGGCACGGACGATGCCGTAGTCCGGGACGTTCTCCGGCTGGAAGGTCAGCTCGCCGCGGACCAGGTCGGTGAAGGTGATCGACTCGTCGGGCATCCGGAAGCGGACGATGGAGGTGCGGCCCTCGGCCTCGTACGCGGCGATCTGCTCGGCGCTCAGCTCGCGGCAGTGGCCGTCGTAGCCGGAGGGCTTCCCGGCGGCGCGGGCGGCGTCGCGGCGGGTGTCGAGCTCCTCGGTGGTGCAGTAGCAGTGGTACGCGTACCCGCCGGCCAGGAGCTTGTCGGCGACGTCCTTGTAGACGTCCATGCGCTGCGACTGCCGGTACGGGGCGTGCGGGCCGCCGATCTCGGGGCCCTCGTCCCAGTCGAAGCCGAGCCAGCGCATGGAGTCCAGGAGCTGCTCGTAGGACTCCTCGGAGTCACGGGCGGCGTCCGTGTCCTCGATGCGGAAGACCAGGGTGCCGCCGTGGTGCCGGGCGAAGGCCCAGTTGAACAGGGCGGTGCGGACCAGGCCCACGTGGGGGTTGCCGGTCGGCGAGGGACAGAAACGGACGCGTACAGGTGCGTTAGCCACGCTTGATCACCTTGTTGGTGAGAGTGCCGATGCCTTCGATGGTGACGGCGACCTCGTCGCCGACATGGAGGGGTCCGACCCCTGCGGGAGTGCCGGTGAGGATCACGTCGCCCGGGAGCAGCGTCATGGCTTCCGTGATGTGGACGACCAGGTCCTCGATCGAGCGGATCATCTCGCTCGTACGGCCCAGTTGGCGTTGCTCGCCGTTGACCGTCGCCTGAATGGTCAGGTCGCCGGGGTCGAGGTCGGTCTCCACCCAGGGGCCCAGCGGGCAGGACGTGTCGAAGCCCTTGGCCCGCGCCCACTGCTTCTCCCGCTTCTGGGCGTCGCGGGCGGTGACGTCGTTGGCGCAGGTGTAGCCGAAGATGACGTCCTTCACACGCTCGCGCGGCACTTCCCGGCACATCCGGCCGATGACCACGGCCAGTTCGGCCTCGTGGTGCAGCTCGTTCGAGAAGGAGGGGTACTCGATGGCGTCGCCGGAGCCGATCACCGAGGTGGTGGGCTTGAAGAAGGCGACGGGGACGTCCGGTACCTCGTTGCCCAGCTCCTTGGCGTGCTCCGCGTAGTTGCGGCCGATGGCCACGACCTTGTTGGGGAGCACGGGCGGGAGGAGACGGACCTTGCTCAGCGGGACCTTGGTGCCGGAGAGCTCGAATTCGGCGTACGGAATGCCCTTGATGATGTCGAGGACGAGACCGTCGGGCCCGTCGCCCTCCACGGCGCCGAAGGCGACATTGCCGTCGATGGAGAACCTGGCGATGCGCACGGGATGCTGTCGCCCCTCACTTGCTGGCTGGCTGAAGACTGACACTTCAGGCTATCGCCTCGCCCGGCGGAGTCCGCCCGGTGGCGGGCGCCGCCCGGCGCGTACGGGCGCAGGCCACGAGGGGTCCCGGGCCGGACGCACCGGTACCGGGACGGCGCCGCGGGTACGGGGCCGGGGCCGGGAGGACCGGGCGGCGCGGGAAGGGGCGGCGTGGGCGCGTGCCGGCCGGGAGGGGTCCCGCGCGCCCGTGCCGGTCGGCCTACTCCGGGGCCGCGACGGGGGCCGGGGCCTCCATGAGGATGGTGCGGCGGGGGTTGGCCGTCTGGTTCGGCAGGTCGACGGCGTGCTCGCGCAGTTCCGGCGCTCCCAGGCCCTCGGCGTCCTTGAGGTGCGCCAGCGTGGTGCGGCGGGGGTTGGCAATGTTGCGGAACATCGTCGTCTTCTTCATCTGCCGTTCGGACCCTGTCGGTACGGGCGCCGCCCGGAGGGGCGCCGGTTGTCGGATTTGCCATCCCTGTAAAGCGTCAGGCTAAACATCCAATTCCCTCCGCGAGCCCGGAAGAGACGGCGATCATCGTGTGAGTTTGCTCACGACCGCTCCGAAAAAAGCCCCATTTCGGTCACCGAATCGCCACGCCCGAAACGGACATTACGTCACTGAATGATCTATTCCGCTCCTGATCATGCCGACTGGGACACCTGTCACCACTCGCGGTTCTGTCCGTAATCAATGCATTCATCCATGATCACGCTCCACTGCTCGTTACTCATTCATCACAATGTGTCACCCAGGTCCCGGGCGGGCAGGGGGCCCTTGTTGGAGATCCGGCACTGTGCTGGAATTCCACGCACCGCCGCAGGTTTCAAACCGGCGCGCAGGGGGCGCAACACAGCGCCGAGTGACGGCGGAAAGGGGAAGGGCGCCGGCCACTCATGACCACCATGGGGCGGGTACGACGCCCCACGACGCCGACACCGTTCCACCGCCTCGCGGCGACGGAACGCCTGGTCCAGAGGTTGCGACGCTAGTGCAGGGACGTTTCAAGAGGGATGGCAGCGCTGCGGCGGAGCAGGAGCCGCACGGCGGGACCGACCGCGGATCCTCGCCCCAGCACGCCCAGAACCCCGGACCGGCCGCAGCCGGTGACAACGGCGACCGCGCCCAGAACCCCGGTGCCACGGCCGAGGGCGGTGCCGACGCCGCCCCCTCTCCCAAGTCCCAGGGTTCCGTCGGCAACGGCTCGCGCATGGCCCTTCGCAACTGGCGCATCAGCACCCGTCTGGTCTCCCTGCTCGCCCTCCCCGTGGTCGCCGCGACCACGCTCGGCGGTCTGCGGATCAACGACTCGATGAACGACATCCAGCAGCTGGACCACATGCAGCTGCTGACCAGGATGACCAAGCAGGCGACCTCGCTCGCCCAGGCGCTCCAGGAGGAGCGCGACCGTTCGGCCGGTCCGCTGGCCAACGGCGTGAAGGCCGACGACTTCAAGGTCACCGACCCCCGCAAGAAGACCGACCGGGCCAAGACCGCCTTCCTCGACGCGACGACCTCGATCGGCGACCCCTCCGGTGACGACGCCCTGGAGGGCATCTACGCCAGCGTCAACCAGATCGCGGGCCAGCTGGCCGAGATCCGGGAGATCCGCAAGACGGCCTACGTCAAGGGCGCCCCGAGCCTCTCGACCGTCGACAAGTACAGCCAGCTGATCGGTTCGCTGCTGAGCCTCTCGCAGGACATGGCGCAGGCGACCAGCAACTCGGAGATGATCAAGCGGACCCGGGCACTGGCGGCCTTCTCCTCCGCCAAGGAGTACGCCTCCGTCCAGCGGGCGATCATCGCCGCGGCACTGCCCGGCGGCAACGACAAGCAGCCGCACCTCGACCCGAACGACCGGCAGTTCGGCGAGTCCGCGCAGGGCAAGGAAGCCGCGGCGCTGCGCTCCTTCAAGGCGGTGTACGGCGCGACCGGCAGCAACGCCGAGGAACTGACCGCCACGCTGGACGAGGGCAACCCCGAGATCAAGGCCGCCAACGCCTACGCCAGGAAGGTGCTGACCAGCTCCACGGGCATGGACGGCACGGCGCGGCGTTCCTACCTGGACTGGTACGACCAGAGCTCGACCAAGATCCAGGCGATGAAGACCATCGAGGAGACCCTCCTCAGCGACATGGAGGGCAAGGCCCGCGAGCTCCGCGACGAGGCGAAGCGCGAGGCGATCATCAGCGGTGCGCTCATCCTGCTGGTGCTCGGCGTCTCGCTGGTCGGCGCCTTCGTCGTCGCCCGGTCGATGATCCGCTCGCTGCGTCGGCTCCAGGACACGGCCACCCGCGTCGCCCAGGACCGGCTGCCCGAGCTCGTCAAGCAGCTCTCCGAGGCCGACCCGCAGGACGTGGACACCTCGGTCGAGTCGGTCGGTGTGCACTCCCGGGACGAGATCGGCAAGGTGGCCGCGGCCTTCGACGACGTGCACCGCGAGGCCGTCCGTCTCGCCGCCGAGCAGGCCCTGCTCCGGGGCAACGTCAACGCGATGTTCACCAACCTCTCGCGCCGCAGCCAGGGCCTCATCCAGCGCCAGCTCTCGCTCATCTCCGAGCTTGAGTCGCGCGAGGCCGACCCGGACCAGCTCTCCTCGCTGTTCAAGCTCGACCACCTCGCGACCCGCATGCGCCGGAACGGCGAGAACCTCCTCGTCCTCGCGGGCGAGGAGCCGGGCCGCCGGTGGACCCGTCCCGTCCCGCTGGTCGACGTGCTCCGTGCCGCCGCCTCCGAGGTGGAGCAGTACGAGCGCATCGAACTGGCCGCGGTGCCCGCGACCGAGGTCGCCGGCCGCGTCGTCAACGACCTCGTGCACCTGCTCGCCGAGCTGCTGGAGAACGCCACGTCGTTCTCCTCGCCGCAGACGAAGGTCCGGGTCACCGGTCACGCGCTGCCCGACGGGCGGGTGCTCGTCGAGATCCACGACACCGGCATCGGCCTCTCCCCCGAGGACCTCGCCGCGATCAACGAGCGGCTCGCCTCGCCGCCCACCGTGGACGTCTCGGTCTCCCGCCGCATGGGTCTGTTCGTGGTCGGCCGGCTGTCCCTGCGTCACGGCATCCGGATCCAGCTGCGGCCCTCCGACTCCGGTGGTACGACCGCGCTGGTCATGCTGCCGGTCGACGTCGCCCACGGCGGCAAGCAGCCGCTTCCCAAGCAGGGCCCCGGGCAGCAGTCCGGCGCTCCCGCCGGTCTGCTCGGCGGTGGCGGCGCCCCGGGTGCGAACGCCGGTTCGCGTCCCGGCATCGGCGGCGCCCCCTCGGGCCGGGCAGCCTCGGGGCCGGGTGCCTCGCGCGGTCAGGTCGGTCCGGGCTCCGCGCCGCGTGCCGCGCTGCCCTCGCGCGACGTCGGCAACGGCCGGCAGAACCCCGCCCCGCAGCCCGGCACGGGTCCGCAGGACGTCTTCCGGCAGGAACCGCCGCAGCGTCAGGGCGGCGGCGGCCTCGCCGGTGCCTTCGGCGGTGCCAGGGCCGGTGGCCGTGGCCAGGGCGACGGCTCGGGCCTCACCGAGTCGGGCCGTCCCGACCTGTTCGGCCAGAACCGCCAGGACCAGGACCGTCAGGGTCCGGGCCGCCAGGACCGCAACGCCCCCGCCCCGTGGCAGCAGCCGCAGCAGCCCCGGCCCCAGCAGGCCCCGGCCGGTCCGGGTGGCTTCCAGCGTCCCGGTGGCCAGGACGAGTCCGGTCTCCGGCTGCCCCCGGCCGGCGGTCCGCGCGCCGAGCTGCCCGGTGGCAACCCCGCCCCGCAGCGCCCGCAGACCACCAGTTGGGGTGCCGAGGAGTCGTCCGCGTCGCGGCTCGGCCGGCCCGACGCCCCGCGCGGTCACGAGGAGCCCGATTCCACCGGCCAGTTCCAGCGGCCGATGAGCCCGCCGCTGCCCTCGCGGCCGGTCATGGACGACCGGGAGGGCCCCGGCTCCACCGCCGAGTTCGCCCGCCCGGACTTCTCCGCCCCGGCCCCGCAGGACCTGTCCGCGCAGGACCCGACGGGCACCGGCCAGTTCGCCCGCCCCGACTTCGCGGGCCAGGCCCCGCAGGACCCGGCCGGCACCGCTCAGTTCGCCCGCCCGGACTTCTCGGCCCCGGCTCCGCAGGCACACGCTCCGCAGGACCTGACCGGTACCGGCCAGTTCGCACGTCCCGACTTCGCGGGCCAGGCCCCGCAGGACCCGACGGGCACCGGCCAGTTCGCCCGCCCCGACTTCGCAGCCCAGGACCCGACGGGTACCGGCCAGTTCGCCCGCCCCGACTTCGCGGGCCAGGCCCCGCAGGACCCGGCCGGCACCGGCCAGTTCGCCCGCCCCGACTTCGGACAGCCCCAGCCCACCCAGCCACAGGGCCTGGACACCCCGCTCCGGCGCGGGCCGGAGGGCGAGTCGGACTTCGGCGCCCCGCGCCCGTCCGCGGACGACGCGCAGTACCGTCCGGTCCTGCCGCCGCAGCCGCAGGCCGAGGCGCTGCCTCCCGTGGCCGGTCCCGGGGACGGTCGTACGCCGCTGTACGACACCCTGGAGACCAACTGGTTCCACAGCCCGCAGCAGGCTCCCGAGCCGCAGCAGGCCCCCGAACCCGAACCGCAGGCGTCCGCGTCCCTCCCGCAGCGGCCGGCCCCGGAGCGGTCCGCTCCCGAGGCGCCGCGTCCCACCGCGGAGGACACCGGGTCCACGCCCACCTGGCGCCCCTCGCCGAACGACGAACTCGTGCGGCAGGCGGAGCGGGTCAAGAAGCCCGCGGCAGGCGGAGTGACCACCTCCGGACTTCCGCGCCGTGTGCCCCGCGCCAACCTGGTGCCGGGTACCGCCCAGCAGCAGAACCACCAGTCCGGCCCCCAGGTCTCACGCGCGCCCGACGACGTGCGCGGGCGGTTGACCAATCTCCGCCGGGGCATCCAGCAGGGTCGACAGGCCAACAACAACAACCAGTCGACCGGCAGTTTCCCACTCGGCCCCACTCACCAGCAGGAGCGTTAGTTGAGCCCGATGAGTCAGGCCGCGCAGAATCTGAACTGGCTGATCACCAACTTCGTGGACAACACCCCCGGGGTGTCCCACACGGTGGTGGTCTCCGCCGACGGACTCCTGCTGGCCATGTCCGAAGGATTCCCCCGCGACCGCGCCGACCAGCTGGCGGCCGTCGCCTCCGGCCTGACCTCGCTGACCGCGGGCGCCTCCCGCATCTTCGAGGGCGGCGCCGTCAGTCAGACCGTGGTGGAGATGGAGCGCGGCTTCCTCTTCCTCATGTCCATCTCGGACGGCTCCTCACTGGCCGTCCTCGCCCACCCGGACGCCGACATCGGCCTGGTCGGGTACGAGATGGCCCTGCTGGTCGACCGCGCGGGCACCGTCCTCACCCCCGACCTCCGCGCCGAGCTCCAGGGCAGCCTGCTCCATTAGGCGGCCGTGGACCGATGACAGATTCGATCGACCCAGCCCATGCCCTCATCCCTCGCCCGTCCGGCCGCTTAGAGCCCCCCACCGGCCCCTTCAGACGGCAAGGAAGAACTGCTGTCACGCCCGGAGGATTCATGACCCCGCCACCCGCCTCACCCGACCCGTACGGCGCGCTGAACCACGCGTCGTACGACGGTGAAGGCGACCAGCCACTGGTCCGCCCGTACGCCATGACCGGTGGCCGGACCCGGCCGCGCTACCAGCTCGCCATAGAGGCGCTGGTATCCACCACGGCCGACCCCGCGCACCTGGGGACACTGCTTCCCGAGCACCAGCGGATCTGCCACCTCTGCCGTGAGGTCAAGTCGGTGGCAGAGGTCTCGGCCCTGCTGTCGATGCCGCTCGGGGTGGCCCGGATCCTCGTCGCGGACCTGGCGGAAGCCGGCATGGTGGCCATTCACCAGCCGGGCAACGGAGAGGCCGGCGGCGCGCCGGACGTGACACTGCTCGAAAGGGTGCTCAGTGGACTTCGCAAGCTCTAGCGGCGGTGCTGCCCGTGCCACCACCTCGGCGAAGATCGTGGTGGCCGGGGGCTTCGGCGTGGGCAAGACCACGTTCGTCGGTGCCGTCTCGGAGATCAATCCGTTGCGCACCGAGGCCGTGATGACGTCCGCCTCGGCGGGCATCGACGACCTGACGCACACCGGTGGCAAGACGACGACGACCGTCGCGATGGACTTCGGTCGCATCACCCTGGACCAGGACCTGATCCTGTACCTCTTCGGTACGCCCGGACAGGACCGCTTCTGGTTCATGTGGGACGACCT